>JAHEJP010000018.1 GCA_024638855.1 Chloroflexota bacterium
CTTAAAAGAGCTAAGGCTCAATTTGTCATGGCGGGTGAATCCGTCACTGGGCAGGCTCAGATGTTAGGCCTGGCCGAGATGGTCGCAGGCGATCACCGCTGGTATGAAAAAACACTCGAATCTCTCAATAATGTCACCCTGGAAGATATTGACCGGGTCCGCAATAAGTATCTGAGGAAAGAGAATCGCACTGTCGGCCGGTATTATCCGGCAGGCAATGAGACCTACGTCTAAGTAATTGAGGAGTATATTGATGAGATTTTTATTCGCGGTGATCTTGTTGTTAATTATGCTTGTGGCGGCGAGCGGTTGCCAGGTAGAAGATACAACTCTGGAAAGTGCAACAATGAAAGCTGATCCGATTCTGACGGCAACTCTTTCTCGTGACGAACCAGCCAGCCCCACACCTGCTTCCGAGCCACAGCCAACGGATTCAACGGTTACGGCAGAAACTCAGATGACGAGTATCCCGGTCGGTACTCCAGTGGAGGAAACGATGAACGACGGCTCTGGAAATGCTGATGTGGAGTTTGTCCGAGCGGTTCATTCGACCGGTGGCAGCTGGACCTTTCACGTCACGGTGCGCCATCCGGATAAGGGTTGGGAAGATTACGCCGACGGATGGGATGTGGTCGATCCAGAGGGCAACGTGCTCAAGACTAATCCGGATGATCCTTTTACGCGCTTGTTGCTACACCCACATGAAAATGAACAACCATTTACCAGGAGCCAGAGCGGGATCCTGATTCCAGAGGGTGTTAGCCAGGTCAGCGTACGCGCCCATGATTTGGTTGATGGCTACGGCGGTAGGGAGGTCGTAGTCGACCTGACTCTCGAAAGTGGCGATGATTTTCAAGTTGAGCGTTGAGCTGGCCCCTCGCTTTTGTTGCAGTAAGGGATCGAATGGTATTATTGTCGCTGCCGTTCCTAAATGTTGAAAGAAAAGGACCGGGAACATGGTGTGGATTTGGAGCTGAGGGCGCTGGCTTCCGGCCGACAGTGATTAGCGGCAATTGATATTGAGGCATATGATGTTAAATCTAAGTTATCCTGGCCCACAGTCAATCTATCGTTTTGAGATTGAAAATGGAATTACAGTGCTGGCCTACCACAACCCGGAGGCCGAGTCGGTTGTAATCGAAGGCTACGTCATAGCCGGGGCTTTGGTCGAAGGTCGAGAAAGGTCTGGCCTGGCAAATTTTGTGGCCGAACTATTGTTGCGTGGAACCGGCGAGCGAGATTTTGATCAAATCTATGAGGAGTTGGAGTCAGTAGGCGCCTCACTGTTTTTTGGAGGAGGTCGTCATTTAACTGATTTCGCCGGTAATTGTTTGGTCGAGGACCTTGAGTTGCTGCTAGCGTTGTTATCGGCTTCTCTGCGGCAGCCAATCTTTCCCGAAGAACAAATTGAAGCAGTTAGAGGTGAGATTCTAACTGGATTACAGATAAGGGCTAATGATACAGGCCAGATGGCATCTCTGACATTTCGGGAATCGCTATACCAAGATCACCCATATGGTCAGAGTGTCGATGGTTACGTTGAAACCGTCAACCGTATCCAGCGAGATGATTTAGTCGATTTTCATGAGGCCTATTATGGACCCAAGGGAATGGTAATTACTGTGGTTGGCGGGATCGAACCCGAAGATGTAGTAGCCAAAATCAACGCGGTCTTCGGCGATTGGGAGAAGTCTCAAGTTTCGATGCCTAAAGCCCCTAGCCGAGAGCGGCCGACCTCTACGATACGAAAACAAGTAATAATGCCGAAAAAAAGTCAGTCCGACATCGTCGTTGGCTGGCCCGGTCCTTTGAGATCGGCTCCCGATTATCTGGATGCGAGCATGGCCAACACCATTTTGGGCGTTTTTGGCATGATGGGCCGGCTGGGTCAAAAAGTTCGAGAAGAACAAGGCCTGGCCTACTATGCTTATAGCCGTCTTCACGGTGGCCTGGGCCCATCACCATGGTATATTAGCACTGGCGTTGATCCCGATAATGTCGAGCTTGCCCTAGAAAGTATCTTTCAAGAAGTGAACCGGATGCGATCAGAGCCGATTCCCGAGGAAGAATTAGCGGATAGCCAGGCATATCGTCAAGGATCATTGCCGGTTGGTTTGGAAACCAGCGCTGGTTTGGCGGGCGTGATAACTGACATCGAATTGTACGATTTGGGCTTGGATTATCTGCAGCAGCTGCCGGCGAAGATCGAATCGATAACGAGCCAATCGGTGCAGATGGCGGCCGAAAAGTATTTGAATACAGAGCAAGTAGTGATAGCTGTGGCTGGCCCACAAGAAAGTTAGATGAATTTAGTTACTGGAATTGACCTAATTGAGATTGTGCGTATCGAGCGAGCCATGAAGCGGCATGGGGAACGATTTTTCGAGCGATTTTTCACCCCGCAAGAAGTGAATTTCTGCGAAGGGCGAGCCACCAGCCTTGCCGGACGGTTTGCGGTAAAGGAGGCTGTAGGCAAAGCTTTGGGCACAGGTATCGGCGACTTCACCTGGACGGATGTAGAGGTTGTCTGTGATGGACGCGGTCGGCCTGAACTCGTGTTACACAACAAGGCGAGGGAGATCGCGGTTGCCCAAGGGTTAAAAACCTGGTCGATTACCCTCTCCCATTCAGAAACACACGCTATTGGCATGGCAGTCGCTATTGGCGACTGAGAAAGTAGCCCGCTGCGCGTTCACATTGCTAGCCGGTAGCAGTAATTTAATCACTATAGATCTTTTTGGAAATTCAAGAATAAGATGGCTTACTGGAAATCAGACGATGGCACCCAGATATATTATGAATTGCACGGCCGGTCAGGCAGCGAAGATACCATGCTTTTGTTACCCGGCTTGCTCGGCGCAGTCAGTGCCCAATGGAGAGAGTTTGTCGAGCCATTGGCCAAGAACTATCGGTTGCTACATGTAGACCTGCGCGGTCACGGCCGTTCGGAAAACAAGGCTGCTGGCCTTCTACCGGACCGCATGGTCCAAGATGTGTTGGGTCTGTTGGACCATTTGAACGTGGATTCAGTCCGCATTTCTGGTTACAACCTGGGCGGGTATCTGGGGCTAATGTTGCATCTCTTTGAGCCCCGTCGTGTCCGCAGCCTGATCATGCATGGCACCAAGTTTTACTGGACACCGGAAGCGGCCGAGCAAATGACCCAGCAGCTCGATCCGGATCGGTTGGGCGAACGCGCGCCAGCTTATGCCAGCCAATTGGCGGTACAACATGGAGCTGCCCGCTGGCGTGCCCTGGTCCGGCAAGCGGCCGATTTGGTGGCCTACCTGTCGGAAAATGGCTTGACTGAGGAAATTGCTTTTCGAGCTCAATGCAAGATCCTGGTAAGCGTTGGCGATCGTGATGAACTGATACCTGTGCACGAGGCTCAAAGATTGAGTCGAGGATTCGACCAGGGCGCCTTGATGGTCTTGCCGGGGGTTCACCAGCCTATCCAAAGCCTGGGGCTCATGCCAATGCTACAAGTGATGCAGTCCTTTCATCGATGACAAGAAAATTGTTGGCCGTATTGGCCCACCCTGATGATGAATCCTATGGCATCGGGGGTACGTTGGCTCGCTATGTTGCTGAAGGGGTGGAGGTCCATGTAGCCATCGCTACCGATGGGGCGGCCGGTTCCATCGACGAAAAGTGGCAGGGAGACCGATCCCGTTTGATTGAGGCCCGCGCCCAAGAACTGAAAAATGCGGCCAACATCTTGGGTGTCCATCTGCACTTGTTGGGTTACCGGGATTCAGGCTATATAGCCGATGCAGCAAATAAACATCCGGAGGCCTTCATCAACTCCGATGATGATAAGACAGTGTGCCGGGTCGTACAACTCATACGCGATATCAGGCCACAGGTTGTTATCACCCATGATGAAACTGGGGGATATTACCATCCCGATCACATTCGTAGTTATGAAGTGACCACGGCCGCATTTTTTGCCTCTGGTCAGGCCGATCGTTGCCCCAATGTTGGATTGTTACCTTACCAGCCTCAACGACTTTATTATAATGCCTTCTCAAACCGGTGGGTCCGCATCATGATCTTCATGATGCGCCTACGCGGCCTGGACCCGACACAGGGTGGGCGCAACAAAGATATTGACTATACCAAGATCGGAATCGATCCGGCCAAAATCACCACGACAATTGATTATCGCGATTATTGGGATATCAAAGTCAAAGCCAGCGCCGCCCATGGTAGTCAAGGAGGAGGCACCGGTGCCAGTAGATTGTTTCCCCAGTCCCTCCAGCGCCTAGTATTTAGCCAGGAGACCTTCATCCGGGTTTATCCCCCAGTTCCACCTGGCTACCGGGAAAAAGATCTATTCGATGCTATGCCAGAACCTGAGGCCTTATGAAGGAATTGAAGGCCGGTTTTCCGCCTTTTCTCTCGTTTGGTCGATTGGGTGATTAGGCGCCCCAATCGCCGGAGGCGAGCTTGTTGATGACATCGCGGACCGGCCTAGCGGCGAGGAACCTTTTCCGCAACTCAACATCCTCAATAGGCCGGGCGATTTGTTGAATGATTTCAGCAGCAATGCGATTATGAACGCTGGCGAGTTGGGGGTTCGCGGCGATTCCAGCCAGAGCGGCATGCAAACGCCAAAGTAACATGCGGCGTCCGGTTTCATGGGCCAGAAAAGAAGCTTCCTGCCAAATTCCTTGGGCAGCAAGGTCGTCGCCTTTTTCTTTTTTAAGAAGACCAAGAACATGAAGCGCTTCGGCCAACGAGCCCTGGTTGGAATTACGATCGGATAGATCGCGTAAATTTTGAGCATATCGCTCGGCTTCTACCAAATCGTCCTGGCGAAGATGGACGAGAGCCAAGGAGTAAAGGGCTTGAACTTCGATATCGGGTTGGTTTGTTTCAATGCTCAGTTGTAAGGAACGCTGCAAGTAATTGAGACCTTCCTCGACCTGACCGACGAGACTTAATTCGAAGCCCAGATTTCTTAGTAGATCTGCTTCAAGGTAGGGTAATTCCATGCCTTCGGCCGCGACTAGCCCCTGGCGGTGATATTGCAATGCCTGCTCCATATCAAATAAGATTTGGTAGCATTCGCCTAAATTATTCAGAGAGATGATGGCCGTCTCGAGGGCAACCGGCTCAAATTGATCGCTTTCGTTCGCAATACGGTAAGCTGATTGAAAAGCTTCAATGGCTTTGTCTAACTCACCCAAATGGACATGAGCAACACCTATTCGATTCCAGCAACGTGCCTGCTCATTTTCATCACCAACCTGTTCCAGCAGCGGCAGAGATTTTCTCAGGTAGTTAAGCGCATCAGCGGATCGATCGAGGTAACTATATACCAAACCCATACCGCTGAAAGCCATGGCCTTACCGGCTGGATAGTTGAGATTTTCGGCCAGCCGCAAGGCGTCACGATGAGCCTCGATGGCCCGATCTGTAAGATTCATGTAGGCACACTGATTGCCGATGGCAACAAGGGCATCGACAGCATGCCTGCTTTTGCCTGCCTCCGCAAAATATTGTTCGAAAGCAGCAAGGGCGGCCACTGGTTCACCAAGTAGCGTGAAGATCCGTCCCCTCTCCCGCAAGGCGATCCACCGCGCCTCTTGTATGATCTGGTCACCACTTCCGATTGAGGTTTGCTCCAGCAATTCAGTATAAAATTGGATGGCTTCCCGGTGCTTACGTGATTTTACGGCCGCCTCTGCCTGCTCGAGCGTCTTGATCAAAAGGTCGGAAGTCATGAAGCGCAGATTGCCTCAAAATGGTGAGATTTAGCTGTCACCACCGACAGTCGGTAAGAAGGTTCTGTGTTTAAATGGTTCATAGACGTAATTATCTGCTTGTACCGCCCCTGAATGCCAACCGCCTACTGCGAAGATTCGGGTTTCGACATTGGCTACGCCGAGGTGATGCCAAGTCGATCCTTCCTCTAGCATGGGCATTTCGAATTGTTTCCACGAATCGGTATCCACGCTATATACTTCGGCATAGGGAACTTCGCCCTGAAGACCACCGCCGATTACATAGAGTCGATTGTTGCCGATGACGGCAGCGCCGGCGCCTGCCCTGGGTAAGGACATCGGGTTGCAATCTCCCCACTCATTGCTTGAGCTAACATAATATTCGCAGTAGGCAACATCGCCATCTTTGTTCTGTCCACCGATGACAAAGAGGCGGCCGTCCATTAAACCACCAACAGCATTTGCCCGGGCGTGCTGCATGGGCGGCAATTCTATCCATGTGTCAGTATCAAAGTTATAGGCATAGGCAGACCTTAGATATCCGTCGCCATCCCAGCCGCCAAAGAAGTACAAAAGATCGCCGTCAGATAGAGTTAAGCCACCGGCGATTGGTTGGGGCAATGGAGCGATAGGTCGCCAGGCATCATTGGCCGGACTATAAGCCTCCACCACTGCCGTGGGCCGATCATCGGCCAGCCGTCCACCAGGGACGATAATCTCTCCAAACAGCACGCTGCCTGTTGCTTCGGCAACGGCCGTAGGTTTTGATGCGGCCGCAGACCATTGGTGACTATCGGTCTCAAATACTTCAACTAGGTTGATGATACCGGCTCCCACTTCACCGCCGATCAAATAGAGATCAAGGCCTATCGAGGCAACAGCCATGTTGGCTCGTTCCTGGGGAATTGGACGGTCGCGAAACCAGTCCGAATCACCCAAGGCTTCGACCTGATACGGTTCAATTGAAGGAGTTGGTCCTGATTCGGCGCCAGTGGTTGTTTCTTCACTCAGCAAGAAAGTGCCTAAAAAGACCCCTAGTAGCAAAACAATCATCAAGACCAAGCCAAAAGCGATCCAGCGCCAATGGCTGGCTGGTCCTGAATCCTGGACAGAAGATCCCGGGGACGGTTCAGTTTGGGATAGCGCGGGTTCCGCCGGGCTCTCCTCAATACCAGGGATTGCCTCCTCGGGAATTTCGCCGGAGACCGTGATCAGCCCTTGTTGCATTGCCACCGTGATGGCTTCAGTTCGGGAGGATACGTCCAGCTTGGTGAAGATGTTTCGCAAATGGACCTTAACCGTATTGGGGCTAATATCCAGTTCCATCGCTATTTCGCGATTAGTGGAACCATCAGCCAGGCACATAAGCACGGCCAATTCGCGGTCGCTGAGCGGTTCGCCTTTTTCAGCCATAGGTGAATAAATTGGTTAAATTAATTGTTTTCAGGAGCCAAGCCTCAATTTTGGTAGTAGCGAGCCGATGGTTTCAGTATTGGTAATTGGGACCGAAGGCGTTGGTGTTGCTTCGAGACATAGCCTGCGAGCCTCACCAAGTTTCTCGGTAACGATGGGTTCATCATTCTGGCGGTTGGCTTCGGCGTACAGTTCCTCAGCAGGACACCAATCTAGATTGGCCGCGTACTGATCACCATATGAAATCAACGCTTCATGAAACTTTCGACAGGCATTCTGAAAAAACGGCGCGGCGACACATAAATCTCGAAAATAATATACGGCCGTGCTCCAATCCACGCCATAGTAACTGATACCTAATAAGTAGAGCTCAGCCCAAAGACGCTGATCTTCCGCTTCCAGGGGCAAGTCGCCGAGTTTTTCCGCTTGGGCCAGGTAAAAGAGCCCAAGTTCTATTTGATCGCCCATGACGAGTTGCTGTCCTAGATTGACGTAAGCGTTATACAGCATCGCATCGCTCTGCTGGCGATTATGGTCAGGATATTGAGCCTGAAATGCGGTGATGGCGGTTATGGCTGCCGGCCAATCTTGATCATCCATTACTTGCCTCAATGAATCAAAGGCCTTGGCCGGTTCCGAATCGAGTAGCGGTGGTTCAACAATATTTGTTAGGGGGGTGATGGTTGGAAAAGGAGAGGGAGTTGGCCCAGCCGATATGCCTTCCATGGCGACCGCCCGCAACGAATCGAGACCAGCATAACCTGGGTCCCTTTCGGAAATCCAGTCCAGGCGACGCAAAGCTAAGGCAAAGTTCCCAGCGGAAATATCTTCCTCGGCATAAGCCAGCTGGCTGGCCATTTCTGCTTCGAGCGCAAATCGGACGCTATCAGTCTGGAGAGCTTGGCCTTGTTGCCAGGCAAAGTTAACAACCGTGCCGTAAACTGCGAGCAGAATCGCTAGTGCGATAAAAATGACACCAAGGATACGAAATATCCGTCGCTGGGTTAAGCCATTATTGCCGGAAGTTGATTCCGTTTCATTAGCCAGATTATCTGGATTGTCTTTTTCGCCGCCCATATTACAAAAATCTGGCCCCCGCCTAATAATCATAAGACCTGAGGCTTGAATCTCCTGAGTATACTGTATAGAAAAATACTGCAAAATAAGTGTTAGTTGAGCCAGGCGTTGGTTTATTTCATATTAATTATGACTGGCTAACATTTCACGATAAACGGATACTGTGCTAGCCGCGACTTGGGCCTGGGTATAATATTCCAACACGCGTTTTCTCCCCGCCATTCCTAATTCCCGCCGAAGTTGTTCATTTTTTATTAATGATAGCAGACATTCGACCAAGGCCTGCCGGTTATCTTCGGGGAAGATGAGGCCGGCATCACCAATGACGTTAGGGATCTCGCCGCTGTCGGAACCGACAACCGCGGCTTCGCAGGCCATCGCCTCGACTAGAATCCGGCCAAATTGTTCCTTCCAATTCGGCAAAGTGCGAGAAGGCAATACCAAAACATCAAGTTGTCCTAGATAAGCAGGCATTTGTTCCGACGGGATGACGCCGTCGAATTGCACGCGATCGCCGATGTTCAATTCTCGAGCAAGCCTTTCCAGAGATTGACGTTCAGGACCATCGCCGCCTATTTGTACACGCCATACACCCGGTAACTTGGCAGCGGCACGTAGTAATAGGTCGACTCCTTTTTCAGGAACCAACCGGCGACCGGCCGATCCAATAACGAAAGCCCGACCGCTATCCCGGTGGTCGGGAGGATGAAAAATATCAGGATCGACGCCGAATTGGGGGATCGTTGCGTATGGACCTTCGTAGCCCTTTTTCTTCCACACTTCGACCGCCGCCTTATTACCCATGATGGCATAGTCGGCCTGCTGCAGGACTTGTTTTTCCATCCGGCTGAAGGGAAACGGATAACGATGATAGATATTCTGCCATGAGAAAAACAGGCTCATTGCGCCTGACGCCCGCGCACCTCGCAGCCCCTGCCAGGTGGCGAGATTGTAAGGCTCTTCATCCATATGTAGGATATCGGGACGAATACTTTCCAAACGTTTCTTAAGCCGCGGATAGTAATGAAGATGATAGTGCCCGTTAAAATATATGGGATCCACCAACAATCGGTAACCGGTGACATGACTCCTTTCCAGGGGCACCGTCCCGGCAGCATCACGCCAGGCAGGAGGCACGATTACCGTCAGGTCAACGTCTTCATATTGAGCGATAGCCTCAAGTTTGGTTTGGTACGCTCCCACCAAACAGGCTTTAGAAACCATCAGAATCTGCATAATACAGGGGAAAAACAACCGATTGTGAAAGTTGACACGGGATCGTATTTTGCTATACTTGCCCTGTTTTGACAACCACGCTTCTGAGTAAGTGGCAACATTGGTGGCAGATTCGCCCATCCCACAAGGGGTGGGCGTTATTACTGTTAGCGATAATTGCGGCCGGCGCCCTGCGCTTTTGGCAATTGGGCCAAATTCCGCCCGGACTTTACCGGGACGAGGCATACAATGGCCTTGATGCCCTGAAGGTCATCGCTGGTGATCGGCAAGATCTAAGCCCTTTCTACTTTGAGGGCAATAATGGCCGTGAACCCGCATATATTTACCTGACAGTGGCCTCGACTATTTTATTCGGCCAAACCGCGTTCGCAGTCCGGCTGGCGGCGGCCGTTATTGGTACCTTGACAACCTGGTTCACATATCAATTAGCCAAAACCTGGTTTGGTCAGAATGTCGGCCTTTTGTCTGCTTGGGTTTGGGCAATCACTGTTTGGCCCATCCACTTGAGCCGCATCGGTTTACGGCCGGTGTTGCTACCATTGATGTTGGCCATCACTTTCTGGCTTGGGACCATCGCTTACCGTCGCAGCCGTCATGGCCGATCTGACATATGGTTGTGGTTGTTAACTGGGCTTGCTTATGGAGGTGCGTTTTATACCTACCTAGCAGCTCGCTTCACCATTTTCATTTTCATCTTGCTTGTTGCTTACCTTCTGGCAATGAAACGGCGATCCGGCTTGTGGCCGGGAATTGGTTGGGCTGGCCTGGGAGCGTTTATCAGCTTGGTCCCATTGGCACTGGTGACCTGGCAGCAGCCAGAGCTTGTCTTGGGCCGGCTTGGCCAGGTGTCCGTTCTGAACCCGGCCATTAATCAAGGAGATTTACCCGGTACCCTTTGGCGGCAACTTTGGACCACCTTGGGCTTATTTTTCGTCAAGGGTGATACGATCATTCGCCATAATCCGCCCGGGCGGCCGGTCTTCGATCTGTTCATGGCAATACCCTTCCTAGTTGGCTTAGTCTGGTGCTTGGGTCACTGGCGGAGAGTTGCAGCGGTGGCGCTGCTCTTATGGGTAGGCGTTATGCTGGGCCCGACACTTTTTGCCGAGGACAGCCCTCATTTTTTAAGGGTTGTAGGTGTTTTACCCGCGGCCATGATGCTACCAGCCATAGGTTTGTCCCAACTTTGGACCTGGTCTAAACTACCGTCCCGCTTGGGACAGGTATTGGTTATTGGATTGCTGGTCATGAGTTTGTTTATGACCGTGAACGACTATTTTGTTGACTATAGTAGGCAGCCAATGACGGCTTATTGGTTTGAGAAAGCCGCCCGAGATTTGGCCGAGAAGGTAAATGAAGAAAATAATAAAAGCCAAGTCTATATGGACCAGCGGTTCTGGGAAAGCTGGCCATCGGTACGCTACCTGATGCAGCCAGATCAACCGGTTACGTTTTATCAACCTGGACAGCTATCGGCAAATGAATTCGGCCAACGATCTACCATCTATGCCTGGCCTTATCAAGACCTGGAGCGCGTGTCTAGCGCCATTTCTGCGCCATCGACCGTTGCCGGCGTCCCCGGTAGTATGGCCCAGGGCGACCTGGATGCAGCTCCTTACCCATTGTATGTTCGTTACGATGTGGATGCCGCGGAGAAACGCGCGATTTTGGCTAACTTTGATAATAACATACAATTGCGAGGGGCTGAGTTAACCGAACTCAGCCCAATGAAAATACAGATTGACCTATATTGGTCGGCGGATACTGGCTCTGAGGAGCCGGTTGTCGCTTTTGTTCATGTTGTGGACCCGCATGATGGCGCGGGCAAACTGATTGGACAAAGCGACTCGATTCCTTCTAATGGATATTGGCCTCGAGCGAAGTGGCGACCGGGATTGATTATCCATGACCAGCATGTGATTGAACTAGAAACTGGATATGACAAGAATGAGCAACAAATTAGGGTAGGACTTTACGCAGCTGATACGTTGGATAATTATTCGCTGGTTGGAGAGGACAGCGTTTCTAACGTAGATACCTGGTTGTTGCGACCGTAAGCACTGGGGGTACGGTCAGAGGAGAAAGGATATGCGAGCAAATCGTTATTTGCCAATTCTACTCCTAGGGCTATTAGCCCTAGGCATTATATTTTTTATCACAAGACTTCCTGCACAGGCGCAAGGACAAAACCTGTTAACTAATCCCAGCTTTGAGGGACAATACTCTGGTTATGTCCCGGAAACGCCCGCTGAACAGGCAGATTGTTCGTTAGGCATTTGCTCTACGGCCCAGACTGCATCAGGGTGGAAACCGTGGTGGGTCAAAGAACGGCCAACGGACGTCAATCCTGAATTCAAACCGGCTCAACGAAACGTAGGCGGCAGCCGGGTGAGGACAGGTGATCGAGCCGCCCAATATTTTTCCTTTTGGAGCACACATAAGGCGGGTCTTCGCCAGACGGTAACCGTACCGGCTAACTCGGTGGTTCAATTCACCATATGGGGACATACTTGGATGTCTGAGTCGGATACCTCGTTAACATCCGATGGCGGCACGCCTAATATGCGAATTGGCATCGATCCGACCGGGGGCAGCAATGCCTATAGCCAGCAAATCGTGTGGTCAGAATACAAGCAAGCTTTTGATAGTTACCAACCTTTCTCGGTACAAGCCCAGGCGCAAGGGGATAAAGTGACTGTCTTTACTTTCGCAGCACCTAGTACCAACCCTAATAGCCCTGACTATGGCTTCAAACACACGGACATATACTGGGATGATGCGGCTTTGGTCGTAGTAGGTGCAGGGGCCGCCCCGCCTCCACCGCCTGCTGATTCTGGTGGCGGTGCCACAACGAATCCCAATCCTCCTCCTGTGGCGGCTGCGCCAGCTACCCAATTTGGTGGCAACCCGACGGCCACACCGGATGCTGAAGGAATCATATACGCTGAAGTCAGGTCGGGAGATTCCATCTGGGCCGTCGCTGCACGCGCCGGTATTACCTTGGATGAAATCCTGGAAATGAATGATATGAGCCGCGATGCTTTTGTCCATACTGGGGATTTGTTGGTCGTGGGCTATGGTGATCCACCAGGTGAGGAGATTGCCGAGGAAGAAGTCTCACCGGAGGCTACTGAGTCAGAGGCCAATTTGGACGAAACTGGTGATGAAAAGATACAAGCGACCAGCACTCCGGAAGTTGCGGATAGTTTACAGGCTTCGACTGAAGGGGAAGATGATATGGTTGGGGTCGCCATCTGCTTGACGGCTTATGATGATGTTAACCAGAGCGGTGTCTTTGATAGTGGTGAAGAGTTGAGACCTGATGTGGCTTTCACCATATTTGATGGCCAACAGGTCGTCAGTAACTATGTGACCGATGGCAGTTCTGAACCATTCTGCCTGGAAGGGCTGGTGGCTGGAAGTTACCAGATCACGCGATCCATTTTAGCGAATGAAGCTCTAACAACGCCGGGCGATCGTGCCGTCTCGTTAACAGAAGGAAGCTCCCTTGAACTTGAATTCGGCAGCTTCCTCGACGAAGAGACCTTAGCTCTAACTAGCGAAGAAGGACAGGTTGCAGAGGGTGCAGACAGTGGAGTTCAGACCTCTGATGGTATGGACGAGGACGCACTAACAGCAGTTGTCGTTGGTGCGGTTGTTTTAGCGTTTCTGCTGCTGGTTGCCGTGATAGCGGTTATCATTGTTGGGCGTCGGAAAACAGCTTAATTGGTCAACGTCACCTACCACTGAAGTTAGCCGCAGTTCTTAACTTGAGCAAATCTACGATCGTTCGGTTAACTTCTAAAAAGGAAAATGCGGATATGAAAATCAGTATCTCTAAAATGCTTTTGGTTATGATCGTGCTTGCCGTCGCCATTTTGATGGGTCCAGGTCGAAACGCTAAAGTTGCGGCCGAGCCAGCCCAACAAACCAATTTGCTGCAAAATTCTAGTTTTGAGGAACCTTATAAAGGTGGCATCGCCGGAAACTGGGGCGCCTGGCACCAGGAACTCAATTCCAATCCAAAGCCAGCAGATTGTTCTGAAAAATATATGGTCCAGCCAAAATGGAATGGCGAATTGGCGAGTGGCGGATTAATCAAAGATGGCGCGCGTTCCCAACAAGTTGGTAACAGCTTCGATACCTGGCGCGGTGGCGTCTTGCAGACAGTCAACGTCAATCCCGGCTCCACTTACCGATTCACTTTCTATGCGACTGGACGTGCTTCCAATGAGCAATATCCAGCGCCATCTGACGCTTCCGTAAATCTTGGTATCCGGGCTGGGATTGACCCGAATGGCAGTGGTTTGTGGAGCGATGGCGATATCGTTTGGGGTGCTACTGGATCACCGCATATGTCTGGCAGCTCAGGGAATTGGCAAGAATTCTCCGTTGAAGCAACGGCAACCGGTAGCCAGGTTACGGTATTTGTACAATCTGATAACAGTGGTCCGCAACAATGTCGTAAGCATTTGGATGCCTGGTTCGATCAATCTCAATTAATCGAAATTGGCCCGCCACCCACCAATACGCCGCCTCCGCCGCCGCCTCCGCCGCCACAGCCTGTTGTGACCAATACGCCGATTCCCCCCACACTGACGGCGACTTCTGAAATTCCACCCACGGCTACGCTTGTCCCTACCGATACGCCGACGAATACACCTGTGCCGCCTGAGGGAGGCATCATCTGCACCAACGCCTTTGCCGACGATAATGCCAATGGCCAACGGGATGCGGATGAAGGTTATATGGCTGGCGTGACTTTCAGTGTGGCCAATGGAAATGCGGTCATCGCTCAGGGCGTCTCGGTTGGTTCAGATACTCCGATATGCTTCGAGGAGTTAGACGCTGGAACATATACAGTTGGACAACAAGTCCCTCGAAATCTGGAAATGACAACGGCCGCGACAGCAACTGTCGATCTGACTGCGGGATCAATCATTTCTCTCGAGTTTGGCAGTCGAGTAAAGAGTGACGACGGAGACGAGATCAGCAGCCTGACGCCTACAGAGGAAGGATCGGCCGGAACTGATGATGGTTCATCGTCAGGAGAAGGGGTTAGTTTGCTGGCAATTTTTGGTTTGGCGGCTATTGGTATCGCCGTCGTGCTGTTGGTTGTGCTCATCATTCTTCTGTTTAGACAGCAGAGATCTTAGAACGGCAAGAGTTTTTTACTAGACACCTGACCCTTTAGCGACTTTGTCGAATAGTTACATAGGGGTATTGCCCGGAAAATAGAAGCGTCTGGTTCGCTGGGAACTAGTGGCCGAGGGGCTCTTACCGCCATAATAAAGCTTCATGTGAAATCCGTCATAAGATCCCACACTAAAGATGGCCCGTTTCGAGTCACGCATCAGGCATTACGTTTCCAGGTTTAGCCAAACCGATTCAGGAACGGCCTTGTTTCTGGCGACCGCATTGATTGTTGCTTGTGCTGCTGCTATACCCCTCTTCAGTCAGTCAGGATTGTTAAACACCAGGGGCGGTGGGGACAGCCCATTTCTGTTGCAACGCTTGCAACAATTGTATTCAGCCTTAGCTGATGGGCACTTCCCCGTCCGTTGGATGCCTGACGCTAATTATGGCTACGGATATCCTTTTTATAACTATTATGCCCCCCTGTCCATATATATTTCGGCTGCTTTCCGCTTCCTTGGCTTGAGCTACGTTCAGGCTATCAAATTCGCTCAACTTTCAGGTTTCCTGGTCGCTGCGGGGGGGATGTTTTGCCTGGGGTGGCGTTGGATCGGTAATCAATGGGCCGGCTTGTTGGCGGCGGCCGCCTATACATTGGCTCCCTTTCACCTGGTCAACGTCTACGTTCGGGGAGATTCGCTGGCTGAATTTTGGGCCATGGCTATTTATCCCTTAGTGTTTTTGGCTATCGACGGAGTATTGGACAGCTCCACATTGAAAAGGGACGGCCGAACCTCAAAATCCACCAGTCCAAGATCCAACAGGCGCAATCTAAGGGCCAGCGTAGCAATATTGGCTTTGACCTATGCTGCCTTGATTCTCAGCCATAATATCTCAGCCCTCATATTGTCGGTCTTCATTTTGCTTTATCTCTTAACTAGGATATGGGGGTTTAAATCTGATACCAGGCCGACGGATTTAAACCGGGACAGTGATTTAACAACCCTGAAAAACCAGACGTTTAATAAGATGGGTTGGGTTCTCCTGGCATTATTCCTGGCCTTGTTACTATCTGCCTGGTTTTGGCTGCCGGCATTGGCTGAAAGTTCACTGGTACAACTAGGACCTGTGACTGAGGGGTATTTTTACTTCAGCAACCATTTCAAAGGCGCTGACCTGATTCAGCAGAGTATCTTTTTCGATTTTGATGTTTTGGCTGACCCTTTTCGCATGGGGATGGTACAGGCAATCGCTATTGTATTGGGCTTGATCGCCCTCTTCGCGTGGCCAAAACCAACACAGGCCGGCCAACGAGAAGTCGGTGATTTGTCACCGGTGAGAATCAAATATTCACGGTACTTATCAGCGCCCAGGATATTCATCTTAGCAGGTTTGATCGTGGCAACTTTCATGATCACTCCTCTCTCCCGGGTGTTTTGGGAGTATCTTCCCTTATTGTCTTTTACCCAGTTCCCTTGGCGGTTTCTGTCAGTCCAAGCTTTTTTCGGGGCGTTAGCAATTGCGGGCTTGGCTCTGTTGCCCTGGCGACGAGTGATCGTACCGGCGATCATAATTTTTCTATTTATCGCTGCTATGGGGCGTCTAAAGGTCGATTTCTTAACTTTGACCGATGAGGATGTGACGGAAGAGAAGCTGGCTCAATATGAATGGTTCACAGGAAATATTGGCAGCACAGTGAGTGCCGAATACCTGCCGGATACGGTCCAACCCCGGCCGTTTACAAGCGCCTGGTTGAACTATGGCCAGAGAGATGCGGTCCAACAGATAGATGGCGCGCTCGTTGCCGCTCAAAACAAGAGCCGCCATACATCCAGGCAGAGTTGGCTCATTGATGTGGCAGGGTCGAAGGCCGCCATTATATTCCCGACCATAGATTGGCCCAATTGGCGAGGAAACGTCGACGGAACCGACATTGATCTTCTGCCTGCTCCCGGATCAGGGTTGTTAGCCAGCCAGATTGCAGAAGGGGAACATGAGCTATCCTTGCGCCTGTCTCGCACGCCAATAAGACTGGTGAGTGAAATCGCAGCATTGGCCGGGTTGGGGCTCCTGATATGGCTCGTGTTGCCAGGAAGAAGCTGGCGACCCTCCAGCTCGCTTTTATACTTGGCTGTTGCCCTGGTTTTGATTTTTATCCTTTTACGCTTTTTGCCTGAGAGGAGATTAGCCGAAGATGATCTCACCTGGGATTTCGCCCAGATGGCTTATCTACACCATGATAGGGATGGGGTTCTGTTTGAGAATGGCGCGATTCTATCATCGTATCAGTATAGTGCCGATGAGGTACTCGCCGGTGATGACTGGGACATTTCTCTTCATTGGCAAGAAAAGGGATTGGAAACTGAAGCTATTGTCGAATTGTTCACACCGGCAGTCCATCGTTTTGAACGGGCGCCTTCATTGGTTGGAGATACTAAACCTGTCAGCGACGATAAGAACAAGTACAAGTTAACCATCCCGGATAATGCCCCGGCCGGATTATATGTTCCTCGCCTGACATTGAATGATGCCCAGGCTTTAACGCCGTCAGGTCAAAAAAGAGGCGACTTATTCCTGCGGCCGGTCCGGATTATCGACAAGCCCCAGCAGGCTAGTCGCAATAAACCCATGCTTGAAGCACGAGCCCTCGAAGTCATACAGAGAAATCCGAAAACATTGGATATACAATTGCAATGGTCGACGCTGCAATCGCTATCAAAGAATTACAATTATTCTTTGCGATTGGTTGATGCCCATGGCCTTGCGCTGGCCCAATATGATGGCCAGCCCGGCTACGGTTTCCAGCCAAGCTCCTTATGGCCGGCCGGTACATGGGTAGATGATTGGTTAGCCATGCCTCTGCCGGAGAATCTTTTTGAGACTTCTGAAGCACTACCCCTGTCCTTGTTGGTCCACTTATATGATACAGAGACAGAAGAAGTCGCCTTGGTGCGAAGACTAGGGCAATTAATTTGGAGTGGAGAGCAAATCAAGTTTCGTGAAAACCAACGATCGTTCGAGGCACCGGAGGGGAGTGAACCAATTGAGGCTGATTTCGGTCTTGACCTTTCTGATCCACTCATTGGCATACGTGGTTTCCACGTCGTCCAGAATGACGGTGACCTTGAAGCGACCTTTTATTGGCAAGCACTTCTTCCCGGAAACGAGGATTATTATCATTTTGTACATCTAGTCAATCCGGTAACCGGCCAGATTGTAGCCCAACACGACAGCATGCCAATGAACGGAACTTACCCAACGAGCCAGTGGGTGGAAGGTGAAATTGTAGCCGACCGGTTGAGACTAGATATTTCCCAAGTTCCGGCCGGTGATTATGAGGTAGTCCTGGGACTTTATCGAGAATTTGATGGCAGCTTTCCTCGTCTGATGGTCTTGGACGGCCGAGGAAATCGATTACCGGGTGATCGTCTCACTTTGCCGGGAAGTGTCAGTATCGTTGGCCAGTGATCAAACGCAGCCATCCGCGATGAAAGAACTTGAAGCCTTATTGTCTGGGAATATAATAGGCTCATGAAAGTGAATTTTTACGCCACCTTGCGTCAAATCACGGGTCAAAAAACCGTTGAGTTTGAATTGCCAAGCGGGAGCACGGTGCGAGAATTGGTGAATATCATCATTGACTGTTATCCTACGTTGGGGCATGAACTGTTAAATGAAGACGGTGAATTATGGCCGCACGTACATGTTTTTATTAACGGTCGGGATGCACGTTACTTGCCATCTGGCAGCCAGGCTGTTTTACAGTCGGGTGATACGGTGAATATCTTTCCGCCGGTAGGGGGCGGCTGAGTTGATGTCTGAAACTATCCGCGTCATTAAATGTATTCCTAAGTGGCTACTGGCCGAGTATCTTGAGGAAATCGGGGGGCAATCGGATGGGGATCATCAGGTCACTGGAAACGGGTGGGTCGTGCACCTAAAGCAAATCGATCCATTTCAAATAGGGTCGTTATGCGTCGGGCAAGTAAGAATGACCATCGAAGGAGAGCAGGAAGTTGTCGATCGACTCTTGATTTTGCTCAAACCCAAAATCATGCGAGCCGGTGGCTGACGCGAGTCGGCGACTTATATAAGCTGAGGGCTGAAATGAAAAAGGGACGGCCAAAGCCGTCCCTTTTTTTGACTTACTTATAGCCCAGGCTAGAGGATCGCGAGTTCTTTCAGTTTTGCTTCTGGAACCACACCATCTACCCAACCACGAGCTTTGTAATACTCGGCCAGCATCAGGTCCAATTCACAGACATGACCTTCGGAGCCGGGCATGGTGGACGGTTCCTCGAGGAAACGCTTCGGCAGATAGTCACTGCCAGCGCCGAGGCCAGCCAAGTTGTTATAGTAGCGCTCCAAATTGTAGATGCGCTCGCCAGCTTCCATCACGTCATCGGCCGTGAACTCGATTCCAACCATGGCCGAATATTGGGCAGCGTACTCTTCGGCGCCCTCAGCAAAAGAGCTGAATTTGCAAATGTCCATGCTGTCCATGAAGCTGAACATATCCTGGAACGTTTTGCACAGTTCTCCTTTGCCTTTCCAGGCCAGAGGATCGGTACCATTAGGTATCAGGTCTAATTCGCTGGCTGGTGTATAGGCGCGGAGGTGGCAGGCGCCACGATTGCTGGTGGCATAACCGATGCCCATACCCTTCAGGCCACGGGGGTCGTAGGCCGGGATACCCATGCCTTTAACGGTCATGGCGATTTCGGGATGGCCAAAGTGTTCGGCAACGGCGTTGCAGCCATTGGCCAATAGGTCGCCGATACCCTCACGTTTGCCGACCTTGGGGATGATATCGACCATACCCATATAGTCGCCCCAGGCCAAGCCAGCGTCTCCATTGGTTGCGCCGAGTTGGGTGGCTTCCATATAGGTGGCCAATACATCACCAATCTCGATAGCATCGATGCCGTATTCATTGGCTAAATCGATCATCTTTGCTACCGAGGCGACATCGTTATTGCCGCAGTTGCTGCCGAGAGACCAGGCCGGCTCATATTCCAGGCTTTCCATATGTAATCCAGCGAAAGGACCATCTGTGATCCTCACTTCCTTTTTGCAGGCAACCGGGCAAGCGTGGCAGGTTGGGTCATTGACCAGGATGTGCTCTTTGACATACTCGCCACTCATTAACTCGGCGTTCTCCTGGAAGGAGGTTAGTTGGCTGTTGCGGGCTGGCAGGGCGCCCATTTCGCTGGTGACGTTCATCAGGACGTTGGTGCCATAGACCGACAAACCGCCTTTGCGCGGACTAGTGACGTTGTTTTCATCCATGATGGTGGCCAAAGCCCTGTCGTGGGCCGGCTTCCAAGCTTCTTTGTTGGCTGGCTTGGGGAATTTCTTCTTGGCTTTGACGACGACGGCTTTCAGGTTTTTGCTGCCGCCGACGCAGCCTGTTCCGCCACGGCCGCTGGCCCGATCATGCTCATTGACCCAGCAGGCGTATTTCACTAGATTTTCGCCGCCAGGACCGATGGCAATGACGCTCAGGTCTTTTTCGCCAAATTTGTCCTGAAAGAATTTCACCGTCTCGTGAACGGTCTTTCCCCACAGATCGGTCGCATCATGGAGTTCTAGCTTTCCGTCCTCGATGTAAGCGAAAACAGGCGTGCTGGCCTTGCCTTTGAAGATCAGGCCATCGAAGCCAGACCAACGAAGGCGAGCGCCGGACCAACCGCCATGATGGCTGTCAACAATGCCTCCAGTCAGGGGTGACTTGGTGACGATGGCCATACGGCCACTCATATTCATCGCCGTGCCGGTGCAGGGCCCGTTCATGAAGCATAATATATTGTCAGGTGATAGTGGATCGACTTCAGGGCCGTTCTCGAATACGAAACGATCGCCTAAACCTCGAGCCCCGATGTACTTGCGCGCCCAGTCTTCGGGGATCTCTTTATATTCGACGCTGCCGGCCGTCAAATCCACATGGCCAATACGATTTGCGTACCCTCCAAATTTCATCATTACCTCCCTTAAATTTTTGGTTCGCGAACGCTGTGTTTTTAGAGAGAGATTTCAGCAGTAACTTTGCTTTATACGATTGTCAAATCTATAAACTTTATCACCCCCAGCTTGCTTAGATAGTTAAGCTTTTTACCGCTTAGCCTGTTAGATTATCCAGATATGACGAGCCTGTCTGGTCCTGCCACGTTTCAGGCAGGCACATTCACGTGGATTTATCACCAATAACAGTTTATATGGAAAGCAGATAAACAAGTATTGTCATTCGTCCTTAGTTATACATGACATTACTCACTAGATATTTTGGCTAATCCCATTAAAGTGGAGGTAACGATCGGCTGCGCCGATCCCAATGGAAACCAATCAACGATGGCAACTGACCAATACAACCGTAATCTCCACTATCTGCGCATCAGCTTGACGGATCGCTGCAATTTCCGCTGCGTATACTGCATGCCTGAACACATGATATTCAGACCTCGATCTGAACTTATGGATGACGAGGAGGTCTTATTCTTTGTGCGTCTTTTTGTCAGTCTTGGATTCGACAAATTCCGGTTAACAGGAGGCGAGCCGACCGTACGCCCTAATCTGGTCGGCTTAGTCAAGGATATTGTGAATACCTCCGGGGTGAAGTCGCTGAGTATGACAACCAATGGCGTTATCATGAAAAAGCTGGCCCATCCCCTGGCCGAAGCCGGCTTGCAACGGGTCAATATCAGCCTGGACACTCTCGATCCCAAGAAATTCGAAATGTTAACTCGTAGAGATTCTTTCGAGGAAGTATGGGGTGGGATCATGGCGGCCGAAGAGGCAGGGCTGAAACCTATCAAGCTGAATATCGTCGTCGTATTGGGCCACAATGACGACGAGGTGGTCGATCTGGCCCGACTCACGCGCGAACATGCCTGGCACATACGTTTCATCGAGATGATGCCTTTTGGCGGGGCAACTGATTTTCAACGCAACCAGGTTGTCACCGCGAAGGATGTGCATGAACGAATCAAGGAAGCATTTGGTCCCTTAGAAGCAGTGAATGGCGGCAAATTGGACGGAGAGGCTCGTTTGTACCGCTTGCCAGGGGGAATAGGTCATGTAGGCTTTATCTCTTCGGTGACTCAGCCATTTTGCGCTTCTTGCACCAGGGCCCGACTCACGGCCGATGGCCGCTTACGTCTCTGCCTATTGCATGAAGATGAAGTGGATCTATTGACACCTGTGCGTCAAGGGGTATCAGAGCCTGAGATCCGCCAATTGGCGCGAGAAGCGCTATGGCGCAAACCTTGGGGACATGGCCTGGCCGAAGGAACGGTCCCGCTCAACCGAGTGATGAGCGAGATTGGAGGCTAATGAGCCAAAAAATGGCGGTCTATCGACCTGGCGGAAAGATCGAAATCGTATCGCCATCACTGACGATCTTGCCAAAACCCCAATCATAAGCAACGTTACGGCCGTTCAACAATACTCGCCAACCTGGACGCGGCCTATAGGCAAGGACGACTTCCATCCACAAAGAATCACGCTCATCGTCGCTTTGCCAGACACGCTCAAGCGCTTCGGATCGTACTTGGGGATGGTAATTGAAGAATTTTCGCAGCACCTCACTGATCTCGCCGCCTTCTTCTACCACTAACGATAGTTCTCGATGGCCAACGATTTCCCGCAAGCGGCCGAACAAAGTAATCTGAAGTCGTTGGGACCCCTGTTCCATATCCATTGCCGCCTGGTAACCCAGTAACATCAGATGTAACTGGACCATCAGATATTTGTTCCAACCAGCCATCGCTCCGGCAATAACGGCGGCCGATAATCCGGCCTCAGACATGTAGGTGGCAAAGGATGCCAGAACCAAGCCGATGGAAGCGGTCACGTAGGCGGGTGGGGTATGTATCTGGCGAGGGCCATGACCAGCATGCAACTTGCCTGCCCGAAACAGGTACTCGGCGAATTCATCCCCGGTATCAAGCCCCAATGTGCGCGTCAGCCAGATCGTGAAAAAGCGACGCCTTTCTTCAAGATGGGCTTCGTCAACCCCTTCTTCCCAGCCAAGAATTGCGGCCGTTTCAGGTACGGAGCGTAAATAATCATAGGTATTGACCACCAACTCGTGGGCGCGTTGCAGCAAGGTTTCGGCCGAGCATGACATCGCTAGCTTATCTTCCCGGCCTAGAGCGACAAAGCCCAACATGCGCTGCCATTCTTCACCGGGTTCAGGCATAAAATTATGTAATTCCAAAACCTCAGCGGTTATATTGGTAACCATCTTTCACCTCGAAAACGAGCGGGCTAATATCAGATCACGGACAGTATACATAGCTCGTTGCTTGGCAGCAAAACGACTACGGTTTTAAGATCGTCAGAGTCCCGGATTATTGAGCGTGCTACGCTTAATAATTGAAGTTAAGTCGATACTCATTCAATTGGGCGCACGAAAGACTGGTCAACACGCCGGCCGACAACATGTTCGTAGATCTCAATCAAAATAAGTATTTACTTAACTATAAAATATATTGTATAATATGGGCAGAAAGGTTCATGCTTCGCGCGATTCGCACCTTAATTGAAGGGGAATGCCTAAACCTCGGCCCCCGATGCATTTACGCGCCCAGTTATCGGGGGTCTTTCTTATTTTGGGGATCAATATGAAACAATTGGACCGGATCAAGTCGACGGATACTCTAAAGGTTTTAGGAGATCCCAGGCGGCTGGCGATCTTGCGCCTGTTGATGCGCAAGCCGCAGACTTTGTCCCAACTGGGAAGGGTTCTAGATACTTATCCGGCAAAGGTTCGCCACCATCTTAAGCAGTTGGAGGAAGTGGGCTTGGTGGAATTATCTGCGACCCGAATTGTGAGGGGATTCGTCGAAAAATATTACAGCGCTACCGCCCAGGCATATCTGGTGAACCTGGCCATTGTCCCACAACCGACCAGAAAGGAGACTATCCTAGCGTTTGGCAGTCATGATCTAGCCCTAGATCTTTTGAGCCAACAGTTAGATCAAATGGTCCCTTCTCCACAATTGTATACGGTGCCTGTAGGCAGCCTGGAAGGGTTAATCGCCTTGCAGCAGGGCGTTTGCCAGCTTGCCGGCTGCCATCTATTAGATGAAGTCAGCGGCGAATATAATCGCGATTACGTTCGTCACCTTTTTCCGGGAAGGTCAATGCTGTTATTCACCCTGACCTACCGCCAACAAGGGCTACTTCTGCCCCTCGGTAACCCGCAGGGGATAAGACAATTGGCCGACTTGGCCCGGGAAGATGTCAATTTCGTCAACCGCCAGCCTGGATCAGGCACCAGGATCTGGTTAGATCAGAAACTTGGCGAGCTGGGCATTTTATCTGAGTATGTCCACGGTTACGAGGAAGAACGACATACCCACTTGCAGGTAGGCAGAGCCGTCGCAAGCGGGGAGGTTAATGCAGGCATCGGTTTGCTTGCGGCCGCCAGAAGCTTTGATCTTGATTTTGTTCCTTTGTTTGTAGAGCGATTTGATCTAGTTTTACCCGGTGAGAGCAGAGATCTGCCCGAGTTCCAGCCCATCTTAGATCATCTGCAATCGGCAAAGTTTCGAAAAGCAATAGCTGGATTAGGTGGGTACGAAACCAGGCACACGGGAGAAGTATTATCAGTCAATGGTTAGAGATAGGAAAATAACAACGAAACACACATCGATCTTCTTTAACATATTCGTCATCCTGATTGTCTTGGCCATAGGTATCAGCGCCTGCACCCAAGCAGCAGATTCGCGGCCTGAAAGTCAGGCGTCCCCTGAAAATAGTGAGATTATCCTGGCGACCACGACCAGTACCCAGGATTCTGGCTTGCTTGACATGATGGTGCCTGTCTTCGAAGAGGATTCGGGATATATCGTCAAAGTGATCGCCGTCGGTACAGGTCAGGCTCTCAAGATGGGAGAAGAAGGCAACGCCGACTCCTTACTTGTCCATGCTCCCAGTTCGGAAATGGTATTGGTAGATAGTGGCGATGCGGTCGACCGGCGCTTGATCATGCATAACGATTTTATCATCGTCGGTCCACCGGCCGATCCGGCTGGCATTGCCGGCCTGGCTTCACCTGAAGACGCCCTGGCACAAGTCGCCGCAAACAAGGCAACCTTTGTATCACGAGGAGATGATTCAGGTACTCACAAGAAAGAACGAAAAATTTGGGAAGCAGCTGGAATAGAACCTGCGGGGGATTGGTTTTTGGAGACCGGCCAGGGTATGGGCGCTTCTATACGAGTTGCCTCAGAGAAGGCCGGTTATATCTTGACCGATAGAGCCACCTATCTGGCACAGCGAGAAAACTTAGACTTGGACATCATGATCGAGGGTGATCCTTCTTTGCTCAATGTTTACCACGTGATGATGGTGAGTCCGGAGAAGTGGCCCAAGGTAAATGAAACCGGCGCCATAGCATGGGCTGAATTCTTAACCTCATCCAAAGGCCAGGACTTGATCGGCGAATTCGGCAAGGATAAGTTTGGCCAGCCACTCTTTTTCCCTGATGCCGGAAAGAGTGAGGCGGAATTGGGTTTGCAGTAGGTTGGCCTACAAATAATGTGTAATGAGCATTAGCAACCTACAACCGAATAATAACATTATGTAAATTTCTAGGTGCGAATAAGAACATATGGACTTAATCTGGGAAGGCATATCACAAGCAATTGAGCTTCTATTTAGCCTCGACCCGAGAGTCATGGAGATCACGATACTGTCTCTGAAATTGTCTGGCATAGCCACATTAATCAGCCTGTTGATCGGCCTTCCATTAGGCACGATTTTGGGTCTGGGACTGTTTCGCACTCGTCGCTTCTGGCTGAGTATGGTTAACACGGGCATGGCGCTTCCACCGGTCGTTGTCGGACTTGCCGTATCAATTTTTTTGTGGCGAAATGGCCCCTTGGGCGATCTCGGTTTGATATATACACCGGCGGCGATTGTGATCGCCCAGGTCATCATCGCCGCTCCGGTGGTTACTGGGCTTACCGTGGCCTCGTTACAACAGCTTGATCCCCGCCTTCGTTTGCAGCTATACGGTTTGGGTGCGTCGCGGACACAAATGGTCTGGGTTTTATGGCGAGAAGCCCGGCTGCCGTTGTTGGCGGCGCTCATGGCCGGTTTTGGTGCGGTCATTTCCGAAGTGGGGGCGGTAATGATGGTGGGCGGCAACTTGCTCGGCCATACGCGGGTGCTCACTACGGCCATCGTGTTGGAGACAAGTAAGGGCGAATTCGCGCCTGCTATTGCCCTGAGCGTCATCTTGTTATTATTAGCCTTCGCCGTGAATCTTGTCCTCACCTGGATTCAGCAACGGAGCGCCGAGCATTGACACCCGTCTTGGAAGCACAGGATATCACCGTCCGGCGCAACGGGCGCGTTGTCCTGAACATCAACAACTTGACGGTTAATGCTGGGGAAGTGCTAACGCTAGTTGGGCCAAATGGCGCCGGTAAAAGCACCTTATTGCACGTCATGGCCCGGTTAATTGAGCCTGAGCGGGGCCGGCTTATTTTTCAGGGCCGAGTCCTAAGCCCTCGCGATAATCTAGCCTACCGGCGTCGGATTGGCCTGGTTTTGCAGGCGCCGTTACTTCTCAATGCGTCGGTGATCGATAATGTGATGACAGGCTTAAGCTTTCGCCATGTAGCAAAAAAAGAAAAAAACAAAAGAGCCGATAGCTGGCTAAATCAGTTCAATATCGGTCACCTGAGAGACCGGCCGGCCCGCCAACTCTCGGGAGGAGAATCCCAAAGGATCAGCCTGGCCAGGGCATTTGCCCTGAATCCAGACCTGATATTATTGGATGAGCCTTTTAGCGCACTGGATTCGCCGACGCGGATAAAGCTGTTGGATGATTTTCAAGCCCTACTAGCTGATACGAACATGACAACAGTTTTCGTCACCCACGATATGAACGAGGCTCTACTTCTGAGCAACCGGGTTGCCGTAATC
>JAHEJP010000271.1 GCA_024638855.1 Chloroflexota bacterium
ATGGCAGCGATCACCGGAACCCTTAGCTGAACAAGCGTTTCCAGGGCGCGACTCATGATGCGGTTCAGGCGTTTACCATCGGAGGGTTTTATTTCCGATGAAAGCTCCTTTAAATCCACGCCAGAAGCAAAGGCTTTATTCCCTGTGCCCGTAACTACCACTACGCGAATATTCGTATCATCGACAATCTGGTCCACAGTAGTTGCGAACTGATCTTGGCTGTTCCAGCTCAGAGCATTACGCCTCTCCGGTCGATTGATGGTGAGGATCGCGACACTATCTTCAACTCGGTATAAAATCTCGTCTGCCATGATGCAAGTATCAGCACTTATAAGGCTGGAGGCAAATTCAAAATAATGTTGGTCAAAGCTTCTTGCGGGCGCGATTCTTACCAAAGCAATGCAGAGTGAAGATATAGTTCCACGAAGGGCCATGCAATGGCTTGGAATCTCAGCTGCTGTGGTTCTGGTAGCTATAGCGATGAGTATTGCCTTGATTTCCGCCGGAGTGTTTGATCCCAGGCCTCAAGGAAAGCTGGCCAAGTCCTTCGGTATCGATCAGGCTCTTATGGTAAATGGCAACCAACAGATTGAGTGGTTTGATCAAGCTTTTTCATCAAGAAGCTATACAATCCGGTTGTCTGCTAATTTAGCTGCCGGCGATCTGGATACCGGCTATGGTTTGTTGCTGGGAAATGAAAACCAATATGTTGGCGTTGCCGTTTCTGCGTTGGGTTACGCAACAATTTGGCAATCAGCCGCTGCCGCTGGCGACATTTCGCAACAAATAAGCATATTGCCCTGGCAAACCTGGCCACACGTTCATACAAACCAGGACAGCAATGAAATTTGGATTGATGTCAGCCATGGGAAGATCTCGTCTGTGCGTCTTAACAGGGAAATCTTTTGGCAGGGAAGTGTACCTTTGAACGACCACAAGTACGGAATCTGGGCCGAAGGTTTTGCCGGCCCAGCCAATATTGACTTTTCATTAGTGGAATTGTTTTTCGACTAATCGGTAGAATGACATGTCCGTTTACAGGTAGGCAGATACCCAGTCACCCTTTCAGCTCCAGCCAATTATTTCCACTGCTTGTATCAACTTTTAAAGGTACCGATAAATCGTATGCAGAGGACATGATCTTTATCACCAATTGCTGGACATCAATCAGCTCGTCTTGTGGAACTTCCAAAACCAATTCATCATGAACCTGCAAAATCATCCGGGCTTGATATTTGGTTAGCAACCGGTCGTGCAATCTTATCATGGCAACCTTGATGATATCGGCCGCTGTTCCTTGAATTGGATGGTTAACAGCTTCACGATCAGCTCGAGCGGTTGCCTGGCGGTTGACTCGTCCTTTACTAGCAAAGATCGGAAAGTAGCGACGCCGGCCGAAAAGAGTCTCAACAAAACCCAAATCACGCGCTTGCTGCCGTGTTCGTTCCAGATAGTCGCTGATTCCCGGAAACTGTTCAAAATAAGTGGTAATGTAAACTTCGGCCTCAGCTAGCGTGAGCTCGGAATCCCTTGCCAGACGATAGGCTCCCATGCCGTAAATTAAACCAAAGTTTACTGCTTTGGCAAACCGGCGCTGATTGTAGCTTACTTCACCTACCGGTATTCCATAGACGGCCGCGGCCGTCGTCCGATGAATGTCCTGATCTTGTCTAAACGCTTCTAACAAAGCTTCATCTTGGCTAATATGGGCTAATACTCTAAGCTCAACCTGTGAATAATCGGCAGCAAGAAATACCCAACCGGGTCTAGATATAAATCCCCTTCTGATTTCCTGACCAGCCTCCGTCCGAATTGGGATGTTCTGCAAATTTGGCGAATTGCTTGCCAAGCGACCGGTAACGGCACCCGTTTGTCGATAACTTGTATGAATACGCCTAGAATCCTTATTCACCATCTCTGGTAGAGCGTCAACATAGGTGCTCTTCAATTTTCCCAATTCTCGGAATTCTTGAAGAGCCTCTATTATGCCAGTTTCGTCCAGCACTTTTAGATCCGATAAAACATCTGCTGCCGTGGAGTAGTGGCCCGATTTTGTTTTTCGTAACCCTTCATGCGGTAACTTTAGTTTTAAGAAAAGGATATCACTCAGCTGTTGGGTTGAGTTAATATTGAAGTCCTCTCCGGCAATGTGATAAATTTTCTCCTCAAGCTCTCTCAATCTTTGGTTCAACTCTTTAGACATTTTTCTGAAAAAAGGGACATCCACACCGACGCCTTCTTTTTCCATGGCAGCTAAAACAGGGATCAGTGGCATTTCGAGATCGGCCAATAGTTTTTCTTGCCCATTTGCCTTGACCTCTTCCTCAAGTACATATTTTAATCTCAAGGTTACGTCGGCATCGGCCGCCCCATATGGTCCTGCTTCTTCAATGGGCACTTCGGCAAAGCTCCTTTGATCTTTGCCCTTACCAATGAGATCGGTTATTGGGTTCATCTCAACACCCAATCGATGAAATGCCAAATCTTTAAGACCCAGGTGCTTACTGGTCGGATTGCATAGCCATTCAGCAATCATCGTGTCAAAGCCCAAAGGCGCTACCGTCAGACCATAACGTTCCAGGATTGAGTAATCGTATTTGGCATTATGCGCGATCTTCGGTATCTCTGGATTGGTCATAACATCTATCAGCGATTCGAGCACCAAATCTGCTGGCAACTGGCCAGGAGCCAACTGAGCTTGACCTGCAAAAAGAGCCATTTGACCCGCATCTTGTTGCTTCTCTCCAGTAAGATGGCCAATCGGAATATAGTATCCAATTGGTGGATCCATTGACAAGCAAATCCCTACTAACTCAGCAGTACGTTTGTCAAGTCCTGTTGTTTCCACATCAAAACTTATTTCATCCGCTTGCTCAAGCAACTTAACAAGGTCCCTTAATTGACTTAAACTCTGGATGATGACGGTTTCGGTTAGGTCTTGCTTGCTGATATCAGGCGCATCTTCCAGGGATTCGCTTACTCGTGCGGTTAGGCTGCGAAACTCTAGCTCCCGAAAAAGCTCCAGGACCCCTGCAGCATCATACTCCTTAGTTATGCATGCTTCGATATCTAGAGTAATCGGGGCATCAGTTATGATTCGGGCTAACTTATAACTTAGATAAGCGGATTCACGCCCCTCCGCCAACTTTCGTCCCACTGCACCTTTAATATTATCAAGATTCTGATAAACATTATCTAGCGTTTGATATTCAGCGAGAAGTTTGATAGCCGTTTTTTGGCCAACCCCGGCAACCCCTGGAATGTTGTCACTCTTATCGCCAACCAACGCCTTATAATCGACAACTTGATCTGGGCGCACACCCAACTTGTCGATTACCAATTCTGTATCGTAACTCGTAGGCTCTCGTTGGTATCTTCCAGGCGGCAGTTCAACTGATGTATCCTCATCGACAAGCTGAAGTAGGTCTCGGTCTCCGGTTATGATAAGAACCGGCACATTAAATTCCTTTGCCTGATTAGCGATAGTTCCCAACACATCGTCAGCCTCAAAGCCCTCCAACTCTAATACCGGGATATTGAACGCTTCGAGAACTTCACGAATTCTTTCGATTTGAACTCGCAACTCATCGGGCATTCTCTCCCTCGTACCTTTATAGTCGGCGAACAACTTGTCGCGAAATGTTGCACCCACATCAAAGCTGACGGCTAAATATTTTGGTGGATCATCCGCCAGCATGATGTCCAGCATGGTTCGCGTAAATCCGTAAGTCGCATTGGTTGGTTCGCCATCCTTGGTGCTAAAGGCTTCCATGGGCAATGCATAAAACACACGATAAGCTAGCGCATGACCGTCAATCAATACTAGTTTGTTCATAATCGAGTGCCTTTGTCATGCAAGGGAGAATATCTTACTAAATCTAATTTAGCACCGGTTAATGGTTCATCAGTCTCTGTCACATAATAGCCAGTTACCCATAAGGAGGGTGCCAGGCCATATTGGCCTTGAATGTCCTGCTCAATGCCAGCTTTAATTATATTTACGATCCATGAGCTTGTTCGTGGGACATGGCACAAAACAACAATTTGGACATGATCTCTTTGAATATCTAGGTATTCAACCGAGAAGTCGTTTTCATTGGCGACTCGTTTAATACTTGTGCTGATGAGATCTTCGATCGGTGTTGGAATTGCATCGATAGTCCACAGGATTATCGCGTATGATGATGGGTATTGACCTAACCGGCCTGATTGCCAGGCCAAATTAGTTGGCGCAACTTCGCCGATATCATTTAACTGTCCACTAATGCCTAACATTTCATCCGCCAACCCCGTCGCTTGAGCTCTGAGCTCAGGTATTGGCGTATCCCGGCGGGCTACCAAGGTTAATAAATCTCTACCGACTAATTGCGTGTATAAGACAACTGGGTCATCTGATAGTGAAGAATACATATACTGAACCTGGGCTGTTCTCTTTCCACCAATCCAAGAATCATTTATAGTCGTCAATACTTCTTGCGCTCGCTCGTTACTCTGCACCCAACCGTGGGCCACAAATTCATCCCCTCTCGAGAGTATTATTTGTTGAACGCTCCCTTCCAACTTGACGATACGACACAATTCGCTTAAACGCTCTTGACTCAGAAGCTCTTTCGACTGTGATGCTCCGTACTTTGATAGAGATAAGTCGCTTTGGTTCCATCTAACCTGGGCCACAATTTCCGGCAGAGAAATCTCAAGATCATTCAACGTCATTACTGCTTGAAAAAGGTCAAGATCTTCATCACCAGGTGATTCATCTAGCCCGAAATGATAAACAATTACGCTTAAATCAGGTTGAACTACCTTTAGTCCGAGCGCATTTTGAGCTGCCGTATCTGCCGGAATAAACGCCAGATTATAATGTTGCTTGGTAAGTTCGAGGCGGGCCTCCCTCATCGAGGTAACAATCTTGGTTTGTGTCCGGCTAACAGCCTGCAAGGAAACATGCAGGCGGGATGCTATTTGCTGGTCCGTTTCAATTACTAATATTTTGACCATCGTCTGGCACAGGCACTAATTGCAAATTTGTCTATTTCGCGAACCTATTTGCGACTGATTGACCGAATCAATGACGGATTTAGAGTGAAGGTCCTCTAGATATGGCTTGGACATGCAATTTGTTTTGATAATCATGCAATCGGCTGTGAATTCAGAAATCTTCTAAACATCCCGGGAAAACTTTGTCAGCAAATATCGACGACAACTCTGGGATTCGGGCTCACTTCTTGGTGGATTCTACTGCTGGTAAAATTGATGGTCAAATGAATCGGGGCACAATCTGATTGGCTGGCGAGTTTCTGCCTTCGTTTAGGCGACATGCCTAGATTGTGGTTAGAGGAATGCTTTGGCTCAATTGCTGTGACCGGGTCTTCTTGGTTATGGCTTCGCCAGACATGCTCCAAGGGCCTGTAAAAGTGATGTGTACGTCGACCAATTCACCGCGCAAGTCACGATTGTCATCCAAGAAAACCAGCTTCCCTTGTGGCGTTCGGCCGCGCCAGCGACCCTTATGCTTATCCTCAACCAAGACTTCCACGTTCTTATCCAACCACTGTCGCGTTTTTTTTATTGAGATACTCTTTTGAAGTGAGTCGAGTGCATGAAACCGGTAACGTTTTTCTTCATCAGGTACAACATCCACAAATTTCCGGGAGCTTACTGTTCCAGGTCTCGGGCTATAACGAGCAATATGAACCTTATCGAATTCTAACTCTTTTATCAGGTCATACGTACCTTGGAATTGCCTACGTGATTCTCCAGGAAAACCGACGATGATATCATTGTGAATCGATGCTTCCGGTACTATCTCTCGTATTCTGTGTATCAGTTCACGATACTGTTGAACTGAATAACCTCTTTTCATTCGTTCTAGAACGGCATCATCTCCTGCTTGTATGGGTACCTCAATTTGAGGCATTACCTTGGGTAAGTCAGCCACAGCACTGAGTATCTTATCCGTCATATAATTTGGATGGCTCGTTAAGAAACGTATGCGATTCAAGCCTTCAACACCATGAACAACACGTAGCAAATCAGCCAAATCCGGGCCATCGGAAACATCCTTGCCATACCGATCAACTATCTGTCCAAGCAAAACAACTTCGCGCACGCCATGTGCAACCAACGACCTCACTTCGGCTAAAATTTCTCCTACTGCACGGGTACGTTCTATCCCTCGCCGGTTCGGGATAATACAGAACGAGCAAGCATGTGAACAACCATAGACTACCGCTACAGGTGCAGATACTTGGTTTGCCTTTATGTTCTGTGATAGAACGATGTCTTCGTCTTGAACTGCATGTCGATGATCTGTCTCCCTTTCGTCAGCTATGAAATCGTCATTTTGCAGTAAATGAGAAATTAGTGGCATGCCATCCGTTGCCGGAGGCATCCATACATCTACATATGGGAATTTCTTCTCAAGAGACTTATTACCTTTAACGCCTACGACACAGCCCATCATGGCTAAAGTCAGATCGGGATTTTTCTCTTTTAGGGGCCGTAAACTCTGAAGCCTTCCAAAGGCTTTGTCCTCCGCTTGTTGCCGGACGGTGCAGGTTTGTAAAATGATGACATTTGCTTCATCAGCCTCAAGCGTCGGACGGTAACCTAGTTTCTCCAGGCCGGTAGCGACCTGCCGGGCATCGGCATAATTCATTTGGCAACCACTGATCCAAAAATGATACTTCTTTGACATTCTCTTTCCAACTTTCTTCTAGGTAATAGGCTCTTGTTTAAATTAATCCGCTATTTGTGATAATTATTCAAAAAATTGATTCTAGCTTTTGGGGCCAATTCGGTCAAGAACCAGGCAAAACACCTATGATGATCGTTTCTTTCAAAGAAAACACGATTTTATTGCCTGTAACGACAGTCTCTAAGAAATCCGTCACATTTTCCGGGGCTTGCTGAAGCATTACTCGTAATCTGGTTTGATTCTCCTTCGTAACATTCATTCGAGTAGCCCATTCTTCGACATCCATCTTCTTTTGAGCTATCTCTTGGTAAACTACCAAGAATCCTGCCTTCTCGAATTGCTGCTGCCATTCGATGTTGCTCAAGCAGCGCACATGGCTTGGATCTCGCAATTTCTCGAACGCATTGACATAACGTCCAACGTCCAGCTTTCGTTTGCTCTTCCTTGAATAATTTTTATGCTCCGGTACAACATTGTCGACAACGGCAAGTTTACCGCCGGGCCGCAATACGCGAGCCGATTCACTTACAAAGCGTGCAACGTCGGGAAAATGGTGCGCTGCGATCCGACAGGTAACCAAATCAAAATATTGGTTGAGAAAAGGTAAATCCTCTGCATCGGCCGCGAGTAAAGTGACATTGTTCGCATTTCGTTTCCGGCGTTCAACAGCTGACAATTGCAACATCTCAAAAGTTATGTCGCTCGCGATCACTTGTCTTAGGTGTGGAGCAAACGAATAAGCTGTATGCCCGGCAGCGGTAGCAACATCCAAC
>JAHEJP010000272.1 GCA_024638855.1 Chloroflexota bacterium
CACTTTCGGCCGGGCCCACAGCGATGCCTGGTACGGCATCGCCCGCAACCCCTACGACGCTCCCTGCCGGAATGGTTTGTACGCCGAACCCTTCGTTCACCCGCGCCACGGCCATTTCATCCAGCCCTTAAATGAAACTGGCGAAGCCATTCGCCGGGTATTCCTGGCTTACCGGGATGCTTTGCCGGCCCTAGTGGCCCGCACGCGAAATATCGCTCTGGTCAGAAAACTAGACGCTGAACAGACCCGAAACCTGGGCCGGGCATCGGCCATCCAGGAGCTGTTATTGGCCCTGGTGGCCGAAACCGTGCGCCGCCGGCCGGTTTATCCCGTCTCGGTTGAGAATATTCGTTATCCCTTGGTCCAGGTGCCGGTGGATGTACCGTTGGAGTTGAACCAGCTACGGGAAATGAAATTAGTGGCCATCCATCTCAGACCCTCCAAGCTGCAGCCGGTCCAAGAGGAATGTAAAAAGTTGGCCGGTCTAGGGTTGGCCAAGGGGGCATTCGCGGCCGTTCACCGCGACCGGTCAGCGCTGTGGCAGCAACTTGAAGGTTTAGGCGAAATCGTCAGCGCCGAACAGTTCACGGCCGAGTTGCCAGGCTGGTATGATAAACCCAGAAGCGGCAATCTGAGCTTAAACGAGGCTTGTTTTGGCGTTCGCATTGAAGAATCCTATTCCAGAGGGACAGCTAAGTGAAGTGATGCTGCCTTGTCAGACCCGTGTCGGGTCCATGTCGAGCCCGTGTCGGGCTTATTACCAAAAGGCAAGGTGATAAGAGATTTCATTCATATTGTTCCAGGCAGCGAATGCTGAAGTGACAATATGTTCAATGCACCCTCGGTGTACCATAATCTACAAGATTACTTGGAGGTAAAAGCATGTTGAAAGAGTCCCCTATTGAAAGCTCCGCCCAGGAGTCGCTGAATCCTTTTGCCATAGCTCAGGCCCAGTTAGATGAGGCGGCCGAGATCTTGCAATTGGAACCGGAAATGCACGTCTTCTTGCGCCAGCCGATGCGTGAATTCCACTTCACCATCCCGGTGCGTATGGACAGCGGCCGGACCCGCGTCTTCCAGGGATTTCGGGTGCAATATAATGATGCCCGCGGCCCAGCCAAGGGCGGCATCCGTTTTCACCCTGACGAGACGATTGATACGGTCCGTGCGCTGGCCGCCTGGATGACCTGGAAGACGGCCGTGGTCGATATTCCCTTAGGCGGTGGCAAAGGCGGCGTCATCTGTGACCCGCGTCTGCTCTCCCAGACGGAGCTGGAACGACTCAGCCGGGGGTTTATGCGCGCGATAGCCCGCTTCGTGGGCATAACCAAAGATGTGCCGGCGCCGGATGTTTATACAAATCCCCAGATCATGGCCTGGATGATGGACGAATACCGGGTATTGGTTGGCCATCATGAACCGGGCGTGATCACCGGTAAGCCGCTTGAATTAGGTGGTGCGGCTGGACGTGGAGACGCGACTGCCCGCGGCGGCATCTTCACCGTTCGGGAAGCGGCCAAAATGATGAACCTGGACCTGGTTGGCGCCACGGCCGCCATTCAAGGTTACGGCAATGCCGGTCAATTTGCCCACAAGTTAGCCAGCGAATTGTTGGGCCAGAAGATCATCGCCGTCAGCGACTCCCGCGGCGGCATTTTGAATGAAAATGGCCTGGATTTCGACGATTTAGTGGCTTTCAAACTCAAGAACGGCACCGTGGTTGGCTATCCAGAATCGGAAAATATCAGCAATGAGGATTTGTTGGAGCTGGATGTGGCTGTTCTTTATCCCTCGGCGCTGGAAAATGTCATCACCTCCAAAAACGCGGCCGACATCAAGGCCAAGATCGTAGCCGAACTGGCCAATGGCCCAACCACGCCAGCGGCCGATGATGTGTTGTATGAGAACGGCGTTTACGTCATCCCGGACTTCTTGTGCAATGCCGGTGGCGTGACGGTCTCCTACTTCGAGATGGTTCAAAATTCCTACCAATTCTATTGGGATGAAGCCTTGACCCACGAGAGGTTGGATTCGAAGATGACTAATGCCTTCTACACGGTCCATAAGATGGCCCAGGCTAAAAATGTCAATAACCGGGTCGCTGCCTACCTGGTAGCCGTCGATCGCGTTGCCCAGGCTGCCCGTCTGCGGGGCTGGATATAACTTGGGCACACGGATGTCATCCTGCTGATGGCATCAAACTGATGGTGGCATAACAATTCTTTTGCCACCCGTCTATCCATTATGAATTTGAACTCGAACCTCTTACCGGACCCACGACTGGCAAGAGGTTCGTTTCACTATAAGGAGATTGATCCCATGGCCAAGGAAGTTGTTCTGTTCAAGAGTGAGGAGCCTAAAAACTTGCTAGATGTGGCGACCTTTTTACACCAATTGGCTGATAAACTGGCCCAAGGGCAGGTCATCCTGCGGCAAGGCAATGATGAAATTACCCTTGACATCCCTAACAAGGTAGTCTTGGAGTTGAAGGCCGAAGAGGAAGTCAAAAAGAAAAAGACTCAACGTAGCCTGGAAATTGAGATCGAGTGGTTAGTCGGCGATGATTCCGGTGGAGGCGTCATCCTGGGTTGAGAGTCTGGCCAAAGCAATGTGTGAGGGGTTGCTATGTACAAAAATATCCTGGTTCCTTTGGACGGCTCTCGTCGAGCCGAGGCGATTTTGCCCCATGTCGAGACCTTAGCATCGTGTTACGGGGCTAAGGTCGTCTTCTTGCAGGTCGTAGAGCCCGGTCTGTCCTATTCCAGCCCTTACGATGCCTATCCGGAGATGAATATCAACGATGCCGAAGAGCGAGGCCGCCTGGTTGAAGAATATTTGCAGAAGCTGGAGGCCTATTTTCAGGATAAGGGCATCCAGACCCAACGCCGGGTGGAGTACGGCCCTGTGGTGCTGACCATCCTGGACGTTGCTGCCAGCCTTGAGGTCGATTTGATTGCCATGGCCAGCCACGGTCGGTCCGGCCTTGCTAGAGTCTTTTATGGCAGCGTCGCCGCCGGGGTTCTCCACCGGATCGACCGGCCGTTACTATTGATTCGAGCGCAATAAAGGGGCTATTTCTCCTGGCGCGTCCAGGGCAAATCGGCCAGTCAATAGGTGTATCGAGTATGAAATATCTCTTTGGCCCCGTTCCTTCGCGGCGACTGGGTCAATCGCTGGGGGTTGACGTGATCCCCCTGAAAAGTTGTAATTGGAACTGCATTTATTGCCAGTTGGGCCGCAGCGTACCCATGACCAACGAGCGCAGGGCTTACTTTCCCAAGGAAGAAATTTTGGCCGAAGCCAGGGAGTTTTTGGCCACATACGATCTCGGAGAAATCGATTGGCTGACCTTTGTCGGTTCAGGCGAACCCACATTGCACAGCGACTTGGGCTGGCTCATCCGCCAAATCAAGACCCTAGCCGATTTACCTGTGGCCGTGTGTACCAACGGCGCGCTGCTCTATCTGCCAGAAGTGCGCCAGGCGCTATTGGCCGCCGATGCCGTCATGCCCACCGTTTGCGCTGGCACGGCCGAGCTTTACTGGCATATTCATCGGCCATACCCGGGTTTGACCTTCGAGCGACTAGTCGAAGGCCTGTCCGCCTTCCGGGGCGAATATCATGGCCAACTTTGGGCCGAAGTCATGTTGCTGGGCGACTTGAATGACACAGAAGAGGCTTTGCGAGGTACGGCCCGTCTTCTGGCTCTTCTGAAGCCGGATCAGGTCCACATCGCCTTGCCAAACCGGCCGCCGGCCGAAACCTGGGTTCAACCTCCTGACGAGGAGGGGTTGATGAGGGCTCTGGCGATTTTAGGCCAGAGCGCGGAGGTGTTGCACCCGGCCCAGGGTAGCTTTGAGCTGGGAAAGGATGACGATATCGTAACCGCCATTGTTGGTATCATCACCCGGCATCCTATGAGCCAGGCTGACCTGGAGCGGGCCCTGGATCGGTGGTCCCCCGATAAAGTCGATCAGGCACTGATTGAACTAGGAGCCAGCGGGCAGGCCCAGGTTGTGGAACGGCATGGGGTTCGCTTTTGGAGTGCTTCCCCGGCCGTATACCCTGATGAAGTTGAGAGCCAGGCCGTATCGCCCGAGACCTTACGCCCTCGTCTGCGTTATCATCGGTTGTGGCCGGATCGGCCGAAAGGCTGAAGGACGACCGGCGGAACTCCAGGATAACTTCCAGCGTCTATTTTCTTGAGAAAGCTGTTAAAATTTGAGAAATTCGAGTAAGCCGAATTTGTTGCTTTGAACAAAATTGCGGTCCTTTGGTTACCTTGAATAAAGCCTTTCGGCTTACTTTCGGAGAAAAGTTCCGCCCCTACTCATTGCTTAAACACGACAAGGAACTTTTCTCCACAGACACAGGAGGTCGTCGGTGAAAATGAGAGAACGTTTACTATGGTTGGTTATTGGCTTAGGTCTCGTATTGTTCGTTTCTGGCTGCGCAACGCCGGCCGAGTCTGGCGAAATCAAATCCGACAAAGAGCGACTGCAGGTCCAGGCCACGGCTGAAGAAACGGCCGAATTGGTGACCGGCAACAACGCCTTCGCTTTCGACTTGTACCAGGAACTGAAAGACAGCGGTGGCAACCTTTTTTACTCGCCCTATAGCATTTCCATCGCCTTGGCCATGACATATGGCGGCGCTCGCCAGGGGACTGAAGTGGAGATGGCTGATGCCATGCATTACTTGCTGCCCCAATCCCAGCTTCACCCAACCTTTAATTCACTGGATACGACGCTCAACGCCTATAGCCAAGGTGAAGACGCCTTTCAACTTAATATCGCCAATGCTATTTGGGGCCAGGCCGGCTACGAATTCCTGCCCGAATACCTGGATCTGTTAGCCGAACAGTATGGCGCCGGTTTACGAACCCTGGATTTCTCCGAAGATCCTGAGGGAGCGGCCGAGGCCATCAACAGCTGGGTCAGCGAACAGACCGAAGGAAAAATCGAAAATTTGATTTCGCCAGGCTTATTGAATAGTTTCGTGCGCCTGGTGCTGACCAACGCCATTTATTTTAACGGCCAATGGTTGTTGCAATTCGAGGAAGAAGCCACCCAAGATGAAGATTTCAGCCCCTTAGACGGCGGCAAGGTGCAGGTGCCGATGATGTCCCAGACCGACTTCTTTGACTATGGTCAAGGAGATGGTTATCAAGCTGTTAAACTACCTTATCAGGGCGCGCCCGTTTCAATGCTTTTTATCTTGCCGGAGGAAGGGCGCTTCGAAGAGCTGGAAAGCCGTTTTTCGCCAGCGTTGATGGATGAAGTTTCGTTAAATATGGCCTACCGGCCGGTGGAACTTTCGGTCCCTAAATTCACCTTTGAGTCCGAATTCAATCTATCGGAAACGCTGGCCCAGATGGGGATGCCGGCCGCCTTTGGCGGAGGGGCCGATTTCTCGGGCATGACCGGCAACCGCGACCTTAATATCAGCGATGTGGTTCACAAGGCTTTCGTGGCCGTGGATGAAGAAGGGACCGAAGCGGCCGCGGCGACGGCGGTGATCATGGCCGAAATGGCGGCCGCGCCCATGGATGATGCCGCCATCATGAAGTTGGATCGGCCTTTTTTGTTCCTGATTCGCGATGATGATAGCGGCACTATTCTCTTTGCCGGCCGGGTCATGGACCCAAGTGGGTAGCCTTGAGGGATAGCCCAAGTGAGTAGTTCTCACGGCTAAACCAGGAGGTGACCCTGATGGTTGACCTTGATGGGTAGGGGAAGCCGGCTTGCTTTGGGCTGGTGAACGGCTTCAAGTGACTTTCATCGAAAATAAAAGATGTCGTTTATCACTGACACTGGCGGCTGGGATGATCTATGATTTTGGTAGCCGGGCAGTGGCTGCCGATTCTGATGGGAGGTAAAATCATGTACGATCTAATCATCGTTGGTGGGGGACCGGCCGGATTGACGGCTGCTATCTATGCCATTCGCAAACGCCTCAATGTCTTTCTCATCAGCCTGGATTTAGGCGGAAAAACCAATTACCGGATGAACCTGCCTGATATGGAGACCCACCAGGTGATCCGTGGCGTAGAGATCGTGGAAAAGTTTTGGCGCGAATTGGATTACCTGGAATTTGCGCGCCGGCTGGAGCAGGTGCAAACCATCGAGAAGGAGGGTGGTACTTTTCGTGTAGTGCCAACTAGCGGCGACGCCGTGGAGGGAAAATGCGTGATATTGGCCACCGGTTCCCGGGTAAGACAGCTGGGTGTTCCCGGCGAAGATGAGTTCATTGGCCAGGGCCTGAGTTATTCGGCCATTAGTTATGCGCCTCTTTTCTTTGGCAAACAAACGGCCGTGGTTGGCAATGGCGAATTGGCCTTGCGGGCGGCCAATGAATTAGCCTTGGTGGCCGAGACTGTCCATCTCATCACCCATTCACAGCAACCGCTGGATCGATCCTTGGCTCAGCGATTGGGAACTGCTCAAGAGGTCGTCCTCTGGGAAGGATATATGGTGGAAGAGATTCTGGGCGATGGCTTTGCCAAGCAAATCGTTGTTCGGGCGGCCGATGGCGATGAGCAGGCGCTCGAGGTTGACGGTGTTTTCATCGAGCTAGGCTTGATCCCGAACTCGAACGTGGTCCAATCGCTGGCTGATCTGGACGATCAGGGTAGGGTGATAGTCGACAATGTGAATCGTACCAGTTGTCCCGGCCTTTTCGCGGCCGGCGATGTCACAAATGCCTATGCCGAACAGGTGCTGATCGCTGTTGGCGAAGGGGCCAAGGCAGCATTGAGTGCCTTTGATTATTTGTTATCAGCCTGATGCGCCAGCCTACCCTGAAACCGCCAAAGGCTATGATGTGCATTCAGGTGGCATGCTGATGTTTACCGGCTGATTGGTCTCCTGTAATTCGAAGTTGTACTCGCTGTGCATGATCTCGGTCGCCGGATCTCCTTCGGGGCCGGTGGCGGCTTCGAGAGCCAGCAGGTACTTCACCAGATATTGCCCGTCTAAAGCTACCCAATATTCCCCGTCGGCCAGCTTAACCTCCGCTCCGGAATAATCGCCAAGACCGGTGACCCTAAATGTGTAGTGATTGCTCGGGATACCATTGACCGTCTCTTGACCAACCAGCGTTGGATTTTCAGCCGTAATGATCAGGTCGAACAGATTAGAGGCAGATTCGGTCATATCACGCTGCAAAGGGGTTATTTCCTGGGTCTCTACGTCTGTGTACTCACCGTCGCTGGAGATCGTGCAGGTACTTAAGCCGATCTGGTATTGATCTTCAAGGGTGCTTTCCTCCTCCGGATATTCAGCTGAGCTAGACACCGTTTCAGTGTGCATGTGCCGAACATCGTTTTCGGCATCATATTTGATTTCGACCTGGCTTTCATTGCGGTCAAGGGGGGTTGGACCATTATTGATGGTATTCATCGTCATACGGAAAGAGTTGAAACTAGCCAAACCTTCACGGATTCCCATAGGTGAAGCCGCCGGCTG
>JAHEJP010000273.1 GCA_024638855.1 Chloroflexota bacterium
GCTTTTAATAAGGTTCGTGCACTAACATGATCGAAGAATTGGCCCAGAAGATTGACGATTGGATGATCGTAAGTTCCTTTGACCATTTGCACCTTGCACAAACCTTCAGCAGTGTAAAGGGTGACCGTTGCGTCATCTTCATCTACTCCTACGACCGTGCCTGAGACCGAAGTGCCCGAACAAAAGGGTATCGCATCACCGGGATCACCCTCTTGAGCCCAGGCTGTACCAACCAACAGGATCAATAGTGCGAGAACGGATAAGATGACAAATTTTCTGCTCATTGCTGTTAACATTGGCAAAATCCTCCTTCAGAATTTAATTGCACCAGAAGCATTTTATACGATTCAGACAGCTTGGCTACTTACGAGAAGATTTATTGGAAAATCATTAGTGATTGGATTAGTGGCGTGACCCGTTGTTGGGATTTTCGACGCATGGCGAGAGTCATGTACAATTTTCCGATAATCTGTTCCAACTTGCGATTATTTGGGAGGTTACAATAATGAGCACAATTATCGTCATGACCTTTGAGGATATACGTTCGGCCGATAAAGCGCTGACCGTGCTGGAAAGTTTACGCAGCGAGCATCTCTTTGATTTAAGCGATGCTGCGGTGATCAAAAAGGACATTGATGGCTTGGTCAGTGTGATGGAAACCGAAGATGTCAAGCCCAAAGGCGGCGCCATCGCCGGTGGCGTAGCCGGTCTGGTGGTAGGTACCCTCATCGGTGGCCCAATTGGCGGCGCTCTTCTTGGCGCCGCTACTGGAGCTGTAGCCAGCAAGATCATCGATATGGGCATACCTGACAAGCAGATCAAACAAGTTAGCGAAGCTATGGCCATCGCCACCTCGGCCCTGATCGTCGAATTTAAATCCGGAGATAGGGATAAACTAATCGCCGCCATGCATGAGTCGGGAGGCGAGCTTTATGAACTGACGGTTACGGACCAAACCAAGCGCCAATTGCAAGAAGTCGTCGATGAACATGCGGCGACAGAAGATACCGCGGCAGAAGATACCGCGGCAGAAGATACCGCGGCAGAAGATGCCTCTGAATAAGGGTTTGACTTGCACTAAGGGATTCAAAGGGGAGCGAAAAAACTGTTATAGATATGAGGAAAGCGTGTCTTTCGAGTGACATATGACACCTGTCATGAATATTTGACGCAGTAAAATCTGGCTTATCTCGGCCCATTGCGCCGTTGGTGATATTTTTAACGTTTGGGCCAACTTTTTCATCGGAGGTTTTTTGTCAGATGGCAGGTGCAATCAAATCAGTTAATAATCCAGGTATTAGTCTCAACATTCTCGGTCCTGAAGATGTTAAACGTCTTCATACGGCCACATTAGATGTGATCGAGCGGACAGGGATCAAATTTCCCTCAAAACGGGCACTTGACATTTGGCAGGCCCATGGCGCTGAGGTCGATTACGATAGCCAGATCGTCAAAGTTTCGGGCCAGGTTATAGAAGAAGCGCTGAAACAGACCCCACCTTCATATACTTTGGCTGCTCGTGACCCAGGACAAGATTTGCCGTTAGATGGTAATCATGTGTACGCGGGCACGGATGGTTGTGGGGTTGAGGTTTTAGATCTTTATACGGGCCAGCGCCGGCGCTCCTGCCTACAAGATCAAGCCGATATCGCCCGTGTAGCCGACTTTTTGCCTGAAGTAGCCTTCCATTGGATAGCTGTATCAGCCCAAGATTTCCCGGCCGAAACACGCAGCCTGCACGAATTGCGGGTTACCTGGGAGAACTCCACCAAACACGTGCAAACAGAAAGCGTCTATTCGGTAGCTGAGGCTCATGCAGCCGTGGAAATGGCCGCCGCCATCGCCGGTGGACGGCAAGCACTGCGGGAACGGCCGGTCCTGTCTATCATGCAGTGCACGTTGCCGCCTTTGGGCCAGGACGGCGGCAGTTTGGATGCAGCCTTGATCGCCGCTGAGGCCGGGCTGCCGGTCGGTTTTATGACGATGACGTCTTGCGCTTCGTCGGCCCCGGCTACATTGGCCGGAAATCTCATTGTCGGCAACGCCGAAGTCATCAGTGCCCTGGCCCTTATCCAACTCGCTTATCCGGGCTCACCGGTTTTTTACGCTGCTGCCCAAACTGCTACGGATATCCGAAGCGGCGCCTACACTGGTGGCGGCCCTGAAGACTATCTGTTTGGGGCGGCGACCAATGTACTGGCGGATTTCTACAATGTTCCCCTTTCCATGGGTTCTTTTGCCACCGGTGCGAAAACGCCAAATTGGCAGGCCGGTATTGACAACAGCATGTCAACGTTCATGGCCTCAATCGCTATGTCGGATATGCTTTTGGGCGTTGGTCTGCTGCACGGGAGCCGGATCTGGTCTTTCGCCCAGATGCTCCTCGATTGCGAGATCTTCGATATGGTCATTCAGACTTTGCAAGGAATTCAGGTTGATGAGGAAAGCATGGCTTTAGACATTATCGATCGAGTTGGCCCTGGCAATCATTTTTTGGGTCAGAAACACACCCGCAAGCATATGCACGAATTATGGTTACCGAAGTATATGGATCGCCGGCCTTACGATGAATGGGAAGAGAAAGGGGACGGGGCCGTAGATTGGGCTATTGCAGAAGCGAAACGAATCCTGGAAACGCACCGACCTAATGAACTCGATCACAACCTGGCCGAAGAACTAAAACGGATCAGCGCGTCCGTTGAATTGGCTTGAAGTGGCCATACAAAAATGTTAACAAAAATGAAGTTGCTTTCCACCGAAACCATCCAACAAATCCTAGATGAAACCTTGCAAATGTTGCGTTCAACCGGGGTGAAAGTGCTTGCTCCGGAAGCCCGGCAATTGTTGGCGGCGGCTGGAGGCGAGGTGGATGAAGGTTATGAAGTTGTCCGCTTGCCTGAGACGTTGGCACGTGATGCTCTCTCAAAGGTGCCCAAGAATTTTTCCCTGTTCGATCGCTATGGCGAGGAACGCGTTAAATATGGCGGCGATGCCGTTCATTTTGATCCGGGTTCATCTGGCGTCAATGTGCTGGATCCGAATACGGGAGAACATCGCCCCGCACGGACGCCAGACCTGGTACGTTTAGTTCAGGTGGCGGAAGGCCTGCCACAGATGGACGCACAATCCACGGCTGTAGTCTGCGCAGACGTGCCTGAAGCGATAGGCGATATCTACCGTCTTTATTTGCTTTTGCTGTACTCGTCCAAACCCATTGTGACCGGCGCATTTTCTTCGAGCACAACAGAGCTCATGATAGATATGTTGGTTTTGGCTGCAGGCGGGCGGGAACAGTTAATTCAAAAACCCCTGGCCGTATTTGATGTCTGCCCCTCGCCGCCATTGACGTGGACGGAATTTGGCGCTCAGAATCTCATAGATCTGGCCAGGGCTGGAGTGCCGGCCGAGATCGTTTCAATGCCTCTAGCAGGAGCAGCTGCCCCGGTAACAATACTCGGATCGGTGGTGCAGCACGCGGCCGAGACGATCAGCGGCATAACCATTCACCAGTTGGCCAAGCCTGGTTCACCCATTGTTTGGGGTGGGGCGCCGGCTATTTTTGACATGCGCCAGGGTACGACGCCCATGGGCGCCGTTGAAACGGCCATGCTCAATATCTGCAATGCCCAAGTGGGTAAAGCGCTAGGCCTACCGACCCATGGTTACCTTGGCGCCAGTGATGCTAAGATCGTTGACGCACAGGCTGGATTGGAGAGTGGTATGAGCGCCTTGTTAGCAGCCCAGGCTGGGATAAATATGATCTCTGGTGCCGGCATGTTGGATTTTTTGGCTTGTCAAAGCGCCGAAAAGTTGGTAGTTGACGCCGAAGCTATCGCCATGGTTAAACGATTGCTAGAGGGTGTTCAGTCGCGAACAGAACCCCTGGCCGTAGACTTTTTTAACGGAATAGATTTTCGAGCGGATTTCCTGAAGCAGAAGATCACCAGAAAACTGTTCGTGAAAGAACAATATTTAACTTCGCCAGTGATCGACCGGAGCAGTCTAAAAGGTTGGCAGGATGCCGGCAGCCTGGATACATTCGAGCGTGCAAAAGAACGAGTGGCGCAACTGTTGACCAATTATCGACGGCCGCTTCCGGCGATCGAATTTGAAGATGATCTCAATGAAATGATGGGTGATATTGCTCGCGATATAGGATTGGCTGAATTGCCATCACTAAAGCTGTGATGCAATCTAATGAAATCGAAATGTCACATAGTGGTTTCCTATCTCATGCCTACCCAACGATCCGAAATGGGATAAAATCGACGCTATGTTCGGTCAACGTGGTTTCGTAATTGCCAGCCTGGCATTGTCATATGTCCTGGCTCTAGGCCTGTTAGTTGGCTGCGAACGACCCGATCCCAAAGACGCGGTCGTAGATGCGCCTACTCAGACGCCGACTCCTTTGCCAACCACCAGCCCATTGCCGACACAAGCGCCGATACAAGTATACGTGGTCGTGGTCCAGCCGACGCCTGATGATACGGCGCCCAACATCCAGAATCTACCCGTAGCAGCAGCGACTCAGATCCTGGCGACAGCCCTCCCACCAACGCCGGCCCTGACAGTTGAGCCAACGCGGTTGCCACAAAACTACTTTCAAGGTTGGGCTTGGACTGACAGCCTAGTTGAAGATAATGAGCAGGTGCGATCTTCGACTGGTGGATTAACCCTACACGATCGACCAGCTGAGGAAGGTCAGGTTGTTGGCGTCGTCATAGGCCTGACCGAGGTGTTCATCGTCGGACAAGAACAATGCGGTTATACGCCGATCATGGTCCATGCCGCTAACATGATCAATCGAACGACGCCACATCCGGAGATTCTTCCCCCTGAGCCTTTGCCAACAGAAGCGTCGCCTTTTGCACCGACGCCGATCCCTACTGGCAATGCCACGGCCGGTTGGGCTTACACAGATGAATTAACGATCCTGGGTGAAACAGCTATAGCAGGAGCACTGGGCATTAATTTGCGTTCGGGACCTTGTCGGGCAGGCACCAATCTGGGCTTTGTACCGGCCGGATCAAATATGATTGTATCAGGTCCCTCCAGTGGTGAATACACACCAGTTCGGGTAAATAATGATGTGCTTCAGCTCCCCTTCAATTTTGATATTCTTGCCCTGCCAACCGAAGGGGATGTTCTCACCTCTCGGCCAGGAAATCAACAGCAGAGCGAGGTTAGGGCTCCCACACCCGAATTAGTTATCTCGCCAACCCCAACTCTTAACAGCCCTTAGTTTTAACCACGACTTAAACCAAATAAGCCACGTTTTTCCTTGCGACTGCTGCCAAATAAGCCCAGTCTATTGTTGACTCTTTGCCAGGCATCGCTTGGCGCCGGGGGCGGTATCAATTGGTGGGCTTCTTTGCTCAAACGAAAGGCAAAATCTTCGATCTGGATCGATACCGGGTCTTCCGGGAAGCTTTCGAGCAAGGGCACGCCGCTATTAATGGCCGTTACAAATCGTTTGGGTGAGTGCGGGAGGCTCATCGATATAGGATGTTGGATCGCCTCTTCTATCTGTTTGGCAGATAGCGCACTATAAGCCAGGGTTTGGTTCAAAATTAGCTTAATTTTATCTATGTCGAAACCTAATTCCTGATAGGTGCTAAGCGTCACAGAGGCCGCGCGAATGGAAACCAGATCGGGAGCTAGCATCAAAATGACAGAGTCTGCCACATCCAAAATGTCCAAGGCGATATCACTGAAATCATGGGGAAGATCGGCGACGATGTACTCGAAGCGCGGTTTCAACAAGAGAATGGCTTTTTTGATTATTTCGCTGCCAACTTCTTCCGCGTCGATCGGATCCTTTGGCGCGGCGATGAAGTTCAGGCCACTTTCATGGCGATTCATAATGCTTTCCAGAGCTTCTATGTCGTAAGCGCCTTCGTCAAAAGTAGTCAGGTCGCTCCAAGATCGTCTGATCGGTTCATTTAACATGACCGCAACCTGGCCGGCCGCCAGTACCATGTCGGCCAATAGCACGGGCGAACCCCACAATTTATTCAAGCAGTAGCCTAAATTAACGCTCATCGTGGAGCAACCAATACCGCCCCGTAAACTGTGGACGGCAATCAACCGGGCGACGTCAACCGTATCCAATGTCTGAGTCCTAGCAGCCTTAAAAGCCTCGGCCCGTCTCAGAAGAGCAGCCAGGCGGGCAGCCAATTCATCTACCTCAAATGGCTTGGTTAGGTAATCATCAGCTCCAGCATTAAAGGCATCAAGTTTGTCGCCAAGCTGGGATGCGCCGGTGAGGATTACGATGGGGATATGGGCAAATCCAGGCTCGCGTCTCAAGCGTCGAGCGATCTCAAATCCCTCGATATCGGGCATGACTTTGTCGAGGACAACGATATCAGGATTTTCGGCTTGAATCCTGTTAAGTCCCTCGGTGCCTGTTGTGGCCGTTAAGACTTCGTATCCCTTTGAGCCTAACGCTCTTTCAACTAATTTTAATATGCCAGGATCGTCATCAACAACCAGGACGCGCGGCATAAAGTCTCCTTGTTTTCCCACTGGCGTTTTGCTCGTCGCTAGCGGACGCCAGATCCGAAATTGGTATTTGAATAGCCAATGCTACCCTTGCGCAACAAAGACGGCAACTTTCCAAAGATAAAGTATCACGATGATAACCTTCTCCTAACCTTATCTGTTTCTGGCGACTCCGTAAATGGGAATTGAGGGTTAATCAAATGTACTTTTAAACGCAACAACGCATCGCACTGATCACAATCGCGATAATTATTGAATTAATCACTAATTGTTGGGGATATCTCTAACAACTGCGGTAAAAGCGAGGTGAATAAATCTATTAGCGAAAATGCGCTACCATCCCAGACAAGGAAAATCATCCCAGGTAAAGGTCCGGTAGAGTTGTCCCGATAAGAGCGCCTTCCACTCTGAGCGATTTATTTCGTTATTAGCGGCTGTCTTCCCGGACCAGATAAAGGACTATGGCCGCAATGACGATAAAGCCAGCAAACGACCACCACTCAAGAACCAACATGTGTACCCTTGACCAATAATTCTCGCATCTTCCCAATGATAACGAGGTCGTACATCGCCCAGTTGACGATGCTAACCAGCACACGCCGATGATAACACGAAAAATATAAGCTAGCACAAATTGACAGATTGGACTTGTGATTGTACATTGTCGTTTGGGAGGATTCTTGATGTCACGATCACTTAGAATCACGTTTCTGCTTCACGCAATTGTGGCGTTTTTGATGGGTGTGCCATTATTGGCTGCGCCCGGCCGCTGGTTGTCTGTTTTTGGCTGGGCTCCAATCGACCCACTGATGAGCCGAATGCTTGGAGCGGCCCTGCTGGCTATGGCTTGGAGTTCTCTACGTGGTTACCTGGCTGAAGAATGGGACCAGGTACAGATCATTGTGGAGCTTGAGGCAGCGTTCACTGTTTTAGCCAGTCTCGGTTTACTCCGCCATCTGC
>JAHEJP010000274.1 GCA_024638855.1 Chloroflexota bacterium
CGGAACGAATCGTCCGTTCAGGCAAGGAAAGAAAATAATTTTGTCCAAATAGTGCCATTTTTTCTCCTCGATTTTCTGTATCCCAGGTCAGACTCTTTACGACAGGAAGTATTGCTGTAGGCAAGCTACCAGCCTGTGTTAATTTATTACGCTTCCGAAGCAGTATAATACACCAGCAGCCTGGCCACTAATGTTACTATACGTTTTTCCTTTATTAATCGTTGCAGGTCAGAGCGTGTCACCCTTTAAAATTTTGGAGAGGAAAATGTGACACTTCTGGGCGTAGCGGCTCTACTATGAAGTCTCGTGGAGCAACTTCAAGGCCATGCCCCGGCCGGCCACGGTCCTGGTCAGCGGCGACCAGGCGACGGTTATCCGGCGGGGAGAGAGCGAAGCCGACGTCTTCCGGCGGGACGTGGTGCCGGACCATCTGAATTTATCGCCAGCCGCGACTTTGGCGGGGAAACCCGAGGTAGATCGGGCCGGGCGATTGTAATTGATTGACAGACGGCCGTTAAGGAAATAGTATTTTCATGAGGCGGCCCGATAATGGTGGGCTACTCGAGGAGGGAACGATGGTGCCAAATGCCGGTCCCGAGCCGACGCTTGAGGGACTTCAAAAAGCGATTGAAACCTTGGAAGGTCAGCGCGCCATCCTGGGCGACCAGACTGTAGATGCTGCACTGGCAGCCATACAGGCCCAGATGGAAGCCCTGGAAAAAGGTGAAGGGGTAGGCGATGAAGTCCAGGGTGATAAAATCGGCGGCGACAAAGTGGCGGGGGGCAAGACCGAAATCGCCCATGCCGATCAAGTGAATCTTATTCGCGGCGAAAGCAAGGTCGACGATGGCGAAGCCCTTGGGGCCTATTTACGGACGACGGCCCGCTTCGGCAACCGTCTGCCCCTGGCCCCGCTGGATCCAAGCGGCCAGGAGAGCGCTTATATTTCCCTGGCACAGGTCTTCGTCGGCCTGGATGCCGGACCGGCCGAGATTCCAGGAGAGGAACCCGGCACCAACATTCGTTATAAGGCCGCCCTGGGCCACATCCACGACAACCGGCGGCTGATCCTGTTGGGCGATCCCGGCTCGGGCAAGACGACCTTGCAACGATTCTTATCCCTGTGCCTGGCCCAGGCAAAATTGGCACCGGACGGTGATTGGCTTGGCCGTTTAGCCTGGTCCCAACAGTTGCTCGAAGAAAATAAACAAAAAGGGCGCATTGAACCTTCTCAAGGATTGATTGAAGAGGGGTTAAGGTGGAAAGACGAAGATATCGAAGCCGAAGAAGTTCATTGGACGGCCGATGCTCCAATCCCCATCTACGTCACCCTGCGAGACCTGGCCCGGGGAGAATTTGATCCCGGGTCGCCGGCCGTCATCTGGGGCCACGTGGCCCGGCAGCTGAAAAGAGAAGACCTGGCCGATGCGATCAAGCCGCTCCAACGACTAGCTCAGAAAGGGCAGGTTATTTTCCTGCTGGACGGCGTGGACGAAGTGCCTCTGGATAAGCGCCCGGCCGTCTGGCAGGCCATCGCCGCCCTGGATGAGGGAGCCTATGGCGACAACCGCTGGTTAGCCACCTGCCGGGTGTTATCTTTCACGGAGGACGAAGCGCCGCCGGGCATCCCTGTCCGGACTTTGTCGCCCCTGGCTGAAGAACAGGTCAATGGTTTCATCGCCAGCTGGTATGGCGCCCTGGCCGAGGCTAAAGAGATAGACGCCCACCAGGCAACGACCATGAGCACCGCTTTGCAATCGGCCGCCCGGCGGCCGCGGCTGCGCCCCCTGGCCCAAAACCCCATGTTACTGACCATCATGGCCCTGGTCCAGACCTACCACGGCACCCTGCCTGATGAGCGAGCCAAGTTATACAAGGCCTGCGTGGAGACGCTATTGCTGCGCTGGCAGCGTCATAAAGAAACGACCCTTGACGGCGAGCCTATGCCCGAACCCCTGGTTGAGTTGGAAACCAAGCAAGATGTTTTGGAGCGATTATTGTGGGAAGTAGCCTGGACCGCCCACCGGGAGACGGCCGGGCAGGAGGAGGCGGCCGACATTCCTCGTATGCAAGTGGTGGCTATCGCCGAAAAGCACCTGGGCTCTCTGGCCCGGGCCGAAGCTTTTCTGGAATATACCGAGCAACGAGCCCACCTGCTGGTGGGCCGGGGTGGCGTAGGCGAACGAGTGTATGCTTTCCCCCATCGCACCTTCCAGGAATATTTAGCCGCCTGCCACCTGGTGACCGGCCGGCTTTTCCGGCGAGAGATCGCCGGCCTGGCCCAAGAACCGGACCTCTGGCGAGAGGTGCTCAACCTGGCCGCGGGCGAGTTAATCTTCAACCGTTACGATCGGGAGAAGGTCCTGGAAGGCGTGGAACGGATGCTACCGATCGAGGCGCTGGCAGCCGCAAATGAGGCCGGCTGGAACCGTGTCTGGCTGGCGGGAGAGATGACGGCCGTGGTAGGCTGGGAGGCGGCTGAAGCTGATGAGGTTGGCCGGGAATTATTGCCCCGTTTGCGGGATCAACTGGCCGCCTTGATAACAGGCGGTTGCCTGGCTTCGGGTCCACGGGCTCTGGCCGGCCGGGCCCTGGGCCGGCTGGGCGACCCGCGACCCGATGTAAAGTGCCGGGTGCCCTTCTTGATCGACATTCCCGCCGGACCCTTCTTGATGGGCAGCGACAAGGGGAAAGACCGAGCAGCTCGTGAGAATGAACTCCCACAGCACGAAGTGAATCTGCCGGCTTACCGCATCGGCAAATACCCGGTGACCGTGGCCCAATACCAACCATTTGTCGAGGCCGGAGGCTACAATCATGAAGGCTACTGGACCGGGGCCGGTTGGGAATGGCGGCAGAAGAATCAGATCGCCGAACCCCGCTACTGGCAGGATGCCCAATGGACGATAGACAACCACCCGCTGGTGGGCGTGAGCTGGTATGAAGCCGCCGCTTACTGCGCCTGGCTGTCGGAGCGTTACGATCGTGCCTTTCGCCTGCCCGACGAGGCCATGTGGGAGAAGGCGGCCCGGGGCAACGACGGCCGGGTCTACCCCTGGGGCGACGATTGGGACCCGTCCCGGCTGAATAGCGGCGCCGACGAGATCGAGCGGACCAGCGCCGTGGGCCTCTTTCCCGGCGGCCGCTCGGCCTATGGCCTGCTGGATTGCTGCGGCAATGTCTGGGAATGGTGCAGCGGGCCAGGCTACAACGTCGCTAAATACCCATTTGAACGGAGATCATATGAGGAGGATCTCACTTTGTCAGGTACCCGCACAATTCGCGGGGGCGCGTTCGACCTCAATCAGTGGTATGTGCGCGCCGCGGTCCGGTTCGACAACTATCAGTACTTCAGGTACCTCAATATTGGGTTTCGGGTGGTCGAACATCTCCGTTGATCCTGAATCCTGTTTGCTGGCTTCTGTTTTCTGATCTTTTCTGATTTCTACCCTTTGAACTAAACTATGGCGGTTGTAGCGCGATCCCAGTCTTGTCGCGCCGCCATGGCGGCGCGACCGGCAAAATCCGTAGGCCTTCACCGTTGAAGAGTTATAAGAACCTCTACCCACAAATCAGCAGCTTCGCCAACCTGGAGTTAGCCTGGCGCAAGGCCCGCAAAGGCAAGCGGGGTAAGGAGGCCGCGGCTCGATTCGAATTGAACGCCGAAGGCGAATTGCTGCGCCTGCAAAGGGAGCTGGAAGGCATGAGCTACCGTCCAGGAGCGTACCGCAGCTTCATCATCCACGATCCTAAAAAGCGTAAAATCAGCGCGGCTCCCTTTCGCGACCGGGTCGTCCACCATGCCTTGTGCAATGTCCTGGAGCCCATTTACGAACCCAAATTCATCCACGATAGCTACGCTAACCGGCTGGGCAAAGGCACTCACCGGGCCCTGGATCGGGCCCAATCCTTCAGCCGCCGCTACCGATACGTATTGAAATGCGATATCGAGACATTTTTCCCGGCCATCGACCATGCCTGCCTGCGCCAGATCCTGTGGCGCCATATCGTCTGCCCCGATACACGCTGGTTGGCCAACCAGATCATTGACAGCGGGGCCGGCCTGCTCGAGGACCAATACCGGAAACGCTGGTTCCCGGGCGATGATTTATTTGCCGCTACCCGGCCCAGAGGGCTGCCCATCGGCAACCAGACCTCCCAATTTTGGGCCAATGTTTACCTGAATCCACTGGATCACTTCGTCAAGCGCCAGCTCAAGTGCCGGGCCTTCTGCCGCTATGTAGATGATTTCCTGCTCTTTCACGACGATAAGGGCATTTTGCACGGCTGGCGCGCGGCCATCGAGGATTATTTAGTCGATCTGCGCCTGACCGTTCACCCGGAAAAGAGCGTGGTCTTTCCAACCGGCAACGGCATCCCCTTCCTGGGCTTCGTGCTTTATCCCGACCGAAGGCGTTTAAAGATAAAGAATGTGCGCGCCTTTTTACGCCGCTTTCGCCAGCAGCGGCGGGCCATACGGCAGGGCCGGGCTACCTGGCAGGAGATAGAGCCTTCGCTGCGCAGTTGGAACGCCCACGCCGATCACGGCCAAACCTGGCGGCTGCGCAATCGTTTGTTCCAACAACGGCCGATACCGCCCGATCGTTTAGAAAAGAGCCATGTCTGAATCGCCCATCTTCGCCAAGACCTACGATCTGATCCAGTGGCTGGTGCCCAAGAGCAGTAAATTTTCGCGCCAGTACCGTTTCAGCCTGGCTTTGCCCATTTTGGAACACGCCTTTGCCTTGCAGCGGAACCTGGTCCAGGCGGCCAAGGCCGGCGACAAGGCCGAAGCTGCTCGGCATCTAAAAGAAGCTGATGTGGAGCTAACCTTGTTGCGTTACAAAATCCGCCTGTGCCGAGACCTGAATATGTTACAATTAGGTAGTTACGAACACGCCAGCCGCCTGATCGACGAGATCGGCCGTTTGCTGGGTGGCTGGCAAAAAAAGATAGGCATTCAAGGTGCGTGAGCGCCTGGCTGGCCACAGAGCGACTTTCCGGCAAGTGGATGTACGAATCGTCTATCGCCTGGAAGCGCTTCTTGGGCCGGCGATGTGGTGCCAGGGTTGGACCACCATAGCTCCGGGCAAGCTGACGCGGGGGCGCGTTCAACAACAATCAGAGGAATGTGCGCGCCGCGATCCGGAACAACAACAATCCGAACAACAGGAACAACAATATTGGGTTTCGGGTGGTCGAACCTCTCTAAGTCGGGCGCCGGAAATGCGGCATCTCCAAGCAGGTGCCGCCGAGGCAGGCCCATTATTGGGCATGGAGATGTACCCTGGCATCGCCGGTCCTGCCCAAGACCGGCACGGCTGGAGCAGCCGGCTATTGTAGCCGCCTCGCCCTCTGGTAGGCTCCGGCCGACAGTTGGCGAGGCAGCCCCGGCCGGCAGGGATCAACACGTCGCCGCCGGCGGCAGAGCAAGGAAAAGTGGATCATGGCCGAGCAAGAAGACCGGGCAAAAAAGATAGCGGGCCTGCGAGCCTCAACCGACGCACTGGAAGCGCAGCGGGACAGTTTGGGAGACACGGCCGTGGACGCGGCACTGGCCGTCCTTCAAGGCCAAATAAACGAACTGGAGCAAGCGGGCCAGCCTGAACCGGCCGGGGGCGCCGGAGCGGAAGAAACCCAACCGGGCCCAACCATCACCGGGGGCGACGCCATCCGTACCGGCGATATCGAAAATGCCCAGGCCATCGCCATCGGCCGCCAGGCTCGGGCTACTCACATCCAGGCCCATATCGTCCAAATTTACGGCGACAGGGTAGCCCAGGAAGATTTGCTACCCCTGGAAGCTTACCTGGCTATGGCCGCCCGCTTTGGCAACCGCCTGCCCCTGGCGCCGCTAGACCCCAGCGGCCAGGAGAGCGCCTATATTTCCCTGGCCCAGGTCTTCGTCGGCCTGGATGCCGGCCCGGCCGAAAGACCGGGCGCCGAACCCGGTCAACGCATTCGTTACACGGCCGCGCTGGGCCATATTCAGGATAACCGGCGGCTGATCCTGTTGGGCGATCCCGGTTCGGGCAAGACGACGTTGCTGCGTTTCATCAGCCTATGCCTGGCCCAGGCTGCCCGGTCGCCGGATGAAGCGTGGCTCCGGCGCCTGGTCTGGCCCCAACAAACCGTCGAAGCCGACCATCGAGGTGAAACAGATGATTGGCGCGGCCGTCTGGCTCGCTCCTGGCGCTCGCTCACCGGCAGCCAAAGAAAAGAGCGCCGCGATCCGGCTCGCGGGTTGTTTGATACCCCAGACTCGCCTGAAGAAGCAGGAAACGAACCCGAACCAGTCCACTGGACGGCCGACGCCCCAATCCCAATTTTCATCGCCCTGCGCGATTTCGCCCAGGAGGATTTTGATCCCCATTCGCCGCTGGCCATTTGGCGTCACCTGGCCCGGCGGCTGGAGAAGGAGGATTTGGCCGATGCGGTTGAACCGTTGCGGCGGCGGGCTTTGGCCGGGCAGGTGATCTTCCTGCTGGACGGGGTGGACGAAGTGTCCCTGGCGCAACGGCCGGCCGTCTGGCGGGCCATCGACGCCCTGAAGGAGGGACCCTATGGCGGCAACCGCTGGCTGGCCACCTGCCGGGTCTTGTCCATGGTGGATAGGGAAGCGCCGGCCGGCGCCCCTGTCCAGACGCTGCAGCCCCTGGACCGAGCCCAGATCGAGGCCTTCATCGCCAGTTGGTATGGCGCCCTGGCCGAAGCCGGCGAGTTGGGCCGGGAGCAGGCCCAGAATTTGACCGCCGGCCTGGATGCCGCCAGCCAACGTCCGCGGCTGCGACCGCTGGCCCAGAATCCCATGCTGCTGACCATCATGGCCCTGGTCCAGACCTATCACGGCACCCTGCCCGAGGAACGGGCCAAGCTGTACCAGGCCTGCGTGGAGACGCTGCTGCTGCGCTGGCAGCGGCACAAGGAGACGACGGCCGAGGGCGGACTGCTACCCGAGCCTTTGCTGGAACTGGGAGCCAAACAAGAGGACCTGGAGCGGCTGCTGTGGCAAATCGCCTGGCGCGCCCACGCCGAAGCCGCCGGCCGGGAGGAAGCGGCCGACATCCCCGAGAGCCAGGTGATGGCAATCGCCCGGCAGCAGTTGGGCAGTTACGCCAAAGCCGAGGCTTTCCTGGCCTACACCGAGCAGCGGGCCCACCTGCTGGTGGGCCGGGGTGGGGTTGGCGAACGGGTTTACGCCTTCCCCCACCGCACCTTCCAGGAGTACCTGGCCGCCTGCCAACTGGCCGCCGGCCGGCGCTTTCCCCAGGAGGCGGCTCGACTGGCCCAAGATCCCGGGCTGTGGCGGGAAACCCTCAATTTGGCGGCCGGGACGCTGGTCTTCAACCAGAACAACCGTGAAAAAGCCCTGGACGGCGTGTCCGGGGTCCTGCCGGAGCGCACCCCGGCGGCCGACGACACGACCGGCTGGAACCGGGTCTGGCTGGCGGGGGAGATGATGGC
>JAHEJP010000275.1 GCA_024638855.1 Chloroflexota bacterium
CGACTTCTTGAGGCAGGTTTGTTTGGCATTCGGGACAAGCGAAAAAAGTTCCCGGTTCGGCCGGGAGTGCGTTGGCAGCTGATTTGCTACGAATGATGACAGAAGGTGTCAATTGCCACCAATCACCGGACATTTGCATAAGACCATCCAGTCCTGCCAAAATGCCTGTCGGGACGATCTTCTTTAGCAGCGGTAGCCTGAAATGAGAGACGGTCAGAGTCCGGTTGGGCATAAATCCTGCTGCAGTCAATTGTTGGCGAATCCAGCGAGGATGGAAATCAAAATTTAATTCGACGAATTCCAGCGGCTCGAGTTGGAAAGGGGACCAACGCTGCGCCCCAGACCAATAGCGTAGGATGGCTTTTAGATGGTGCTTACTGGCGAATTCGAGGATGTAACTAGCCGATGGGTGGCTGACTCTGGCTAACTGATCAAAAAGTCGCGACGCGTCGGCCGCATGGTGGAGCGTCCTAACTTGAACGAGGGTCTCAAACAAACCGGAGACAAACGGCATTTGGTACCAATTTCCAGCCACGAAGATAAAACGGGGATCTTGGCCCAGGCGATCTTGGGCTTCTCTGAGCAAAGAACGCGAATAATCAAATAAGACAACCCGCTGGTAGCCAGCGTATTCACTGGCCAGGCGACCAAATCCAGCGCCCACATCGATTAACGTATCACCCGTGGCGGGCATCAAGCGCTTTAGGGCGATTCTCTCGGCGCGGTCCTCGTAATCGCGGCCCTGATTCTCCCAGAAACGGGTTCGATAATTAGAGCCTTCGTAATCGCATACTGGGGGATGGGTCATGCGCTATCAACAACAACATTTAAGGTACGGTGGCTTGCTCTACTGCTTCAGGTTCTTCCTGGCTAGCGGCGCTATTGATGACCCGCTGGTACACCTCGCCATTAGAAGAGGGCAGATTAGTCAAAAAATTGTCAATCGGCTCAAACAATGCCTTGAGGTTGGTGAAAGGCTCACCCAGCTCGGTCTCCTCCAGGGGAATATCCACCGTAACTGCCAAATTGACCGGCACTGTCTCGCTGACGGGTACAGTTATATTGAAGGCAACAGGCAAGTCTGTGCCGGCCGGCAACTCAAAGGAGACGTTACCATTAATGTAACCACCACCGCCTGGCAATACGAAGGTTGTTGGAATGCTCATGGGCACCGGTTGGGTCAAGCGGGCGTTCGTCTCTGTTTGAAGCGGCAGGTCGAAGACAACCGGGATCGAATCTTCAACCTCGATAGTACGCACAATGCGCGCCTCACCCATATCTACAAAACTCTGGTGCAACCCACCAACCAAAGGTTCGGCAATCGAATCGATGATAGGGATTATGTAAAAAGCAGTGATGATCAAAAAGATCAACAGAATCATATTCAAGCCAAAAGATAGAATAATGGCCACATTCTTGAAAGCCTGCCATGGTTTTCCGCTCCACAACCACTCTTTCATACCCTACCTCCAACGGCAACCTCAGGATAAAACGACAAGCCGCACGACCTGTGTATGGTAGCACGCTTTATAGCCTCAACCAACCTTACTTATGTCATCTTATGTCATCTTAAAATGTTTCCCGGGAAACATTTTATAGGCCCGCCAGTTTGATAGGTCGCCCGTGATTCTGGGTCGATCTGTTCACCAAACTTGAAGTTGCATCAACAAAACGTTGCTGGAAAGGACTTTTAAAGTACAATGGGTTCACCATGCACCACCGGGCGAGCATCTTGACCGGGGGCGGACACTATATGAGTAACGACGTAGCCATCTATCTCGATTTAGACAATGTCATGATTGGCGCTGTAGAAGCCAACCTTACCTTCGACATCAATTTGATCATTGAGTATGTCGAGGTCTTAACCAGCGGCCGGATCGTCTTGCGCAAGGCCTATGGAGATTGGCGACAGCGCGCCCAACTGACGAGAGATCTAGCGACGGCTGGTTTTGAACTGCAATCGGCCGTGCGGTTGAGCAGCAACAGCAAGAACTTGGCCGACATGCAAATGGTCGTAGATGCCATGAGTACGCTGGTTGACGGCCAAGATTACAGCACTTATGTCCTGATCACGGGTGATCGCGATTTTGCTCCCTTGGTCCAAGCGCTGCGAAAACGCGGGAAGCAGGTCGTCGGCACAGGCGTTAAACACACGTCGAGCCAACGGTTGGTTCACCTGTGCGATCATTATATCTACTATGATCAACTTGCGGCTGCGGCCGATCAAATGATGGACGATCGGTTGGCCGATATCTTACAGCGAGCAACGGATCAATTGCTGCAAGACGCCAGGCGTGTACCTGCCAGCCTCTTGAAACAGCGAATCCAGTCACTTAGCAAAGGCGCGTTTGGACGATCTCCTCAGGGAAAGGCTAATTTTTCTAAATTGCTTTTGCGTTACCCGCATATCGTTCACTTAGAGCAAGAAGGGACCACCCTGTACGTGCACCGTCCATCAGAAGAGTTGTTGCCCAACATCAAGTTAGGTAGTAGCGGGCAGCAGCTACCTGAAAGCGATGTCCGCGGTCTATTACAGCGCGCATTGGACGAACTCGAGGTGGGCCAAAGCCACGTTCGGGCCAGCTTGCTAAAACAGCGTATGCAAGATCTTAGCGACGGCGCCTTTGAGGAAACTTTGCAAGGTGACAAGACATTTCGAAAGTTTCTTGATCGCTACAAAGATATGGTCACCGTCGAACAAGAGGGGAGCACTTTATTTGTTCGAGTAGCGGGTTCGGATGGGTCAGCGCCCAAGACCTCAAGCTCAGGGCAGTTAACCGCAGCCGAGGCCAAGGCATTGCTCGAATTGGCTTTAGATGATTTGCTGGTTGACCAATCGCGCGTACGGGCTAGCCTACTAAAACAGCGTATGCAAGATTTGAGCCAGGGCGCTTTTAATGAAAACCATCTGGGAGACATGAGTTTTCGCCACTATCTCGAACGGTACCCGTCCCTGGTCCAGGTCCAACAAAAAGGTACGACCTTGCTGGTCCAGCGATCAGTCAACTATATTGAGCCTGAAGATCTACACGCCCATTACAGGAGTGCTTTGAAGAAGAAGGGCTTGCGCGTCGTTCCTTCAGAAGCACGATTGTTGATCTTGCGGGACGTTGTCAGCTTGTTGACGCACAGGCCTCAGATGGAGTGGCGCCAATTGGTAAACCATTTAGGGGCATATTACCAGCGTCAAGGGCAGCAAGATGTCTCTAAAAGTTATGTGAATGACGTTTTACGGGTTGCCCGTCGTGCAGAGGTGATTAGCGTGCAAAACGGCGGCAGCCTGGCAAAGGCGGCGGTATCGCTTCAGCTTGATGGCGAGCGTGTATTCCAAGATACCGTCATTAGCTGCGATCTCATCTACTTGCAAGAAATCCAGAACCTGGAAACCCAGCTCAATATGGAACAGGCGTCGATTGCTTTGTACGAAGACGCCGGACAAGCTCGCTACCTCAAAGTTATCCTCTCTCGTTTCTCAAATAACGGCCGGCAGGCACGCTAATTGGAGAAATGTTCCCGATCTTATTAAGGCGAAGAGTAGGGGCGGAACTTTTCTCTTGAAAGCAAGCTCAAGGAGCATACCATTGATCAGGTCTGCAATTTCGGCTTACTTAATAGGTACCGCTTGATGCTCTCTCTCGTCGACAGAGCCATAGGCTTTGCAGCCCGGGCCCACAAAGGGCAAAAGCGTAAGGCTGGTGATGTGCCCTACATCGCCCATCCGGTAGCCGTGGCAATGATCCTGCAAGAGATGGGTTGTGATGAGACGATCGTCGCTGCGGGGTTGTTACACGATACGGTTGAAGATACCAAGGTAAAAATCGAGGATATCCGCTTGAATTTTGGCGACGAGGTTGCAGACATCGTCGCCGGCTGTACTGAACCGCCAAAAAAAAGCGCAAACTGGGAAACCCGGAAGCTGCATACCATACAAATTTTGCGCGATGCTCCACTGGAAGTAAAGTTGGTTGCCGCGGCCGACAAATATCATAATCTTAGCCATACCCTGCACAATGAAGCTATGATCGGTCGAGACGTCTGGGGGAGATTTGGCCGAGGCAAAGAACAGCAGGCCTGGTTTTACCAATCGGTTCTCAAGAGCCTGTTGGCCAACGTGCCCGATCGCGATCGATATCCTGTCTTCGGGAAGCTCGAGGTAATGGTGAATGCTGTATTTGCCGGGGTGACTCCCCAGCTTCCTCATGGGGTCAAAGAGTAGGGCTGCGCCTAGGAAGGGCATCATTTGCGGGCAACGAATTCGGAATTCTCGTCGTTTTCCACATCATGAAGTACCCATAAACTCGAAAAAGCCTCAGCTAGCTCACCCCTTTTTAGCAAGAATGATTCATGTGCCTCCGGGCAACGCTGCAACAGACCTACATGCCGGGTCGCGCAAAACAGCAGCCCCTCCGGCCGGAGTCCCATACTGATGGCAGTAAAAAGGCGTCGATCCAAAAAACGGAATATACAAATCAGATCATACGAAAGGGCCGGTAGCAGCCAATGATCCAGATCGACGGTTATCAATTGTATACGGTCCGACAACCCCTGTTCAGCCGCCTCGGTTCTGGCCATAGCCAGGGCTACCGGGCTAATGTCAACACCTTGCACGCGATATCCCTGCCGAGCTAACCAGATAGCGTTTTGGCCCTTGCCGCAGGCCAGGTCTAGCGCTTCTCCACCGCCAAGTAATGTCCGGTATTGAAGCAGCAATGGGTGCGGCTCATAGCGATCTCCTGCTGAATCCAACCATTTTTCATCCCATCGGCGCCGATCTTTTTGGCTCATATATCACCCACCTGGGACATTGTCTACCGCTAGTGAAGGAGCTAATCAAGTAGACAGATCAATTTTGTCCCGGTGGCCAAATCCTTTACGGTTGTCGATGAAGTAAAGTTTATCCGGCGAGAGACAGTACCAATTTAATATTTGTAGGCCTTTTTTTATGGCTGGGCTAGCGGTTTTAACGAAGGGATACTTCTGTTCATAGAGAGCTATCGCCACTTGTCGTTCCTTCCCAGCTAAGACCTCTACCATCCCAGACAGTTGAATACCTTGAATCTCGGGCCAGTCATGGTAATTCTCCTGAATCGTGGCCGCAACTTTGGGATTGGAGGCCAGGTTTTGAGCGTGGCGCGTGTGATCAGCCGAGAGAAAAAACAAATCGAATTCTCTGGTACAGTAAAAGACGGCCGCGGCCCAGGGTCCGTCCGGTCCCGTCGTGGCCAATGTCATCACCGTGTGTTTCGCCAGGTAATCAAGAACCTGCCGTCTCAAAAGGCCAGGATCGCTATCACTCATGAGCGGCGCTTCCTCCTTGCCACCGGGTAAAGAGGTCTTGCGCCAATTCGATATCCAACAGATCAAGAACACGATTAACCGTCTGGTTAACAATATCGTCAATAGTTTCCGGGCGATGGTAGAAAGCTGGCATTGGCGGGGCAATGATTCCCCCCATCTCAACTATCTGGGTCATAAGGCGCAAATGACCCAGGTGAAGCGGTGTTTCCCGGGAAACAATGACCAGGCGTCGCCTATCCTTCAGCACCACATCGGCCGCGCGCATTATCAGGTTTTCACTGAATGAATGGGCGATGCCGGCCAACGTCTTCATCGAACACGGCATCACGACCATGCCGTCCGTCTTGAAGGAACCTGAAGATATGGCAGCGGCAATATCGTTGATCCGGTACGATTGATCGGCCAAAGCTGCTACCTGGCTGGCTGTGTAGTTCGTTTCCAGACCAATCGTCTGAGCGCCGGCAGTACTGATGATCAAGTGTGTCTCTACATCAGGTAACTCCTGCAGCATTTCCAGAAAACGGATGCCATAAATGACGCCGCTGGCGCCGGTTATGCCGATAATTAGTCGTTTCATATTGCCCATCCCTAACTGCTTAGCAGCGACGGTTGTCAAATTGTCTTTGGTTTCGGCCTGGATCAAAATCGGATATTTCTTAAAGGCAAGTTATAATGATACCGATTGTAGGATATGCTAGTGCATTTCCAAAATCGATGGCTTCGATAGCGGGTCCAAGGCACATTGAGCCCGAATCATATATGAATGAAAGAAGGGGGTTTTCGTGAAAACCATTTATGTCGCTGATTTAAATGATGGCGATGATTTGATCAATGAACCGTTTCTGATACAGGATGTTGTCCGGCGGGAGACGAAGGACGGGCGGCTTTACCTTTTAAGTACCTTTCGCGACAAGACAGGTCAAATAAATGGCGTCTTTTGGGATGTACCGGCCGATATTGACGGTTGGGTTAAACCTGGAACCGTTACGATGGTGACCGGGAGGGTCAACAACTACAAGAACGCCCTACAGATCACGACCACTGATCTGAACCCTCTTGCGACAATGGATATGGCCCAGTTCCTGCCATCCAGTGCGCGCACGCCCGAAGATATGATTGTTGAGTTGCGGAAATTCATAGGCGAGTTAGATCAACCTTTACAGATGTTGGTGAGCAATATCTTGCTCGATCCGGAATTTTTACCTGAGTTTGCTAACGCGCCGGCAGCGCGTTCTCTTCACCACGCTTACGTAGGCGGCTTGCTAGAACACACACTCAGCATGGTCACCATCGCCCGTCAGCTGGCCGAACACTACCCTTATGTCAACAAGGATTTGTTGGTTGCCGGCACCCTTTTGCACGATATCGGCAAGACTCGTGAGTACAACACAGGCTCTTCCTTTGATTTCACTGATGATGGCCGCCTAGTAGGCCATATTGTCCGAGCAATCATTATGATTGAAATAGCGGCAGCTGATATCGAGGGCTTTCCAGAAAGTCAGTTGCGTGAACTCAACCATCTCATCGTTTCCCATCATGGCACTCTGGAATGGGGGTCGCCTGTGGTGCCAAAAACCCTGGAAGCCATTTTGCTTCACCAGATCGACTTGCTTGACAGCCGGGTGCAAGGATACTTCGACCATCTGCGAAATGATGTTGGAGACGGAGACTGGACTGCCAAATCAAGCTATATGTTCAATACAGAGTTACGACGTCCGCCTGGATTTGAATAAAAGCCTCAGCGTCATGGCACCTCATAGCTAAGGAAAAGCAAGTCACCATTTTTTTGCTTCACCTCTCGATAAGTTCCATCCGGATAAGCTGTTCTCACGTAATCCAATTCGGCTATCCGCTCTGGTAAAAAAATGAAGATCGTCGGCTGGTTCAACCTCCATGTCGGTGAAGTTAACAAAGGTTCAAGCACATCCTCCGCCTGTATATCCGGAACGAGATAAGCGATAGTTGACAGACTATCATAGCCCATTCGTGGAAAACCAAAGAAATAGACATCCTGCGCCTCATCTTGCTCATCCAAATAATAAGCAACTTCAGTCGCTACCTTCGTATTGATTCCCCCCAATACATAGTGATCGTATACCTCAAAAAAATAGTATCTTAAATCAGTAATCACCAG
>JAHEJP010000019.1 GCA_024638855.1 Chloroflexota bacterium
TGAACTCTATACGGCCGCCATGTTCCTGCATGATTCGGGCTGATATGGATAGACCAAGTCCGGTTCCTTCGGTAAAGCCCTCCCTATCCGGGATACGATAAAATCGCTCAAATAGATGGGGCTGATTCTCTTTAGCGATACCTGGCCCGGTATCAGATATGGCAATCATCACTTCCTTGTCCAAGTCGGTGATCGCTATATCGATCTGACCTTGAACAACATTATATTTAATGGCATTGTTGGTCAAATTTAATAGGACTTGCTTCAGGCGATTATAATCACCGATGATTGTGGGTAACTGCTCAGGGACATTGGTCGCAATGGTTATTTGCCGGTCTGCGGCTTGGGGTTCCTGAAGGCTGACGACATCGTCTACTAAGAGCGACAGATCGACAGTGCCTTGAACAAGTTGGACCCGGCCTGACTCCAAGCGGGCCAGGTCAAGAAAATCCTGGGCCATCTTGGACAAACGCTTCGTTTCACGCTGGATCATCTCAATTAATTCCTGGTGTTGCTCGTCCAATGTCTCTCGGGCCAAAAGCTCGCTGGCAGCTGTAAGGGCCATTAATGGTGTTTTTAGTTCGTGCATAAACTCGGATATCAAATCCGTTTGCATGAACAATCTGGCGTTTTCGATGGCTACAGAAGCTTGTGAAGCCAGGGCCTGCAACAATGCCACATCTTGCTGGCTATAGATGGCATCACCCCGCTTATTAATCGCCTCCAGTGATCCGATCACCCGGTTTTTTGTCACCAAAGGCACGCCGAGCAGATTACGCGGGACAACACCATTCACCATACTTGTTGTCAAATATTCCTGTCCAGAACTCTGCAGTTCATCGATGATGAGTGGTCGCCCGTTTTGCACGATCCAGCCGGCCACACTGCCTTCCAAGGGCACCTCATTTTCTTCTGCGAAAATCGCACCACTTGACGCCGCAGTATAAAGTTTTTCTGTGACCTGATCGATTAACAAGATCGAGGCATTTTCAGTGTCAGTCAAGGTAATTGCAGTATCAATTACCATGTCTAAAAGCTGCTTGAGGTCAAGGGTCGAACTCAAGATAGTACTGATCTCTAACAAGCGTTTTAGATCTTGGGCACTAATGGTTTCTAAACGAGCTATCAATTCTGCAGTTGTGGGATTCGAGTTCATTTGTCTCATTGATCAAGTAGTTTAGTGGTAATCTCCGGTATCACTTCAACAACATCGCCTCGGATGACGACATCGGCCGCATTGTCGATGTGAGTAGGTTCAAAATTTATGACGATGATTCGTGCACCAGATTCTAGAGCCAGCAGAGGCAGATCGCCAGCTGGGGCCATTTCCAGCGATGAACCCGCGATCAACATCAGATCACAACTCCTGATCTGTCGCCGGGCCTGATTCACAACGCTGACGGGCAGTTGTTCGCCAATAAGTATGACGTTCGGTTTAAGTACGCCTCCACACGCTTCGCAATAAGGTACTTCGCCGCTATCGACAAATTCATCGAGGTAGCTGGCTGCCGCATAAATCGAATAGCAACGCATGCATGTGACTTCGCGAAGGTGACCATGAACTTCATGGACGGTTGTCGAGCCAGCCCGGCTATGTAACATATCTACATTTTGAGTAATGATACCCTTGAGTATCCCACGCGCTTCTAATTGTGCCAATGAAAGATGAGCCGCATTTGGTTGCGCCTTGATGATTAACCTTGCTAAGGGGTGGATCCACTCATAAAAATCTTGTGGTCGACGCCTGAAAGCATAAATCGAGGCGGACTCAAAGGGATCGGCATTTTTCCATAAACCTGATTCTGGACTTCGGAAATCAGGTATGCCTGATGGTGTACTGATCCCAGCGCCTGTGAGAGCAACGGCATACTTTGATTCGGACAACAATCCGACCGCCTGATGTAAGCTTTCCTCTACGCTCATCTCAACTATTCCAGGTCATCACTTCATACCAGAGGCCAAGGATAATGTCTTCCTGCACCTGGATGGGGGAAGATTCCTTCCTTGATCATGTGCTCAACACGTCCAACCAACGCATCTAGTTCTTTTCGATCCAACAACTGAATTAATTCTTCATGACTTGGATCACTACCACTTCCTAACCACGAACGGAAGGAAACAAGGTCTGCAATTAAATCCTCTGGGATAGGATGGCCGGAAAAATCCCAAATCACGCTGCGCAGCTTGTAATCGGCATGAAAACAAACCCCGTGGTCGATGGCCCACAGCTGTTCTTCTTCATCCTTGATAACATGGCCGCTTTTTCTATCAGCATTATTGATCAACACATCGAACAAAGTAATGCGTTGAATCTGATGCTCATATTGGCCTTGCAAGGTCAGATAGTGTAGCTGCGGATCGTGCTCAACAAAATATTGAACCGATCCCCAACCATGTGGTCCTTCACGCAATATGGTTGGCGGTACGATATGCCAACCTAAGATTTCGCTGGTTAAGTAGGCAGCTCGTTCCCTCAGGCATAAAGTACCTCGAGAAAAATCCCATAACGGTCGCTCACCTTGACTCGGTTTATAAATCGCATCCACCTTCCCAGATTCATGTGATATATGAACCAGGAATGTGTAATTAGAACCCCAGGGAACGAGGCCCTCAAGTTCAATTCGACCGTGTTCAAGGATATAAAGAATCGCGGCTGTTGTATCATTGCCCGCCATCATCTTGTTTTCAGGTAACTATCCTCGCTGCTGGGTACCGCCGGCTCTCACGGCAGGAACAGAACACTACTCCAAATGACCCGGTTTCAATCGTTCAATGAGCATGACCGTTGCGATTTGGACAAAAATGCCCATCTTGATCGATCGGCTGACCACAATTGCCACAGATAGGCCGGCCGGCCTGTACAACATCCTTGGCATGTTTAATCAACGACATAGCCTGGATTCTGGAAACCCAGAAGCTAACGGCATTCGGTTCCTCTTCTTCTTCCACAAGTTCATAAGTCACGATAACGATGCGTTCCACATCTTCGTTAAACCCTAAACCCATATTCCCAACTCGGAACAAGGGCTCAACCGGCTCCCGTAAACGCATATCAGTCCAGACCGGTTCACGTTCTTCTTCTGTAGAATATTTCCCGCTAAGCTCTTCAAGCAAAGTCTCTAAACTTGAGGCCAACATCGAGGCTTGTTGTTTTTCGATAATGACAGAAACAAGGTCAGTACCTTTGCTACCCTGCAAATAGAATACGCGCTGGCCTGGTTCTCCGACAGTGCCTACCGTTATATGTGAAACCGGATTGAGTTCGATATGGCGGGTCATCTTTGCCCTCTGTTCTTTTCCCGTTTAGTGGCCTATAAATATGTCTTAATGTTTTTTTGTATGTTTTTCCTCATCGGTCACTTTCTTATCATTGTGTTGAGGAGCAAGCCGGAATGGACCATCGTCGTTGATCCTTAATACCCGAACCATGCCGGCTTCACTCAGAAAAAGAGCGCTGACCGATGCTGGTGAAACGGCGAGTCGTTGAAACAAGTCCATATGCATTCCCAAGTAGTGGGCCAAGACCAACTTGATCACATCGGCATGGGACACCACGGTGACCAGATCCTCTTTATGTCTTCTACTCAGTTGCTCAATCGCCGTGACAGCCCGCTGTTGGACATCTCGAAACGATTCTCCGCCGGGAAATTTGAAGCGGCTCGGGTGATGTTGAACCGCGAACCATCGTCGTTTTTTTCTGGCGAGTTTTTTGATTTTTTTTCCTTCCCAATCGCCGTATCTAACTTCTCCTAGCGCTGGCAACGCCACGACCTCAAGGGCATGGGGTTGCGCCAAAGCCACGGCCGTTTCCATGCAACGTTCCAGCGGGCTGCTGTAAATGGCCTTGATGGGCACAGGTCTTAACCGCTGGGATAGTTCTTCAACTTGAGCCCGTCCTTCCTCGTTGAGATGGACGCCTGGTATCCAACCAGCCAGGCGATTTTTATTTACCCAGTCGTTTTGTCCATGGCGAATTAAAAGGACGTAAGCCATGATTCGATGATAACACAATCGCCCCGAAAGCGGAAAGGTTGGGGTCGGTAAAGAGTAACTAAATTAAGGGGGAATAACCGCTGGGATTGTCGGCGTTGGTTCTGGAATTTCTGGCTCGTCCAGGACAGCCGGTTCCCCATTTTGTTGGCTATTTTCTTCGACCGGCGCGTACGTGTCTACGCCAAAATAAGCAGCCATGACTTCCCGAGCGACGGGACCAGCCCATCGGGAACCTTCGCCGCCATTGAAAATGAAGGCAACGACCACTATTTCAGGGTTTTCAAAAGGCGCATAGCCTACATACCAGGAATGGGTTGGCAGTATTTGCCCTTCCTTACACCATCTACGTTTGATGGCGATATTGTCGCAATATTCGGAAGTACCCGTTTTGCCGGCCGAGGTAATACCAAACTCATCCAACCATTCGGTAAACGAAGCGCCCGTACCACCTTCGAGATTTACCCGGCGCATGCCCTCGGCGACGATATCCAGCCACTGCCGGTTAACGTTAACCGAGTTCAAGACTTCGGGCTCAAAAGGTTGGACAATATTTCCTTCAGAGTCGGTGATGTGGTGAATGATAGTTGGACGATATAAGAATCCACCGTTGGCGACGATGGCCGCCATTTGGGCTACTTGAAGCGGTGTCGATGTCACGAAACCCTGGCCTATTCCCATGTTATAGTCATCGCCTGTAGACCAGGGTTCACCGTAATTTTGCCGTTTCCAGGCCTGGCTGGGATTATTGCCCGGCGCTTCCAAAGGCAATTCGATACCCTGAACACGGCCAAAACCGAATTGATCGGCATATTCGTGAAGCCGGTCAACGCCCAAACCATCAACAACTTCTCCATCCTGGTTGAACCCGCCGCTAATTTTGTAAAAGTAGACGTCACAAGAATTGGAGATGCCGCTGATCATATTCATCTGTTCATGCCCCTCACGGAACCAACAAACAAATGTCTGGGCCCGGCCAGGATCGTTCGGGGCAAATCGATTGGGAATCGTGATTTCACCTGGGTCGAAGAGGATTCGGTTAGGCGAAACAACGCCCTCCTGCAAGGCGCCAGAAGCCGGCACCAACTTGAATGTTGAACCCGGTGGATATTGGCCACTGATGGCATGGTTAACCAAAGGCGTGTAATCATTCCTTGCCAGGCCCAAATAATAATCGACCGGTACCTCAGTTGAGAAGCGATTATTGTCAAAGGTCGGAATATTGATCATGGCCAAGATCTCGCCGGTATTTGGATTTAGGGCGATGACAACACCTTGTTCAACCTCCACATCCTCCCCTGTAAAGGAGTCTTTGGTAGCGCGACGTTTCTCCATCGCTTCTTGCAAAATCGCGAATGCTTTTTCTTGTAGATCCAAATCCAGGGTAAGATGCAGGTTTTGACCTGGTTCTGGCTCAATCGTCGGTCCGATCTGGCGTAATTCACGGCCGGTCCAATCCTGCTCGATCTGGCGTTCGCCTTTGCGGCCGGCCATTTCGATCTCCATAGAAGATTCGAGTCCTGCCCAACCAACCCGGTCATCGCGTTGATAGCCTAGATCCAGCCAATTCTCATTCGGGATTGGTCCCATGTAGCCGATCAAGTGTGAGGTCAATTCCCCGCTTGGGTATAGCCGGATAGGCTCTTCAATGACCCGAACACCCGGCAAGAAGACGCTCTCCTGTTCGATCTGATAGGCTAATGTTATCGGGACATCGGATTTGATCGAGGCTGGCAAATAAGGGGCGAAACTAAAGCGCTCGACAATTGCTTCAATGCTATCTGGCAAAGTGGGCAAAATGCCAGTGGCATCAAGGGTGTCTTCAACTGGGGCTTCATAAAGCTCGGCAAGTCGACTGTAGGTACTGACCATCGCCGGATCGGCCGCAGCTAATAACTCCTGTTGTTGGATAGTGTTGGTCACCGGCACGCCGGTTAAAATCGAAAGACGTTCGAATATGGCCTGTCTTTCATTCGGATCGTCAGGTAAAAAAGCGGGGGTGATCGTCACGTTGAAACTGGGATGATTGATAGCCATCGGTTGCCCATTGCGATCTATAATAATGCCCCGGGGAGGATCGATCAGGATGCGAGCAAGTTGATTCTCTTCGGCCAGCGTCAGCAGCTCATCACCCCTGGTCTGTTGCAACCAATAGACTCGGTATAGCAGGACCAGCAGAACGACGACGATAAAGCCCCGCAGCAAAAGTAAACGGCCGCCCAGGCCAGGTTCATCTTCGGCCATCTCGGCATCTTCAATTCGATCCCAACCTATTCTAGACATATGCAGCTAAGCGTGTCACGGACTAAAATGAAATATTGGAAACCGTTACACCCAGTATAAATACCCTCCCATCATATCCGATCAAAATTATCCTTCTTTATATATGAAAGGATGGCAACCTTTAGTGTGCTCTCATATCCGGCGTTATTCGGCTCACCTAAGGTCACATATTAACTATCTGGAAATCGGACCATTACACCTCGACCCGGCGGGGTGATAGTGCCTTCTCCAGGGCTTGAAATCCCCAAAATACCGGCAATATCAACACACCTTGAACGAGAGACGATATAACAATATACGTCAGGATCGGGCCGCCCAAAGAGTATCCTGCTGAAATTTCGCCCAGAAGATCGGGTACTCTCACGTTATCGGAAAGACTAGAGATGCCCAAATATCCAAGATTGTTAATTATCAGGGGTATAATGATTCTCAATAATAACAGATAAAGGAACCAGAAGACCAGAGTCCCCAGGGCGCCGAGCAAAGCTGGCATCAAAATACGACTTGCAGGAAAGTGGCGTTGAATGAAGACGATCACAGCCACAGCGGCCATAAGGGCCAGTGATGTTGTGCCCATCGGAGCGGCAGAAAACAGATCGATGAAGATTCCGGCTAACAATGCCCACAAAAGACCTTCTCGAATGCCATGGAGCATTGCCCAACTAAGGGTTACCAAGAGCCATAGCTGGGGAACGATACCAAAAGCAGGAAAACGAGGCAGGATCGTAGCCTGCAAAATGGCCAATATGGCCATCAAGGGAATGGCCAAATAAAAACTAAGGGTCATGGTGCTGGAAGTAAATCGTCAGGGATGGTATCAAATATGCTGGTATCTATGGTCCTGAAGTCGGTTATGACGAAAACCATCTCTAAAGAATCGAAGTCAACGGCCGGCTGAATGGTGGCTCGTTGAAATAAATCAGCCTCGCGCCTTTCAACGTCAGTGGTACGTCCGATCACCATATCTTGCGGGAATCGTCCACCGAGCCCAGAAGTATAGACCACTTCGCCGATATCAACTTGGGCTTCCAAATCGACCCAATCCATGGTCGCGGCCCCTCCGAGCCCACCTCCTCTTACGATGCCGGTTGCTCTCGAATCGCCCAGGCGAGCAGGTATGCTGCTGATATTATCGGTCACCAACAATACCATCGCCGAATGATCAGTGGTTCGAAAAACCTGGCCAACAAGACCCCGGGCGTTTTCAACCGGCATTCCTACAAATACGCCATCCTGAGACCCTTTGTCAAGGATGATACTTCTGAACAGCGGGCTTGTGTCAAATCCGATAACTGTGGCGCTTAATCGTTGGAATTCCGGCGTTTCGCGAGCCCTATCGAACAATTGTTGTAAGAGTTGGTACTCTCCTTGGATCTCCCTTAATTCCTCATTCTCTCGTTGCAGAGCATCAATCTGTAAACGGAGTTGTTCAATTTCAACCCGAGCAGCCTGCACATCATCAGGTCCGGTCACGGCATTCAATACGGTATCAGCCCGACCAGCCGTCCAATTCATCACCGAAGCGACCGGATCTCCTAGGAAATTCAAGGCATTATCCAGCGATCCGCTACTATCCAGGATCAATAAAAGGACAGCAATACCGACCAAAACGGTAAAGGTCGCCCAGCGTATTCGCTGTTGTGTATCGTTAAGGTTCATCAGAGGTCAAGAATTAGGGAAGATTACAGACGAGAAAATCGTTTCCCTGATAATTCGTGGTTCAAACATTGAAGTGAGCTCAAAATGGAAACCGCGAGACTCCTAGTGATGCGTGCTGCCGCGATCCAAACCCACCAACACACGATTGTAGTTGTCCAAATCTTCCAGCACCTTTCCGGCGCCACGGGCAACGCAGGTCATGGAATCCTCGGCGATCCAAACGCGCATTTTGACCGCGTCCTCGATCCGTTCGGCCAAACCTTGGATCATAGCCCCACCACCGGCCAAACAGACGCCAACCTCCATCAAATCAGCGACCAACTCTGGAGGCGTCTCGTCCAGGGCATCTTTAACTGTATCGACAATGATATTAACGGAGGGAGCCATCGCTTCTCGCAATTCGATGCTATTGATTTCGACAGCTTGCGGCAGACCGTTGATGAGATTTCGGCCGCGTAAAGTCATGGTACTTTCTTCGGGCAGAGGGAAGGCCGAACCGATGCCGATCTTGACTCTCTCGCCCATGCGCTCGCCGATCAGCAAATTGTATTTGCTGCGAGCATACTGGACGATATCCTCATCCATTTCATCGCCGGCTACGCGGATCGATCGACTGACGACAATGCCGCCCATGGCAAATACGGCAACTTCAGTCGTGCCGCCGCCGATGTCGACTATCATACTTCCCCGGGTTTCAATAATGGGCAAGCCTGCGCCAATCGCCGCTGCCATCGGTTCTTCGATGAGATATGCCTGACGTGCACCGGCCGAAATAGTGGCATCGTAAACAGCCCTCTTTTCAACCTCTGTTACGCCGCTAGGCACGCCAACAACAACCCTCGGCCGGGGAAAGGGCACAATCATCTGCTCGTGAGCTTTGTCGATGAAATATTTGAGCATCGCCTCGGTTATCTCGAATTCTGAGATGACGCCATCGCGAAGAGGACGTATAGCCACGATATCAGCCGGCGTTCGTCCAACCATCTCCCGGGCTTCTGCACCAATCGCCAGCGGACGGCGCGTGCGCTTGTTGATAGCCACCCAGGATGGCTCGTTGATGACGATTCCCTTGTCGCGTATACTGACTAATGTGTTCGCAGTACCTAAGTCAATGCCAATATCTAATGATAACAGACCGAGTACCCAATCTAGCGGTCTAAACAATTTACTTTACCCTTTTGCCTTCTCGTATACGTTCGCCTGGTAACAAACATGCCAAGCAAACGCATTGATTATACCACAAGGGTGAATTTGCTTGTCAATTAGGCAGAGGGCAGTATCATCATATGGGTAATACATCTCCGATTATCCTGAGAAAAGATTTTGTAATCTTATACAGCCATTACACGTTCATTTCAATCTTTTATTATTCTCTATATTGGGCCATCGCTTACGTAATTCATATTCTTGCGTTATAGAATACTGCAATTTGAATGAGCATTCGGGCATTATGATTGATTTACTTGATAGGGAGTAGAAGATTTTTATGGCTCGACAGGCGCTATTTGCCGGTCTCGTATACGATGAGCGGGAAATACCCGTAGAAGTGACCTTTGTAGGCGACGAAGCCCACTATGTCGTCGACGATCACGGCTTTTTACGTCATATCGATGCCGAAACCGTCGACCGCCAGGTATTGGCCGTGTTCATCCAACAGCTTGAGGATAATAAGGAGCTGGCGGTTGAGCAGGCTCTAAAATTTATGGGCAAAGATGACTTATTCACCAAAGCGGCCGTTGACGCCTCTATGCGCAACATCGACCTTGACGCCATCATCACTCAGGGCATTCCCGAGCAAGCGCGTAATATGATGGGTATGTTGGGATTTCGAATTATCATCAACCATCATGGTGAGGTCATCAAGCTCGACCAGCCGGTGGCTCCTGAAGATTACGGCGAATAGGCAGCTCATTCAATTGAAGAATAATTTAAGAATCAAGAAGACCCAGTCATTTTTAGGTCATCCCGTGTCCAGCTTGCGGAATGGCCAACTCTGAGCTTGTCGAATAAAGGATCTGGGGTTTCATCGGGGGGACAACATTGAAAAACAGTAAAAGTAAACCTGTATACCATTGTTCGCTTAGTAAGCGCCTCTACCCACCAGGACATAGGGTATTGTCTGCAGCACGATGCGCAAATCAAGAGCCATTGACCAATTCTCGATGTAATATATGTCGAGCAGACATTGTTCGTCAAATGTCAGATCAGAACGGCCGCTAACCTGCCATAGGCCCGTTATCCCCCCTTTTACCTCTAGCCTTTGCATATGCCAGGCCTGGTACTTAGCAACCTCCTCCGGTAAACCGGGACGAGGACCAACCATGCTCATATCGCCGACGAGGATATTGTAAAGCTGGGGCAATTCGTCCAGGCTATAACGCCTGATAATCCTACCCACCCGGGTTAAACGAGGGTCTTCTTTTATCTTGAAGATAGGCCCGTCAGCCTCATTCATCGCCCTTAGGGCTTCTTTTTGGTCTTCGGCGTCTACAACCATCGACCGAAATTTGGCCATTCGAAATCGTTTGCCCCGGAATCCGACCCGTTCCTGGAGAAAAAAAGCCGGGCCAGCTGATTCCAATTTGACGGCCACGGCCGTTACAACCGTGACGAGTAGCACCGGTAGTGCCAGTACGGCAACGGACAACAAGTCAAATAGTCGCTTCAAAGTTTGGCCGGTTCTGCTAAGACGCACTTCCCTGGCGCTGAACATCGGGATGCCGGCGACATTGTCGAACTGGACGTTATTTAAGCTCAGTTGAAAGAGGTCGGGCACGACGCGAGCATTAGCCTTGTATCGCTGGCATATCCTCAAGATATCTTCAACATACTCATGTTTGTGGCTGGGCAATGAGATAAAAACAGTGTGCACGTCGCCTTCCGCCATGAGAATAGCGCTCAAATCTTGCCAACTGCCTAAGTGAGGGATCCGGCCGGAGCCGATATTGTTATCCGTACTCCCTTCGTCAAGATAACCGATTGCCCGGAAACCGAGGTCCGGTCGGGCCAATAAAGTACGAATGACGCTGCGCCCTACTTCTCCCGAACCAACTATCAGGGCCTTATCTACCATATGACCGCGGCGATATGACAATTGCAGCAACCAACGTCGGGCCAAACGGGCGATAGCGATGAAGAGAATGATGAAGATCAATGCCCACACCAGCAGCAAACGGGAAAATGCCAGCGGCCGGAAAAAGAAGGTGAAGGCCATCATCAAGGCAATGCCCGCGGCCGTAGCATAACCAACCCGTGAAACCTCATCAATCCAGAACTCACCTCGTCTTCGCCGCCAAACATGATTCTGAGAAAAAGTAATGATCAAAAGAACGGTTAACAGAATCTGCTGACCAATATAATTAGAATAAGGCACTATCGTAGTGGTCGGTAGCAGCCACTGGAATTCATATCGGGCCAGATAAGCGAAGCCGAAAGCCAGACTTATCAGGATCAAATCACTGATAATCGTCAGGTTGCGGATGCTCCGATTCCCGAAGAAATTGCTCATAATTCAGCCAATGTTCGCTGGTATATCGCGGCCATTTTTTGGCCGGCTTGCTGCCAGGAAAAATTTTGGGCTTGAATCAGCCCCTGTTGCCGCATTTTAGCTGCGATTTGAGAATCGTCTAATACGGTCGCCATATGTTCGGCCAACGCCATTTCATCCTGGGGTTCGAATAGCCGGGCTGCCCCGCCGGCCGCCTCTGGTAAGGATGAGGTCTCGGCCGTTATGACCGGTATTCCACAAGCCATAGCCTGGGCAACCGGCATACCAAAACCTTCATAGACTGAAGCCATCACCAAGACCGAAGCGGCATTGTACCAGAGCGGTAACTCATCGTCTGGCACATATCCGGCAAATCGTACCCGCCGTTCCAGGCCCAACTCTGCTACCTTGTCATAGATCTCTTGATACGACCACCCCTTGCCGCCAACCAAGACAAGCTCCAACTCCGGTTGTTCCAGCATGGCGAAGGCGCTGATCAACAGTGAGATATTTTTGCGAGGCTGCAAGGTGCCCACGTGCAGGACAAATTGATTGGGCAGCTGCTCCCGCCTGCGGAAAGCCTCTACCTCGACGGCCGGTCTGGGGTAAAAGGTCGATTCCACGCCAGGATGGACGACGTCTATCTTTTCGAGCGGTAAACCAAAGTATTGAGACACATCTTGCCGGCCGGACTCTGAAATAGTCACCACCCGCCTAGAGTGAATACAGGATCGCCGGGTCTGGTTGGTGAGATAAGCCCTCTGTAGCGGTGGAAATCGTTCCGGATAGTGAATGAAGCTCAAATCGTAAACTGTGACGATGGTCGGCCTGTAATTGATCATCGGCGTGACAAAAGCCAGACTGTGTAGCAAGTCCAATTTCTGCCTGGCTGCAGCCATGGGCCACAACACCTGTTCCCAGAATATCCGCACGATGGGCCTTTGCGTCGGCAAGCGCGTCCTGTGGAACCGCCGGCCGGCCATGGGCGAAATCACCTGCCAGTTATTGGTGAAAATGTGATACTTTAGCATCCCTTCTTCTTGAGGTAAATGGTTCAACAACTGGCTGATATATACATGAATGCCCGCCCGTCGATAACCTGCCTCAGTGGCTAGTAGATGAGCGTTGATACCTACTGTTTTCGCAACAGCCGAAATGGATGATCCCATGATGATCGATTATAACTTAAGTACTATCGTAACCTAATTGTCTTGACGGTCGATCCGCCTTATGATAAACTGCCAGCATTATGTTTACTCGTTATGGTAAACTGTCAGCATTATGTATAGTTAACAACATAATGGAGAAGGAGGGTCCAGTGATATCGACCTTAAATTCCCGTCGTTTATTCATGGTCATGATCGTAATTCTTGCCCTGGCCTTGGTTGCCTGTGAACGGCCGCTCCAGGAAGAAGCGACACCAACCGCCACGGCACCCGCTGAAGGTCCAGCTGAACAACAGCCTGAAGCAGGTGGGGAAACTGGCGTAGACGCGCCGCCAACCCTGGTTCCGACGGAGGCCGCTCAACCGGCTGAAGGCAGCGGAGAGCAGCCAGCTGAGCAGCCAGCCCAACCAGCTGATGAGCCTGCCCAGCCAGCCGATGAGCCTGCCCAGCCAGCCGAGCAGCCAGCCCAGCCAGCCGAGCAGCCAGCCCAGCCGCCTGAAGAGTCCACAGTGCCGACGGTCGAAGTAACCGTTGCGCCAAGCGGCGAGCAGGTTGTTACGGTACAAGCGGGACAGAACCTGTTCCGCATCGGCTTGCAGTTTGGTTGCACAGTGCCGGAATTGGCGGCCTACAATGGCATCGTCAATCCCCACTACATCTACGTCGGGCAACAAATTCGCATCCCAGCTACTTGCGGCGGATAACGTTCAGCAACCGGTAAAACGGAGCAGACTGCAATCCGAAATAAGAGAGGTGTGCAACGGCTCATCTGGTTAAGCGATTAACCTGTTGACGAGTCGTTGCACTTCGATTTGTTAGTTGCCTGCAACTTCTTTGTGGGCCCACATTTATACTTTGACGGAACTTTTGACACTCAAAAAAGAAACCTCACGTATTGAATGGCAGGGCGATTCTTGGCGTTTGCGCGTTGTAAACCTGCGCTTGCCCGACGGATCGACTCTGGAAAAGGAAGTCATCGACCATCCCGGGTCGGTGGTCATCGTCCCCCTTCAGGGCGATCAAATCTTGATGATCAGACAATACCGCCTGTCCCTGGATGAGTCGATCTTGGAGCTACCGGCCGGCACTCGGAAAGCGGATGAAGAGTGGTTAACCTGCGCTCAAAGGGAGCTGCAAGAAGAAGTCGGCTGCCGGGCTGAACAATGGCAGCCCCTCGGCAAAGTCTGGCCGGCCCCAGGGCTCACCAACGAGGTCATGGCTGTTTATCTGGCCCAGGAACTTTCAGCCGATCCCCTACCGGCCGACGCCGATGAACAAATCGAGGTCGTGCCACTACCCATCCAACAAGTTGTGACCATGGCCTTGGACGGACGGTTACAGGATGCAAAAAGCGTTGTGGCCGTCCTACGAGCCATCGCTTATCTCGAATTAGAGAGCGGTTCGTAAACTAGCCCCTGATCCAAGCCCACGTTGAGACAGTTTTTGATTGGCTGGGTCGGCTGTTTAGCTTTCCCCCACCTACCCCTGCCGGCCGGTTAGATAAGCCTCGGTTAATTCCTCCTTCGGGAAGGTAAACAAATCCGAGGTATCATTATATTCAATCAGGCGTCCGAGCCAGAAAAATCCGGTGAAATTGGAAACTCGCGCAGCCTGCTGCATATTGTGGGTAACGATGACGATCGTATATTGTTTGGCCAGGTTGATCATCAACTCTTCGACAGCCAGCGTAGCAACCGGATCGAGTGCAGAACAAGGCTCGTCCATCAATATCACTTCTGGCTTGACGGCAATAGCCCGGGCGATGCACAATCGCTGTTGTTGACCCGGATTGAGATTTAGGGCTGAATCTTGTAGCCGGTCTTTTACCTCATTCCACAGAGCCGCTCCCCTAAGGCTATCTTCAACAATCTCGTTTAGATCGTCTTTCTTAACCAATTTCAAGACTCGTGGTCCGTAAGCCACATTGTCGTAGATGGTCTGGGGAAATGGGTTCGGTCGTTGAAAAACCATCCCTACCCGTCCTCGCAATTCGACGACATCGACATCCGGATCATACACGTTATCGTCATCAAGCAGGATAGTCCCCTCGGCACGAGCCGATGAAATGGTGTCGTTCATGCGGTTGATCGCCCGCAGAAAAGTTGATTTCCCGCAACCCGACGGGCCAATTAGGGCCGTAATCTGACGTTCGGGTATGACCAGCGATATATCGTCCAAGGCCTTAAAATCGCCATAGTAAAACGAGAAGTGCCGGACGTCGATTTTGTTATTCATCAAATGGGCTTATCCAAAACGTCCGGTAATATAGTCCTCAGTTCGGCTGTCGGTCGGATTGACGAATAGATTAGTGCTATAGTCAACTTCGATCACTTCGCCGTCCAACATGAAAGCCGCACAATCGGCTATCCGAGCTGCCTGCTGCACGCTATGGGGGACCATAATGATCGTGTATCGTTGTTTAAGCTCTTGCAGCGATCGCTCCACAGTCAAGGTAGAAATCGGATCAAGGCCTGAAGTCGGATTATCGAGCAATATGATTTGAGGTTCCAGAGCAAGACTACGAGCGATGCATAGCCGTTGTTTCTGTCCTCCCGAAAGAGCGAAAGCCGATGTATCCAGCCTATCTTTTACCTCATCCCACAGCGCCGCCTGGCGAAGCGCCCGTTCAAGTCGCTCATCGATGACGGTTCTGTCACGCATACCGGCCATTTTCAATCCGTAACTCATATTATCGTAGATTGTGCCGGGTAATGGTGTGGGGGTCGCGAACACCATACAGATCTGCCTTCGCAATCTGGTCACATTCATATCCGGAGCAAATATATCTTGCCCATTGAACAAAATCGATCCCGAGTATTGAGCAGTAGGAACCAGGTCTGATAATCGGTTCATCAGTCGTAATAATGTCGTCTTTCCGCTGTGCGAAGGTCCAAAGATCACGAAAAGCTCATGCGCATTGATCTCCAGGTCAACATCCTTAAGCGCCTGTTTCTCATCTCCATAATTGAAGCTGACATTCTGTATCGATAATATTTTCTTTGCCATGGCCCTTACCACTCCCTTCGTCGACGCATAAGCGAGCGAATCAAGGCCGCTACAACAGTGAAACCCAAGATCATGACTAATAGAACTAATGCCGTACCGTATTGGACTTGTAACGGCATTCCAGGCACTTGGGTGGAAATGACGTAGAGATGGTAAGGTAGGGCCATCGTTTGGTCGAGCAGGGATTTTGGTAGCTCAGGAAGATAGAAAGCGGCCACAGTAAACAGGATGGGGGCGGTCTCTCCGGCCGCCCTAACCAGGCCCAAGATGACGCCGGTAATTATCCCCGGCAATGCATTTGGCAGTACCTGATACCGTACTGTTTGCCAATGTGTAGCCCCAAGGCTCCTACTCACGGTGCGAAACTCTTGAGGGACAGACAAGATCGCTTCCTCTGAGGTACTAATGATGATGGGTAGCGTCATCAAACCAAGGGTCAATGCGCCTGCAATAATCGAGGTGCCCATATTAAAGAATAGCACAAAGGCTCCCAGTCCAAACAGGCCGTAAACTATTGAAGGAATCCCGGCGAGGTTGACAATGGAAATGTGAATTGCTCGTGTGAACCAATTTTCACTTGCATACTCAGCCAGGTAGATGGCCGCTCCAATTCCAAATGGCATAACAAAGATCGCTGTACAGATAGTGAGCAAAATTGTGCCCAGTATAGCCGGCCAAATGCCTCCCTCGGTCATACCATTGCGCGGCGGCTGAGTAAGAAACTCCCAACTAATGGCCTGAATGCCATTAATGAAGATGAAGACAATGACTAAAAAAATGGGGACAATGACTACGGCCGTGGCTACCACTGCCAGCAATTCTCCGAGTCTTTGAGCAGTTTTTGGATTCATAGCTGCCCCCCGCGGCGGCGAGTCCCATTTCCACCAACCAACCGGCTGGCAATCGTATTAATAAGGAAGGTAATGATAAAAAGAATGATGCCAATCGCAAACAGTACACTGTAATGCAAGCTGCCGCTGGCCACTTCGCCCATCTCGGCCGCTATGGTAGCGGTCATGGTGCGCACCGGTTCGAAGAACGCGGCCGGCCCTAATTCAGGGATATTAGCTGCATTGCCGGTAACCAACATAACGGCCATTGTCTCGCCAATCGCTCGTCCAATGCCAAGCATAACGGCAATGACGATGCCTGACCGCGCGGCTGGCACTGTAACCCGCCAAATAGTCTGCCAGCGTGTCGCACCAATAGCCAGCGAACCATCACGATACTCCCTTGGAACCGCATAGAGAGCATCTTCGGTGACGCTTATGATGGTTGGCAGCGACATATAAGCCAAAATGAGTGAACCGGTGAACGCCGTTAGCCCAGTGGGCGCGCCGAGGCGGGTTATTGCTGGGGCCAAGACGATCCAGCCAAAAAAGCCAAGCACAATGGATGGTATTCCAGCCAACACCTCGATGAATGGTTTAAGAATTTCTCGCTGCCAGTTTGGCGCAATTTCACCCAGATAAACTGCGGTGACAAGGCCAAGGGGTACGGCGATGATAATTGCCCCGACCGTTACCATCAGCGATCCAACAAGTAGCGATAAGATCCCGTACTGGTCTTCTATTGGATACCAGCGGGTGCCTAAGAATTGAGCCAACGAGACTTGTCGAAACGCGGGTAATCCTTCCTTCAACAGGAAAAAGAAGATTAAAGCGATAATGACAATAACTGATATACCAGCCAGACGAATCAGCCCTTCGACGAGAAGTTCCAGTCGTATCTGACCTCCTGCTGAATCACCCACAGGATCACCCACCGGGTCACCCTCTTGGTGCCCCTGTGGGTCCAACTGCTCTCCCTGTCGTTCTAACCTCATTTCCCTTGACATAGAGACAACCTTATTCTTCAGTCTCCAAGGGCACGAATCCAAGCCTCTGCACAATAGCTTGACCTTCGGAACTGAATATCCAATCTAGATACTGGGCAATGACATCTTGCGGTTCACCGGCCGTGTACATATAAAGATCGCGCGAAAGGGGGTAAGTTCCTTCCTTTGCCGTCTCTATAGTTGGGGCAATGTAGGGCGATTCGTTATCTTTTGCTATCGCCAAAACCTTTTCGTGGGCTTGATCGACATATCCAAGGCCATCATAGCCAATGGCGTTGGGGTTTCGCTGTACTTCGCTGGTGATACCAACCGACGAGGGCATCAACAATGTTTGGGGCGCGAAGATGTCACTATTATCTTTTTCCCCTCGCCTGACGACCTCTTCAAGAAAATAAACGTGGGTCCCTGAATTGGTTTCTCGTGAAACCAGGATGATTTCAGCGTCATTTCCCCCTACATCCTTCCAATTCGTGATCCGGGCGGTAAATATATCCGAAAGCTCGTCGATGGATAGTTTACTGACAGGATTGTCCAGATTGACGATGACTGCCAGGGCATCGATGGCGACAACATGTTCCACTGGTTCAATGTCGTTGCTTCGGGCGTCTGCAATCTCTTCGTCTTTCATGGGTCGAGAGGCATTGGCGATATCGACTGTTCCATTAATCAAGGAAGCGATACCAGTGCCCGATCCACCCCCCGTGACGGCAATGCTTACCGAAGGATCGACGTTACGATACTCCTCGGCCCAAGCCAAAGCGATGTTGACGATCGTATCCGAGCCCTTATTCTGAATCGCGCGGTTAGCTTCCCCACCGGTAGAATCAGACTGAGAACCGGAACTGCAACCGGTCAGCATTAGTAACATAATCGTCATGCCAACGATTACCTGTTTGGTAGCCATGATTGAATTTAGCAAGCCACGTTTCATGTGTTGGTCCAGGCCACTCCGTCCAGATAAGCGCTACAACGCTTATTGCTGCTCATGATATGGCCTAAGCGAAGGAACCCCCGTGATGATAGAATGATGATCTAAGGCATTGATGTTCGAAGTTCATTGTTAATCATCAGCTTGAAAATAACATTGTGAATTTTAGGACTTTCCTGACATGCGGCAAGTATCAATAGTGCTCCTTAATTACACCCGAATGCAATTTCTTCTCGGCCCATTCCGGCGACCAAGCCATCCCAAAGTCCCATGCCTCAAGCCCAATATTGACTAAAATCAATCATATACACGTGAACTTGGTGAATGAGGCGACTCCCTGGTCGCTCATCATAAGGGGCAACAACATGTTTGCTGAAGATGGTCTTGAGACTTGGTTTGTGGTGACCGCCTTCCATAAGAGGTCATTGCATTTTTTGTGATTCGGGGTAGAAATGTGATAAATCAGTCATCATTTTTTCGGTAGCGTTTGACTTTTAGAGGGGCCAATGAAGAGTCGGAGCTTAATATGCCGCTGATGGGAGTTATCGCCCTGGTTTTGGCGGCCTTGATCCTGGGTGGATTGGCCGGTTTGTTGTTAAGTTTATTAGCCCCTGGACAACCCAAAACTTGGCATGTATTAACGGCCGCGCTCGTCATCGTAGTGCTGATCACCGCTGGGGCTTGGCTACTTCTGGATCAGGAGGACGAACCCAGTGTAACCAGGAGCCAACTACCAGGCGACGCCATCACTGAAATTCCCGGCTCTTTCCCCAAGGCGGCCCTGGATCTGTCCTCAGATACATTCACAACGACGTTGGTTAGCCCAGCCCTGCCCGCGAGCATGGCTACCACTGATCAAGCATTCCCCTATTTTGCCGGCCAGGTAAGAACCTACAATTACAGCAGAGTAGCGGCAGTCCCCTCGGCCGACGGACTGGCGGGCGAGACGGCGGCCGACATGGGAACCTTCACCGAAAGAACGGTCTTCGTCGAAACGGGAAATAATGACCGCGTCAGGGTGGTTGGTCTGGAGCAAACCGGCGAGAATCCGGCGAGCGGATGCGCGATTGACCCGGCCCCGAACGCCTTCGATGTATGGATAGTCACCGACGCCAGCCGCCTCTACCGGGTTTGTTCTCGAGATGAGGCCTACGCTATTGCCGTGGATATTCTGAATGAAGATGAAGCAGGTCCAACCGAACAACTGCTTGCGCCCGAATTTGAGGTACCAATGGAAGTCGGCGATATATGGCGCTGGGATCCATCCATGCCCTTGAAAGAAGGGGCTGACTACCAGTGGTACGTACAGGAAAAGGTCGATGTCACGGTGCCGGCCGGCCACTTCGAAAACTGTTTCAGGATCGTCTTATCAACCTTACCTGACACAACAATCAAGTGGGTTTGTCCCGGCGTTGGCCTGGTAGCCAGGGAATATCATCATTTGGGCTCAACCCATGATTACCGGATAGAACTGGCGAATTATGAAATGCCTTGATTTCTGCTGGTGATGCCGGTGAATCGCTTGTCGAGCGCGATTTTCTTCCTCTTGCTTTTGTTTTTAATGCTAACCGGCTGCGGGGGTGATCAAGTGAAGGTTCGTGAATTAGAGGTCAAATCTGGCGACGTAACGCTACATGCCCGGATTGCCATTGCGGGTCAGCCCCAACAAACCCTCATTGCCATCAGCGGTGTTCCGGGCCTGTCCGGCGAGTATATGATGGATCTGGAACAACTGGCCGGTCCCGAGTTGGCTGTAGTAACCTACGATTTGCGCGGTGCCGGCCGATCCAGCCATCCTCCCGCAACGGCCGACAACTATGAACTAGCTGACTACACGGCCGATCTGGAAGCCGTGCGACAGTCCGTTGGCGTCGAACAGATACACTTGTTAGGTCATTCCTGGGGTGGGTTAGTGGCCATAGACTACGCCACACGTTACCAGGACAAAGTCAGTTCCCTTATCCTGGCCAGTAGCTATCCACCCACGTACCAGGCGAATCTCAAAGGCATGGAGCGCCATCGCCAGCGTATCGCGGAGCTGCAAGAGGCAGGCCAAATCATGGACCCTTTGCCTGGCGGCAGCATCTCGTTAATGGATGCCACACTTCCCGCTCACTTTTCCGACCCGACCTTTGAGCTCCCATATGGCGATGTGTTGGCCCCCTCGCACAACTACCAGGCCAGCGACAATACCTGGGAGGCCATGCGCGGCTATGATTTGACAACCAGTCTCTCAACTCTCAATCTGTCTACCCTCATCCTTTGGGGTGAAGATGATTCTTTTGGACTGCCAACGGCCGATGCAACCTGGGATAGTCTGGCGGCAGCCGATGTGCAGTTTAACTTACTAGTAGATTGCGGTCACTACTGGCACGAGTGTCCGGAGGCTTTCTATTCGTTGGTTAAATCGTTTCTGGGCTTAGAAGGCTAATCGAAATAGGACACCGCCACAATATGGAATTATCGCAAGCCGCATCGCCATCGTCATGGCTTCCGGATTATGTATGGGCGGATGGGACTTGTGAGTAGTCTGTAGCCTTCACTTTAGTATTGAGAAATGGACCTGTGATTCTAGCAATTTCTTTTAGCTTGATTCTGGTTATGATTTAGTAAAGAGATCACTCAGTTCGCGGCCGTTTGACTGCTATCCAAGGCGGACCTCGATGCAATGCCCAAGGACGAATATCAAGGGTTATGGATAGAAGCGCAAGGCATTAGGAACCTAGGGTGACAGATCGATTAATGGAACGACCTTGCCGTACTTGTAAGTTGGATAGCATTGAGGCGAAGCTTTTGGCTGAATTTCCTGAGTTGCGGCCGGTCGAGCCATGGAAGTTTGGGCATCTTTACCAATGCTCAAGGTGCGGTCGCCGGTGGTTCCTGCATGAGCACCAACGAAGGATCAGTCGCATCCACGATGATCTGCTAACTCTGGCAATCCACTGGAACCAACATCTCCTTAGCGTTGATGAAAAGACTTTGAATACATTAGCAAACATCGGAGGCGTCGCCGATTATTACAGAGACCAGATTGCCATTCCATGCACGGTTAACGATGTTTCCGGGAATATTCACGAAAAAGCAATCGTGTTAGTTTCCCGACAACCTCCATATTTCTGGTACAAGCCCCAGATGGTTCACTGGGCCGATGCAATTAGCTCGGTTGCTGCGTCTCCTTTTGCACTGCCACTCGAGGTACGCAAGGCAACGGCGGAAAAGCGAGATGAGTCGATGGGTTTTGCACCCGTGGGCATCGTGGAGAAGCAAGGCAACGAATACACCTTGGTCAGTGTGAGCCGCTTATTCGACTGGCATCGTATTCGAGGTGAAGAAATCCGTCTGTCGGGACGCCAGAAAAAATGGCGGAAGAGAGTCATGGCAGAACCAGCGGAAGCATTTTACTTCATAGACTGGTTCGACCAATGTCAGGAACTTCTCGCGTCGCATCCAAAGACATAGTAAGCTAAGAGACAGAATAACTTACTTGCAGCTCCTGACCGGGCTGCTGCTTGGGCTGTGAAGCTTCAAGGATAAGTTGATTCAGTTTTAATCAACTGGTTTAATAAATGCGCGAGCGTTGAGCGCATTCGTTACCTGGCAATGCTTTAGATTGCCTGCCAATGGTCGGAGGTAGAATATGGGAATCGAATTCGAAGTTTCCGAACAAATCCCCGCAACCCAAGAAACGATATATGAAGCGTGGCTCAATTCGAGCGGACACTCGAAAATGACAGGAAGTCCCGCGGTCGTTTCCAGCGCAGTGGGAGAATCATTCGAAGCTTGGGATGGATACATCACCGGGAAAAACCTTGAACTGGAATTTCCCAGACGGATAGTTCAAAGGTGGCGGACAGTCGAGTTCGATGATTCTGATGAAGACTCATTCCTGGAAATACTGTTTGAAGCGGAGGGGAAAGGAACGAGGGTGACCATAATCCATTCCAATCTACCCGATCATGGTATGCAATACCAACAGGGATGGATAGACGCTTATTTCGTGCCGATGAAGGAATACTTTGGGAGTGATGTCGGAGAAAGCGACGCGTGACCACTCGCTAGAATTGATCCGTGATCTAGCGTGTCCTGCATCCCGTGTTATATTATTTTGTGACTTGAAAGGTTGGTGAGGGTCCAAATCTTAGCAGCTGGTGAGCGTTACGACCCTACGTCCAATCGGCTTGCGGCAAAAGACACCGCCGAAACGGTGTCGTCTACCTCTAATGGGCCGTACAGGATTCGAACCTGTGACTAAGTGGTTAAAAGTAAGCTGCCCTTGTATGCCTGGAGCTTATACTACCGCCTATATGTAGGGCATTTTGGGGACCCTTTGAAGGGTAATTAACGTGTCTGGCGGTGCGAACGACACGCTGATTCGTCCATTGTGTCCAGTGCTTACACTCTATAAGCACATGATAAGCACATGATCTCTTGGGCCGGCATGCTCATGCTCTTGGCTGCTCCCTTGACCTTGGGACCGCTTCCGCAAATGTGGTTTACAACCGTGAAAAGCTGATCTGCGATCAGCTTGCGGTTTGAGTCCGTTCGCGTCCACTTTTGTAAGACGCTGACTAGATAACAGCGTTGATTGATTTTGCCACCTGAATCGATCGAGAACTGACGATCGGCACATCGGGCGATTTTTTCCTAGGATCTTCTGACGAGGCGATTGTATTTGGTTGCCCAAAGAGCAAAAAGACTGTCCTTTAGCTTCGGACTGACTGAATCTTTGTGATGCTATAATAGATGTCCATATGTCGAAAGCTTTAGATCCAGCAAGAATTGGGAGAGCAGAAGAGCGGCTTCATTACCAAGGGTTGAGGTATCGAAATCCGTGGAGGTGCCGTGAAAGAGCTAACTGAACCATCGTTCAAATATCAGCGTATTCTTGTCCCTCTCGATGGCTCTGAATTGGCCGAGATGGCAATGATACCCGCAATGGAAATCGCGAGTTCTATGAAGGCTGAGGTTCATTGTCTTCAGGTTGTTACTGGTCTGGTGCTGAACCTCGATCCGACTCTGAACCGAAGAATTATCGATGCGCGTAAACAGATGGCCGATTTGTATCTGCGGTCATTGCGCGGACGCTTCATAAGAACCGAGTTAAACATCATAACTTCAACAACAAGCGGGTCGGCAGCAAAATCGATTATCGATTACGCAACGAAAGAAGACATCGATCTGATCGTTATGTCAAGTCACGGTCAAAGTGCTCTTAGCCGTTGGGTTTACGGCAATGTGGCCATTAAGATCCTGCGCCGAGCTCCCTGCGATACGTTAATGATTCGACCTCTAGGAACCACTGAGTCGCTACCTAGGAAACGAGTTATGGTTCCCCTAGATGGATCTCCGCTATCGGAACGCGCTCTGAAGCCTGCGGTGGCCCTGGCATCCATTTGGAATTTGGAAATCTTGCTATTACGGGTGTCACCGCCCATATTTACCGACCAAGATCCCATTGGCAGCCATGACCTCTTTGACGAGATCGAAGATAATCTCAATGAAGTAGCAATGGTTTATTTGCTAGATATTCAGGCAGTCCAGACAAGCGAGTCTATATCAATACGTGTTGAGACTGCTTCTGGCCCCGAAGCTGCCACTATTGTCGATACCGCCGACAAATATGAGGTCGATCTGATTGTCATGTCGAGCCACGGCCGAAGTGGGGTAGGGCTCTGGTTGATGGGCAGTGTCTCCGAAAAAGTGCTGCGAAAGGCAGCGTGCGCCACTCTGATAGTGCGAAACGAATAACGCTCAAGGAATGCGCAGTGTTTGCTGTCGCGTATTTATTGGCTGAGCAACGGGTACATCAAGACGAACAGCACGCTGGCTACGGCGCAGGCGGTGATCATGACAGGCAGGCCGCGCCGGCTCCAGGTAGCGGCCGTTATCGGGTTGCGCGTTCTTTCCGAAACGGAGACGACCACGATATTGGCGGTGGATCCGATGATGGTTCCATTGCCGCCAAAACCGGCGCCAAATACCATGGCCCACCACAACGGCGTCGTATTGACTCCTGACGCGCCTAAGCTCAGGATCACGGGAATCAAGGCGATGGTGATGGGAATGTTGTCCACAATGGCCGATAGAATTGCTACCACCCAGATCATGACGACGCCCAACAGGACCGGATGCAGGTCAGCCGCGCCAGCAATGCCTTTGGCAATGGCGTCCAGTACCCCAGCAGCCTCGAGGCCGCCAACTGCCACGAACAGTGCCATAAAGAAAATGATTACACTCCACTCAATGCGCTCGAAGAGTTTGTGCATGTCAGGACGCACCCACATGAGAGCGACGGCCGCCGCGGCGAGAGCAATGAAAGATGAGCTAAGACCAAGTCGGTCTTGGAGGAAGAACAGCAGGATGGTCGCGCCAAGAACGATGAGTACTTTCCTTGCCGTGACGGGATCATCAAGAGCGAGGGACGGGTCGAGCTTATCTACAGCCTCGGCGTCGATCACACTTTCGCGTAGGTCGTTACGGAACAGATAGAGTAGCAGTCCCAGCACCACCAGCCAGGTTACAGTCACAATTGGTAGCGCGTTGGCCAGGAAATCATTGAACGACAGACCGGCAGCCGACCCGATCAGGATGTTTGGCGGATCACCGATCAGCGTCCCAGCACCACCCGTATCCGATAGCAAGGCCATGGCCATCAGCAGTGGTATAGAGTTGATGCCCAGGATCTCGCTTATCAAGACTCCCACGGGCGCGATAAGTACAACTGTTGTGACGTTATCCAAGAAAAGCGAGAGAACGGTAGTGACGGTCCCTAGAAGAATCAGGAGAATGAAAGCGTTGCCTCGTGACAAGCGGCCGGCACCAATTGCGAGGTATTGGAAAAAGCCGGTGGGCTCCAGCAGGGCGACCAGGGTCATCATGCCCAGCAACAGCCCCAAGGTATGAAAGTCGATGGCTTCGATGGCCTCTTCCTCACCATAGAAACCGAGGATCGTCCCAACGCCTACCATGAGAACGGCCCCGAATATGGCCACAATGGAGCGTTGGATCTTTTCGGTGAAAATGACGGCCAAGGTGACGAGGAATATGATGCTAGAAACCAGCATGACCTCGGTCATCAACGTTTCCCCTATATGTTCAAGCGCCAGCCAGCCAGCAGGGCGCGACCAACATCGACGCGCGAGACGAGGCCGACCAGGCGATCCCTGCCGTTTACAACAGGCAGGTCTAGGAGCTCGTATTTGTGCAAGTAGGCGAATGCCCGAAGCAAGCCGCTGTTTGCAGGGACGGAGACGGACGGTCCCATTACGGCCGTAACCGGTTGAATTAGCAGGTCATTGGGGGGCTGCTTTCCCTCGAGCACCCCGAAGTCGCCCACGTAGTCAAAGTCGTCGATCAGGTTGACGAAAGCGGGCATGATCAGGTCCAAGACGTCGCGCAGGTTCAAGATGCCGACCAAGCGACCTTCCCCGTTTAGAACCGGCAGCATGCCGACGTGGTGATCGTTAAAGAGAGAAACGGCTTCTGCAATCGTTGCCGTGACTGGCACTGTAACGACCTCTTGCTTCATGCATTGATCGACAACCATTTGTTCACCTTTCTAGAGTTGTTAACCACATTCAGTAAGAGCAAACAACCTGCGGGATTTTTACTGCTCAGTTTGTCACGCACCTCCCATTTCATACTTCTGATAATCCCATAATCTCTGCTTCTGCGCCAGCGGAACGCTTAGGGGAAACTGCTAGAATCAAACACAGAAAGAATATACCGCCACATGTGCCGGTGGCGGCTTCCTGTACCCCTGCATATTAGGTGGGCCGTACAGGATTCGAACCTGTGACCAAGTGATTAAAAGTCACCTGCCATTCGTGCATAACTCTACATTTCAGGAGAACCGCCTCAGAGGATTTCGGGAAATGCGTGCATCCAGAGCACCTTATTCATTTCTATAAGGTGCACCACAAGGTGCAGTTAAGCGAA
>JAHEJP010000020.1 GCA_024638855.1 Chloroflexota bacterium
ATTATGATATAATGTTATGCACAGGCCTCTAAATGCACCAGGTTTCTTAAACCGCGGGAGGATCCAAATGAAACGTTTCACTATCATCCTCGTTTTGACAGTAATGGTGTTGGTGACGGTCATGCCATCTTTTGCAGCCGGCCCAGACAAAGTGCCATTTGATTATGAAGTAGATTATCCGTTGGTTGATAATTGTCAGGACTACGGATTTTCAGAATACTCGATCTGGAACCATGAAGTAGGCGAAGGTATCGACCGATTCTACTATGATCAAGAAGGCAATTTGATCAAGTGGTCATGGCACGCTAATGGTCTGGACACTCTGTATGTTCAAGGTTATCCTGATAAAGTTGCAAAGGGTAAATTTGGTATAAATGTGACATTGTACTTTGTTCCGCCTAATGATGTTGAACCTGTACAAGAACGTCACCGGGGTAATGCTTGGAATATCCATTTACCTGGACATGGAAATGTCTTCCGTCTCGCTGGGACAGCTGTTTTTGATGAGGAAGGCAATTTAGATAAACTAGCAGGATTAGAAGTTGAGGATTTTGTAGCTCTTTGTGAATACTTTGAGCATTAAGACTTAATAGTGTTTAGAGGCCTGTTCTCTTAACCTAATCTTTACCATAGCCAGAGTTGCCACCCCTGTAGTTCTATGATTTTTATTGCACACGTTTTCTAAACGATCCATAACGGTAAATCTCCTCATGCCAGAAGATTGGTTGACTACCCAGGAAGCGGCGGAGCTAGGCGGGTATCATGTAAACTATATCCGCCAATTAATTAAATCTGACAAGATTGAGGCGCGGAGATTTGGCCCAGTCTGGCAGGTAAATCGCAATAGCCTTCAAGCATATCTAAACAGCATGAGGGAATCTGGAGCAAGACGCGGCCCAAAGCGATCTAGCCAGGATTGACAATCATGATATAATATTCACACAAATGAATATTTAACAGCCAAATAATGGGCCGGCTAGGTGCTACCAACACCTTCGACGGCCCTAACCCACCCGCTGAGCATAGCAGCGAACGGGCTGAGCAATTTTACCACAGCGGGCAACCCACAGCATAAGCGGTTGCCTTTTTCTGTAGACACTCGCCCCACTGCCATTTTTAGCGGTGGGGCGTTTTGTTTATAGGAGGTGCAGGTGGTAAGGAACTGACAGAGGGCTAGCTAAAGGGACAAAAAGAACCGCTCCCGATGCCTTTTAGCTGTTTCAGGAGCACTACGACAAAGGGAGCGGCCCATAGTAATGGAGATTATACCATGTACCAAAATGAAAAAAGTGTGAACGGCGTTTTAGAGCTCGTGATTGAAAGCACCATGATGGCCCATGACCATCATTTAGGGCTTAAGGAAGAGCAATTCCGGCAAGCCGTTGGTCTGGTCGATGATACGCCGGCGGAAAATGCCTACTTCGAAAGCATCTATGCTTGGAGCAAGATGTGGGAATCTGTAACCAAAAACGCATATTGGGCCGGTTACAAGATGGGCCAGGATGAGAAGTTAGCAAGTTAATGGTTGATTTTGGCCGGGTGGGGCAACCTGCCCAGCCTACCTAATGAGGTGCTATGATGAAACGAGCAGTATTGTATGCGAGAGTATCAACAGATGAGCAGGCAGAGCATGGCTATTCTCTGGAAAGCCAGATAGAAGCTGGTCAGAAATATGCTATTGCCAACGAACTTACAATCGTTGAAGAGATCAGCGATGGGTACAGTGGGGCGAAACTTGCCCGACCGGGCCTGGATCGTGTCAGGGGGATAACGGATTCTGGTCAGGCCGATGCAGTTATTGTTTTCGCTCCCGATCGGTTGACGCGGAATCTTGCCCATTCCTTACTGCTGAGGGAAGAATGGCAAAAGGCGGGCATCGAGCTTCATTACTGCAACCGGGGCAAATCTAGTGGAACGCCCGAAAGCCAGATGGCCGAGAATATTGAAGCTGTCTTCAGTGATTATTGGAGGGCTAAGATAATTGAAGGAAGCCGGCGTGGCCGGCGACAAAAGGCAGCCAACGGTCGCTGGCCCTGTGATGGTCACGCCTGCTATGGCTATGAAAAAATAGGCAAAGCTAGAGATGCCCACCTCCAGATTGATGAAAATGAGGCCCAGATAGTTCGGCGGATCTTCGAACTTTACATTGGGGCTCAGGGTAAGCCGCTCCCCTTACAGACGATAGCAGCTACCTTAACATCTGAGGGGATCCCCACTCCCGGCCGGGGAATTGGGAAGAAAAAGAAGGCTAAAGGCTGGTACAGGAATACAGTAAGAACGATTTTGACTCGCCGGGCCTATATCGGCGAATTTAGCTATGGTGGTATCGAGATATCACTTCCAGACCTGGCGATTATTGATCTTCATACTTTTGAAGCAGCAAATAGGAGAAGAGAGAAAAGCCGGGCCCGAGCTATTCACAAACGAAAGTATGATTTTCTTTTGGCCGGTCATATATGTTGCTCTTGCGGCACTGGAATGAGCGCCGATGCAATGCAAAAGGGTCGCTATAGATACTACGCTTGCAACACTGAGACAAACGGCGCCCATATACGCAGTTGTGAAGAAAAGCGCATCCGGGCTCAAGATGCTGAAGAGATCACCTGGAATTGGGTGATCAGCCTTCTTTGTGATGAGGAGCAGCTAGAGAACGGCCTGAAGCGAATGGAAGGGTTTAGAGAATCTGATTTAGAACCGCTCTATGAGCAGCTCAAATCAATTGAAACGTTGCTCAAAAGCGCTGAAAATCGAATTGAGAGGCTAGCAAACGAGTATGCAGTATCAAACGATGATGCCATAGCATCGGCCCTTAAAAACCAATTGCGCAATGTTGGCCGTGAGCGCCAGGCGCTCATTTCTGAAAAAGAGAAGGTAATGAGTGAGATTGCTTCTCATGAGTTAAGCAGCGCCGATTATCAAGCAATCAAAGAAGCCGCGGTCGAGATCCGGAGAAAGCTAGTAGATCCTACCTTTGAACAGAAAAGAGCCCTTTACGACATGTTAGATATTCAGGTAGAATTAGAATGGAAGAATAATCAGCGGGGTATTAGTGTAACGTGCGGGCTGAAACTGTCACCAGAAGGAAAGAGGATACCTACCTGGATGAATCTCTCGAGCCTAGGTGGAAAGTCATCATCCACAACGACGATATTACGCCTTACGACTTCGTCATAAGCATCCTATTGCGTTTTTTCCATCTGAATTCGGCCGATGCCGAACAAATAACTTGGACAGCACACACCAGCGGAATTGCCCTGGTAACTGTATTGCCCAAAAAAGATGCCGAGTATAAGGTGGGTCGTGCTCATTTTGCTGCCAGTTTGGAAGCATACCCGCTGACCTTCACTATCGAACCCGAATAATTGAAGCCAAATTGGAGATCATCATGCAAAAAATACTCCCAGGTTCCGGCCCGCAAGGCCAGGCCATTATCGACCGCGATCGGGTTAGCCTATCTCCATCTTACAAACGTGAATATCCTCTCGTCGTAGACCACGCTCAAGGATCTGAATTATGGGACTTAGATGGTAAACGATACATCGACTTTATGGCCGGCGTAGCCGTCCTAAATGTTGGACACAGGCACCCTTACGTCGTCGAAAAAGTACGGGAACAAATGGAGCTTTTTTGGCACATATGCCTCAGCGATTTCTATTATCCACAGGCCGTTGAATTGGCCGAGCAATTGCAGGCAATTGCTCCGATGGATGATACTCTGGTCTATTTCGGGAACACCGGAACCGAAGCTGTCGAAGCCGCAATCAAATTGGCCATATATCATACCGGGAGATCGAAGTTTATCGGTTTTTTGGGCGCTTTTCATGGCCGTACCATTGGGTCGCTAAGTTTCACTGCCAGCAAAACCGTGCAACGGGCCAATTATCATTCCGCCTTGGAAGTTCATCACGTACCCTACCCCAATCCGTACAGACCACTTTTGGCTATCCAGGACGGGCAGAACTACGGCGATGCCGTCGCCAGCTATATTGAGAAGGAGCTCTTCCAGACTATCCTTTCCCCTCATGATATCGCCGGCATTCTCATCGAACCTATCCTTGGTGAGGGAGGTTATATCGTGCCATCGGAAGGCTTCTTTGGCCGGCTACGGGAATTATGCGATAGATTTGGCATTTTGTTGATAGTCGACGAAATACAAAGCGGTATTGCTCGTTCTGGAAAGTGGTGGGCCATCGAGCATGAGAACATTGAGCCCGACATCATTTGTTTCGCTAAGGGCGTTGGAAGCGGTCTGCCAGTAGGTGGGATCGTCGCCCGGAAGGATTTGATGACATGGGTGCCAGGTTCTCATGGCAGCACATTTGGCGGCAATCCTTTGGCGATAACGGCCGCCTCTGCCACATTAGAAGTAATTGAAAGAGAAGATTTGCTCACGCAAGCTAAAGAGAAGGGCAGTTACATCATGGATGCCCTAGCTGAGTTGCAGGTTAGACACCCAAGTATTGGCGATATTCGCGGCCGTGGCTTGATGATCGGAATGGAATTCGTTAAGGACAAAAGAACCAAAGAACGGGCGACGGGCCTGCGAAATAGCATAATCCAACGAGCATTTGAACAGGGTCTCTTGTTACTTCCCTGTGGCGTGAATTCTATACGAATGACACCGGCTTTGAACATATCTCAGGAAATGATTGAAGAAGGCTTACGCTTGTTTGATCAGGTCCTTGCTGACAGTGAACGAATGATGGCAAGCGAGTAATAAGAACATGAAGTATGAATACTTGAGACAAAGGATTTATGGTGGGGTCTTGCCTGCAATGGCGACACCCATTAACGCAGATAGTGAAAAGGTGGCTGGGCGTGTCGTCGAGCAACTAGTCGATTTCTTGATAGAATCCGGAGTAGACGGTCTATTTGTTGGCGGCTCGACTGGTGAGGGAATTCTATTGCCGCAAAGTGAACGAATGATGCTCCATGAAACAGCACTAAAAGCAGCACATAAGCGGGTGCCTGTCCTTGTTCATGTGGGCACTAATAATACCCGAGAAAGCATATCTCTTGCAAAACACGCGGCATCAATTGATGCTGATGCCATAGTCGCAGTTACACCTTTTTTCTACCAGGTCCATGACGACGCGCTATTAAGCCACTTCAAAGCTATCGCCGCAGCCGCGCCTGATACACCTTTTTTTGCCTATGACATCCCCCATATGGCGGTAAATGGTGTGAGCCCCAACCTTTTGCTACGAATGAAATCGGACATTCCTTCTTTCTTCGGCGTAAAGTGCAGCAACCCAGATGCCCAAAAGATTCGGGCACTCATTGACACAGCTTCAACGGATACTATGGTGTTGGTTGGAAATGAGCGAATCGCTTTGGGTTCGTTAGCCTTGGGAGCGCATGGATTGATAAGTGGCTTAGCAAGTGCTATCCCTGAACCATTTGTAGAACTAGTCAGAGATTTTTTCGCCGGCCGATTAGAGCGAGCAAGAACCTATCAACTGCTAATAAACCGCCTGCTCGATCCAATTCCAGCCGGTGCGAGGATTGGGGCCATCAAGGATATGATCAAACAGCGAGGTATTGCTGCTGGTCCTCCTTTGGCGCCAAGACCGAGGCTATCTTCTGATTGGCTCGCCTGGCAACAGGTGGAAAAGTGGCTTGCTGCGGGCAAACAATAAGCCCGGTGTGGTATGATTTTAATTGCCTTTATATCTTGCCTAAGATAGCCAAATCCTACCTAAAATGCGGCTAATTCTCTTCGATATCGATGGCACCTTAATTCAGTTAAGCGGTGTTGGAAGGCAGGTCATGGGTTTTGCTCTTGACCAAGTCTTTGGGACGGCTGGTCCGATTGATGATTACTTATTCGCAGGCAAAACGGATCGATGTATTATTCAGGACCTTTTAAGCACAGCTGGCGTGCCTTCATCACAGATAGTTGCTGGTCTGCCCACGGTCTATGAACATATGGCGAGAAGAGGTGAGATGCTCTTCGATCAAGATGGCCTCGTTGCGTGTCCAGGTGTGTCCAAATTAATCAGGATACTTAGCCAACGGCAAGATGTTGCTCTAGGGTTACAAACGGGCAATATCCGCGCAACTGCCCAGCAAAAGTTAAAATCCGCCAATATTGATCCCTTGCATTTTCGTTTCGGCGCCTATGGCTCAGATGCCATAAATCGGGTTGACTTATTACCCATTGCCTGGCAACGTGCTCGTAAAAATCTTAATTTGACCGTAAATGTTTCCGATACCGTGGTCATCGGCGATACACCAGCCGATATCGAGTGTGCTGCAGTTAATGGTGCGGTTGCCATCGGTGTGGCAACAGGAAGTTATTCTATCGACGCTCTTGCTCGGTATCATCCGAATCACATAATTACTGATTTTTCCGATACTGAGTACGCGTTAAAAATATTGTTTTCCTAGGTGTTCGTTGGTTATGGACCGAAATAAACAAAAGAAGCGAATAGTGGCCGATATCCCGATAAAAACGGATCGCCCAACCGAACTGACGTTTGCCGATTTGTATACCTGGGTAATATGGCAATACCCTCGCCGAAAGGGAACCGGCCTTTGCGGAGCAGTTCGGCCGCCCCTGGCTAATCACTCCTGGTTTCCTGCACTTATCAAACACCATGACCAGCGGGTCGAAGTTCATGGTCATATGGAACGTGAATTTTCGACACCATACGATGCGGCCGTATGGCTGGAAAATAGCGCCTAGCTTGCAGACATCGCAAAGTCAGATTTGGGTATTGTCAGGGATAATAGCATTTTTTGGCACGATAATCAGGCCATCTCGCGCCAACCAATTATCTTGATTGGTATTCTGGCGATCATACTTCTTTTGTATTGAGACATTGTTGCCGATTCGCACATTCTTGTCGATGATCGCGCCATCTATCCGCGCTCCAGACCCAATACCGATAGCGGGGATTCCCATCCTTTCATTTTCACTCAAATCTTTTCTAGTTTCAAAATAATCGGCGCCCATAATAATTGAATTACGGACGATTGTGTTTAAGCCTACTATGCTTCTAGTACCTACCACCGCGTCGGAAATTGCACCTCCATGGATCCGACATCCTTCGGCTAACAAAACTCTCTCTAATCGAGAATTATCGACCGTTGAGCCCGGAAGAAATCTGGGGCGAGTATAGATTGGGCGCTCGGGATCATAAAAATCGAACGGCGGGTCTTCGGAAGCCAATTTCATATTGACTTTATAGTAACGCCAAAGTGATCCGATATCTTCCCAAAAACCTTCGAAATGAAAGGCCTTGACGGAATACCGGCTAAGGGCATTTGGGATAATGTGTAGGCCAAAATCATCCCCTTTTTCAGTCTCCAACATGTCGACAAGAGCACCGATACCAAAGACATAGATGCCTGTTGAAGCTAGATAGGGTTTGTTCAACGTCCTGAAGGATTTGAAACCGGTCAATGATTCAATTGAATCTGGCTTTTCGACAAAGGCTATGATCTCATCATGATCATCGATTCTCAAAATTCCATAATGGGAAACAATCGTTTCATCAACTGGATGGACGGCGATGGTAATATCTGCTCCCGTTTCCTGGTGGAATGAAAGTAGATGTCGGAAATCCATTCGATAGAGCTGGTCGGCCGCCAAAATCAACACATAATCAGCGCCAGTATCCGATATCTCGATTAGACGCTGGCGAACTGCATCAGCCGTTCCCCGATACCATTCTTTTCTGAGGCGTGTTTGTTCGGCCGGGAGGATCTGAAACCAGCCTTTCGAAAAGAAATCCCTGACATATGTACGATGAATATGACGATGCAGCGATACGGAATTAAATTGAGTCAAAATAGCGATCTTGTTAATATCTGCATGCAAACAATTACTCAGTGGGATATCTACAAGCCTGTACTTTCCTGCAATGGGCACAGCCGGTTCAGATCTCTCAAGCGTTAATGGATAAAGACCCGCACCTTGCCCACCACCCAAGATCAGACCGACAACCCTTGACATGTTCATGCTAGATTACCTCGCATGTAGAAGCAGTTGATAAGCGGAACATCCGTGCTATGATAGATGCTCTAGGAGAATTTATGAGTCGAATCATCAATCTAAATAATCCCGGCAAGATACGAAGCTACAACCAGCGCACTATCGCGGAGGTTTTGCGGCTTCTCGCGGCAAAATCGGCTGTCGATGATGAAACAAAAGACATGACTGCCCTGCTAGTGTATGCGTTGCGAGAGATTTACGCTAGCGTAGAAAAATCAGTAAATGCCTGGGAGAAGCGTGGTTACTGGATGAAGGCCGACCGATTTCTTCAAGAGTGGGAATGGTCGAATGAACTGGCAATTAACATGGAAGACGTTATACGAAACGATGCCTGGGATCTGCTCCCCCAACTTCTTGGTGAATTGATACCGCGAATGGCCAACATCCAGGTAAAGAATATGACGCGTTCGAGCAAAACCTGGCAAGGAGCTTATCTCAGATTAATTGCAGAACCGCCCAGTGAAGTATCCTGGTAAATACTTTGTCGTACCCTTTCTTCTTCTTCAGTTCCTTCTGGCTGGCTGTGTGAACGAAGGTGCGCAAATCGTCAGTAATATTATCAGCGACTCTGAAAACGAAAATACCGTAACTGTTGCCATCCCCAAAACACCGACACCAACCCCCACTCCGACGGATACGCCACGACCAATACCCTCTTCAACGCCAACGCTAACACCAACTCCGGTACCGACGTCGACGTCGACTTCGACGCCTTCGCCTACACCCGAAAGTTGCAGCAATCGAGGTCAAGTGATCTTGGGCTCTTATCCCAGCCAGCTTGCCGGTCCCCAACGGCGTTACAGAATTTATTTGCCGCCCTGTTATGAAGAGGCTGGTCGAGTCTATCCGACACTGTATCTTTTACACGGCAGCGCCAGCACAGATAACCAATGGGATGATCTTGGCATCGACGAGGAGGCCGATGAGTTGATCTTGGCAGGTGACATACCCCCCCTGATTATCGTGATGCCTGATGGTGGTTATATAGCTAATAACTCTTCAGGTGGCCCTTTCTCTTTTGAAGCGGTTATCTTGGCCGAATTAATTCCAAACATTGAGGCCACCTATTGTTCCTGGTCCACACCAGGCGCGCGAGCGATTGGCGGCTTATCTCGAGGAGGCTATTGGTCGCTTGAGATAGCCATTAGAAATTCTCAAGAATTCGCCAGCGTTGGCGCCCATAGCGCTGCATTGGTAGATACTCACGCAGGACCAGAGCTCAACCCGCAGTATACTGCCTTAACCCACGAATTGGGTGACTTGAGGATCTACATGGATATTGGAGAGGATGACTGGTTTATTCCCAATGTTCGCAAGCTTCACCAAGATCTGGAGGCGTCAGGCATCGAACATACGTGGGTCTTGAACGACGGATCGCATATTGATTCCTACTGGGCTGACCATGCTAAAGACTATTTGTACTGGTATTCTTTAGCTTGGCCAGCAGAAGCTGATGCCTATCCTGCTTGCTTGACTACCCAATCGCAGTAGACGACCATGCTATGATATACCTCTCGTCCGGTGGCTAAACCAAACGAGCAACGACAACAAAAAGCCGGATAGTATTATCAATAATATCAACTTCAACAAACCAGGGGTAAATAAAGCAACTAGCCCAAAGGCCAGGCTCAGTCCGTAGTAACCGAGGACAATCCAGGCAGTTGGAACACCTTCATCTGCTAAACGAAAATGTAGATGGCCACGATCACCCTGAAACGGGCTGCGTCCCTGGCGAATTCGATCGATCGCCCTCCATAGACCATCAATGATTGGAATGGCTAAAACTAGTAAAGCCGTCGCGATCTTTGCCGGAGAAAGAATCGACAACGTAGCTAGGTTGTAACCCAAGATATAAGCACCAGCAGATCCTAAAAATATACGAGCCGGCGCGAAATTGAATGGCAAAAAACCGAGAAGGGCGCCGGCCATTGCCAACGGAAATGCGGCGACGGCTTCCTGGCCCAGCCGGATCGAATGCCAAGCAAATATTATGGCAGCTATGGTTCCCACCCCTGCTGCCAAACCATCAAGACCATCCAGAAAATTGACCGAATTGACGATCCCTACAATCCACAGGAGGGTAATGAGATATGCAAGAGGCCGCCAATCAACCCAGATCGTTTCACCACTGATGGGATTTGTGAATACCTCGATGAAAACAATATGAGCCATGGCAATTGCTGCACCCAAGAATTGGATGGCAAATTGGACCCAGGGGGACAACTCCCAGATATCATCAATCAGGCCACCGGCGAAGAAAATTAGGCTACCAATGACGATGCCCCTTAAACGCAGGCTATCATCACCAACTGGTGGTAAAAATTGGTAAACGACGACAATGCCAGCCAAATAAGCAATGGTGACAGGCAATCCACCCAACTTAGGTACCGGCCGGCCATGTTGGCGGCGTCCTCCCGGCATAGCCATAATCCCCAGCTTTTTCGACAGCCAAATTGCAGCCGGCGTTAATACCAGGGAAACAACTAAGGCAATAATAAATACCGCCAGATAGATTTCCATACTACTGGACTAAATCATACTCTACAAGGATAAACACCGACGATGAAGCCGTTTATCCAGTCCCAAATTGCCGGTCTCCCGCATCCCCCAGGCCCGGCACGATATAACCTATATCATTCAGATGCAAATCGATCTTGGCTATATAAATAGGCACATCCGGGTGGGCTGTCTGCAAAGCTTTAATTCCTTCCGGGGCGGCGAGAATACCAACAAATTTTAACTTCTCTGCACCCCATTCTTTGAGAATATCGACTGTAGCAACGGCAGAACCACCAGTAGCTAACATTGGATCAAGTACCAAACAAACTTGAACTGTTGGAATCGTAGGCAATTTATTATAGTATGATACAGGCTGAAGCGTCTCTTCATCCCGGTAAAGTCCAATATGCCATACCTCAGCGCTAGGCATCATCTCCCAAATACCTTCGACCATTCCCAAGCCAGCTCTCAAAATGGGTATTAATCCAATCTTTTCTGTCAATGTATGTCCGGCCGCTTTACCCATAGGCGAATCAACAGTCAAGGCCTCAATACCCAGATCAGCTGTGGCCTCATAACAAAGCAACATTGCCAATTCACGTACCAACTCTCGAAATTTCTTTGGCTCCGTCATTACGTTGCGAAGCAAGGTTAATTTGTGTTTGACTAATGGATGTTGCGATTCGAAAACCATAAGCCTGACATACCTCCTGATTGAATGATCAGATTGTACGGCTAATCTCGAGGGCAGTCGAATGACCAGATGCCCGATCGCTTATTATTGGCGTATAATCATGCCTGTTATGAGCAGAGAGACAGACCTGGATCGACAAGTATCACCCAATAAGCGAAAAGAAGAAAAAGGTCTTGATGGCCAACTTCGGCCGCAATATCTAGATGAGTTCACGGGACAGGAGCAACTCAAAGCCAATTTGGCAATATTGATTGAAGCGGCAAAAGGGCGTGAGGAATCACTTGACCATATCCTGTTTTATGGGCCACCGGGTCTTGGAAAAACGACACTGGCCCATGTAGTTGCCAATGAGATGAATGTCAACATACGCACAACAGCAGGTCCTGCAATCGAACGTTCAGGTGACTTGGCTGCAATATTAACCAATCTTCGAGCAGGAGATACCCTGTTTATCGACGAAGTTCACCGGCTCGGCAGGGCTGTTGAGGAAATTCTATACCCGGCTATGGAGGATTTTGCTCTTGACATCGTCGTTGGAAAGGGACCCGGAGCGAAAAGTGTACGTCTGAAATTGCCCAAGTTCACGGTAATCGGAGCGACGACTCGATTGGCCTTGTTAACTGCTCCCCTGCGCTCACGTTTCGGAGCTCTTTATCGCATGGATTATTACGATCAGGTCGCTATCGAAACAATCGTCTTAAGAGGTGCCGAGATCATTAAAGTGCCCATAGAATCCAAGGGGGCCAAAGAAATAGCCAAGCGTGCCCGGGGTACGCCACGAGTCGCCTTGAGATTGTTGCGCAGAGTGCGCGACTACGCCCAGGTTCGGGCAGATGGCGACATCACCGAAGAAGCTGCCGCCAAGGCTTTAAACCTATTGGAGATCGATGCTCTGGGCCTGGATGATCTAGACCGGCGTGTCCTGAGAGCAATTATTGTGAAGTTTGGCGGTGGGCCGGTTGGATTGGATACTATCGGTGCTTCGATAAGTGAAGAACCCGATACTATTATGGACGTTGTCGAACCCTATTTGCTACAACTGGGTTTCCTCGAACGAACAGCAAGAGGCCGAAAGGCAACGACGCATGCTTACAATCACCTAGGCATACCGGTGCCTGAACAAGTCAATGAAGACCAACAACCTCGATTGCTATGATTTGAAGGCACTCATCACGGATTAACTTGATGGCCGATTTCGCTCGCTTATTGATCATTATTGGTTTGGTCATCGCTTTTGCCGGTGTGCTAGTTCTAATCGCCATTCGCTTTTTCCCATGGCTGGGCAACTTGCCTGGGGACATTCGATTTGAGACAGACAACTATAAAATCTTCATTCCCTTGGGTACGATGATCTTGGTTAGTGTGCTCGCCACAATTCTCTTGAATATTGTCGTTCGCATTTTTCGCCGATAATCCCTACATTCCCAGACGCGATGACAAAAACTAGTGATTTTGACTATTCGTTGCCACCTGAACGCATAGCACAAATACCTTTGGCTAAACGGGACGCCAGCAGATTACTCGTGCTCCAACGCTCCAGTGCAAAAGTTGAGCATAAGATATTTTCGGATTTGATCGATTACCTTCTGCCTGGGGACATTCTGGTCATCAATGATACACGTGTCATCAAGGCTCGGCTCTTTGGTCGCAAGCATCCGACTGGCGGTCGTGTGGAACTGCTCCTATTGGAAAAACGATGTGATTCTTGTTGGCAGGCTTTGGTTGGTGGAAAACGACTGGTAACTGGCACTAAGATTATATTGTCAGACAAGGCAGGAATACCAGTTGGATTATCTGCTACTGTCGTCAAAGAATTGGAAGGAGCAGTCCGCGAAGTCGAATTCGATGAGCCCATTGAAAATCATCTAGATTCCCTAGGACACGTTCCTTTGCCACCCTATATCCATGAAGATCTTTTGGACTCAGATCGATATCAAACGATCTATTCACATGACCCAGGTTCGGCCGCAGCTCCGACTGCGGGTTTACACTTCTCTCCTGAGTTACTGCTAAAAGTGAGGGAGAAAGGTATTCTAATCGAATCAACCACACTACACGTCGGGCTCGACACCTTCAAACCGGTTGAGTCTGAAGATGTTGCTGCTCATATAATTCATAGCGAATGGGCGCGACTAAAACCTCAGTCGGCTCGGCGCATCAATGAAGCAAAATTAGCCGGAGGCAGGATTATTGCCGTTGGCACAACATGTGTACGGATCCTAGAAACAGCTGCCCTTCGTTCGGCCGGTATTACCGGAAACTTGAACAATATCAGCCAGCGCGATATCGCGGGAGAAACCTATGATATTTGCCCTTGGCAACCTGTTGCTGCATTTGAAGGAAGGACAGATCTGTTTATTTACCCTGGTTACAGATATCGAGCTGTGGACGTGATGATCACGAACTTTCATCTACCTCGTTCAACCCTCCTGATGTTGGTAGCAGCATTTACCGGAACCGACGCGATTCTCGAAACATATCAAACGGCCATCGCAGAAAAATATCGATTCTATTCATTCGGCGATGCAATGCTGATAGTTTGATATTCAAGTGCCTGCTCGTTGTGGGTAAATAGTTTCCAGCCAGATAGGTAAATTTGCGAACTTATCACTTAAGTTGAGTCAGCTGGCATCTGGTATGCAAAGAGGCCTTTCCCCATCCCCGAACTCCCCGATTTAATTCATTACATTATTTCATCGACTCCCCAGCCTGTGATGCTTATTTTTCTAATAGTCTGCTGATTTGTTGCCAATGAATGTCGTCATGGCGTACGACCAGGGAAAGAATTTCGTGAGTGCTCGTTTGGCCAAGAAAAGCGTGGCGTCCTTCTTTATGCCAGGTATCTTCGTCAAGTTTGTCCAACATCTCAATGGTTGAGTTACGAGCTAACAGAAATTCTTTCATCGCATTCAGTCCGTTTTCAAGCTTATATTGGCGAGACTCGGCCCATTCATCGGCCGATACACCCTGAATGAAAGGATTTTCTTTTTCGATAAGGGCTCTGAATCTTTCTTGGTGAACTTCGCGTTCCACATCTCTAAGGTGGCACATAACCTCAGTTAGGGACCACTCTTCAGCTGCAGGCCGCCAGGCCCAGTCGACGTCGGCATACTCTAGGATGTTCCGAACATTGGCGGCCATTACTTCTAGATGTTCCATTAATGTTGAAACTGGTGGAGGAGTTTGCATGATTGTTTATCGACCGGAGGGCAAAATGGACCCTTTACACTCTGAAGTGGCGAAAAAATCCTGATATGTTTTATCCAATAAGTAAAGCAGGAACTGTTCCACTGGACGGGTGCTAGTGATTCGAAATTTATTGTATTGGCAACTTCGCCTTATTCAAAAGAGCCAACCATCATTCAATCTGCCATATAGATTTTCGAGCGATCCATGTCCGCTGATTCTTGTTTGATGTTCTAATGGCACATCATCTCCATGGTTTATCAGATATGTGTACATACCAAGCGAGGATGCCGGAACGATATCATTATCCCAATCATCACCTACCATCATTGTGCGCTCTGGTTGGGAATTTATGAGATCCAAAATCTCAAGGTAATAGCTTTGGTGAGGCTTGGCGCTATGCATATTCTCGTAAGCTGTAACCAACATATAGTCATACTGATCAACAGGAATTCCAGCCCAATCCAATCGATGTTCGATTGCTCTCAACGGAAACAAAGGATTTGTAGCGATTACAACTTTGATCTTATTGCGAAAACAAAGTTGGATTATTTTTGAGGCGATTGGCCTTGTCGTTGTGTATTTTTGCATCTTCCCAAATTGTTCTTCATAAAAAGTATTGACAAAGGGCTCCATCTCTTCCTGTGCAATGCTGGTTCCCTTGCAAAATTCTTCCCAGAATACCTCTCGATTGGTTTTATCGGGATCTTGATCGGCTATCATTGCTTGTGTACTTCTTAAAAGTTCTCTCATGAAAAGCTCTTGATCGAACCTGGGGTTAACATAGGTCGAGACCATTGGGAAATAATGGGACAGGAAAACATCCATATCATTTCCCAACAAAGTGTCATCCAGATCGAACAAAATGGCATTAAGCCTTGTCATCAGGTGTTGTCCCCAAACAATTCCTGTAATCCCGGGCGCTCCTCTGCGCATTGATGGCAACCTACTTCAGGACGTTCAACCTCGACCAGATGGCGGCTACAAAATGCCTCTACCGCAACATGTCGGTTAATTCCCAGTAGTCCTTTTTTGATGGTTCCTTCAAGAACGAGATCAGGATTGCTATTGGCCCTCAAAATGTCCGGGACAGGACAATGAAAACAATCCTTTTCTTTCCAGTCGAGGGAACGGGGATTGTTTCGAACCAGCCGGCAATATTGTTCGGAATTTCCCCGGTGATAATCTTCGTAATAAAAGCGGCATTCTTTTCCGGCCGGCGTTTGCATATCTTTAATCCGTAATCTAAGTTAACCAATTCAGGCGCAATAAAAACAATCCGCACAAAAAAAGCGACACCCTGGTGGCGCCGCTTCTTTGATACGCCCGGAGAGACTCGAACTCCCGACCTCCTGGTTCGTAGCCAGGCGCTCTGATCCACTGAGCTACGGGCGCAAAAAAAATAGACCCAGCATAAACTAGAATTAGTAATAGTTCATGCTAAACAAAGTCCAAAGGCGGGGAGGCAGGGATTCGAACCCTGGAACGGCGTTCAAACCGTTAACCGCTTAGCAGGCGGCCCCAATCGTCCACTCTGGCACCTCCCCTAGCGAGTGATATTCAATTGTTAAATGAGTGAAAGTCCAAGCGGAGGGAGAGGGATTCGAACCCCCGGTGAGCTAACGCCCACGACAGTTTTCAAGACTGTTGCCATCATCCACTCGGCCATCCCTCCATCCCTCGCGACCCATTATTTTCGGGCCGCAAATGACGAATCTTGAGTATAGCACGCTGAAAATTTACTGTCAAAGCCTCGAAATCTCGATGTTTTTTACCTCCAACCACTGGGACTGGTCTAAATTCAACGTACCCCATCGAAGACGGCCGGTCGGTGTCAATTTTAAGTATTGATTATCGATCCAACAAACAAAACCAAGAGGACCCGCCGGGCCATAATTGGATTCAAATACCGTTTCGTCATCTACCGAGAATATGCAGCCTTCATACATCCAATCTAAGCGGTAATTATGCCACTGTGTCAAATTAGTCTCCAGCAGGCAAAAACTGATCTTTAGCCTTCTTTGCACAACTGGCCATATGATAGCCCCCAAGCGAGGAAAGTTATTCAACAGTATGACAAACGGGGCTAAAGGGATCAGAAATGCAGCTTGAAGTGTCTTAGCATCAATGGTCGAGATAAACCAACCCCTTCCCGGCTGTTGAAAGGGAGCAAGTGGTAAATCGCTTGGTTCGGACGCGAAAAAAAACCATGTCGCCTGCGGCAGAGATGGCCAGCGGACAGTCGGGTCTCCAAACGGCGCGTTCCAAAAACCAAATCCCGCCGTACCTTTTAGCGCCGAATTGGTATGTGAAAAACGAGCACCCAATTCCAATCTGGTTCCCGGTCGCCATGGATAATCTTTCCGCCGATGACCGCCGTAATCATCGATCTGGGCGTCGGCATAACCTTTGTTATTGGATGGCAAAGCGAGATGGAAGGATCCACTATCTCGTACAATGCTACCGTTAATCTCTAGTCGACGATAGCCATTTACCATGACCGTTCATCCATAGACTGGTATAATTACCCTTTATCAAGGAGAGTGCAACTTCGATGGAAATCACTTGGCATGGGTTAAGTTGTTTTAGACTAACTGGAAGAGGGCAAGCCAGTATTATCACCGATCCATATCGTGACGGCTTGGGACTCCCCCCGCTCAAAGTTCGAGGTGATGTCGTCACGGTTAGCCATGATGCAAAAGGACATAACAACATTAATGCTGTATCTGGTCGTAGGCACGCCATAAGCGGTCCGGGAGAATATGAGATAGGAAATGTCTTCATAACCGGTATTTCGACAGTGATTAATGAGGGCGAGACGCAGAATGTCCTATTTCTGTTCGATTATGGTGATGTGACCATCGCTCATCTTGGAGACATGGCTAAAGTGCCTATACAAACGCAAACTGAAGCATTGGAACAAGTCGATGTGCTGTTGGTTCCGGTTGGCGGTGGTAAAAGCTTGAATGCTGCGAAAGCAGCTGAGCTAGTGTCTATGCTAGAACCCAGCATTGTCATTCCAATGCACTATAATATACCGGGTCTCAAAATCGACTTAGAAAATGTCGATCGGTTTTTAAAAGAAATGGGAATCAATGATCCTGGTGAAGAATCGATCCTAAAAATCAGCGGTAGTTTACCTGAGGAAACAAGAGTTATCTTGCTGACACCCAAAATCAAATAGACCTGATCTAACGGGCATTTTAAAGAGACAAGGCATGCCAACGAAATTGATACTACGCTGGGATATACAACCCGGGGCTGAGTCCGAATACTTTGAATTTATGGTTAGTGAATTCATTCCTAGCCTGAAAAAACTCGGGATCACCGATCCTGGGGTATGGTACACGGCCTATGGCGATGCCGAACAGATCCTGGTTAGCGGCACAACTGAAACCCAGGAACATATGCGATTTGTTCTGCGTAGCAAAGATTGGGCTCGAATGAAAACTCGTTTGGAAGAATTAGTTAGTAACTATAGTCAGATAATTACTCCTGCAACCGGTGGTTTCCAACTCTAGTGAGTTCCACCGAGTACATTGCCCTATAATTAGAACGAGGCCGATAATTATTGAAATTACCGGCCTCTTATTTTTGTTTTACCTTGCAGTATTTTGGCTTGCTATTAAGTGACGTTACCCGCCCCAACTGAATCGGAATTTTTATTAGGTGGAGTCACGCTATCTTTCTTCTCCCCAGCCTTTTCTTTTTCATCTTGTTTCTGGGGGCTGCCGTTTCCCGTTAAAGCACTATTCGCCTTGCCATTTTTGTTATCAGTGACATAGAATCCGGAACCTTTGAATACGATTCCAACAGAATTTATTACACGCCGGAGTGTTCCATGACAATTAGGACATTCTGTCAAAGGATCGTCTGAGAATCTTTGGCGAGCATCAAATCTATGTTCACAATTTGTACACTTGTATGCATACGTCGGCATTTTTTCCTCGAAGAGTGCAATTTATTCACTACCTAGTAAAAAGTAGGTTATTCTAGCTGCCGGCGCCAATCTTGACAAATCCTGTCTTCAATTCTAGATTTGGCTTCGGACTTTAAAGTGATAATACTATATTTATGTTAGTAGTATGTAAGATTTCATTCACATTGGAATCCGAACGAAACAATAAGGAGCAGGAATATGTCAGTAGGTGAATCAAGAGAACGAATAAGGGCAAGGATTTGGCAGGCTATCGCTCAATCAGAACTCAATTTACAGGGTGTAGAGAAGAAGGACCTCGACGCGTTAGTGGACATGGTCACCGATGCAGCATTAGTTGAGGTCGACTACGAAATAGCGGAAACAGAATCGAAGGATGAGGATGCGTCTCGCCAATATTATCCAGATGATGATTCATCGGAAGATGAAGTTGTATTGTGGCAAGGGCGGCCGTTTTTCTCAATTAGCGAGCATTTCATGATTACCAATGAACGTGTTCGAATCATCAAAGGATTGTTAGGAAAGAAGAGGCAGGATATTGAGCTCATTAGAATCCAGGATATCGATCAGACCCAGACCCTACGTGAGCGATCCCTGAATGTCGGCGATATAACGATCCACAGTCATGATAGAAGCGCTCCCTTTGTCATCCTGAACAATGTAAAAGATCCTCAGGCGGTGCACGAATTGCTCCGTCGAGCAGTTGTTGATATTAGAAAACGCAATAAGCTAACGTTTCAGGAAGAAATGTAGTCCAACCTTGACGGGTTGCTCTTACGCACCATCACAGTTTGATTATACTAACCGAAGGCTAAGACTCGGCTAAGATCTCAAGTCTATCAAGGTCAAGCAAAACCACTTGTTTACGGCTTATTTCTACTAATCTTTCCGCCTTGAAGTCATTGAGCGTCTGGGTGATGGTTTCGCGATATGTTCCTAGCATCTCACCCAGATCTTGATGCGTATAGCCGGTTACTCGGTTCTTTGTACCCTGTTCTTCCGCTATTTGTAGAAGCAAGCTCGCTAATCTAGAAGGAATACTTTTAAATGCTATCTCTTCCAGTTGAGATTCTAGACGAGTGACGCGATCACCGAGCGCTTCAACAAATCTAAATGCAACCATTGGTTTATCTCGCATCAAACGCTCGACATCAGCGCGACTCATTACACAGAGCAAGCACTCATCGACGGATTCGGCAAAAGTATTATGCATTCCTTGTCCCACAAGGGACATTTCACCAAAAATAGTGCCCGGTCCCAAGGTAGAAACAACCAGTTTTTTTCCGTTAGGTGAGATTCGATACAGTTGAACTCGACCTTTCTTAAGCAAAAAGAGCACTTCACCGGTATCCTCTGGCATATAAAAAATCTTGCCCGGCTCGCATGAAGACATCGTTATCTGGCGATCCATTTCTTCGAGTTCGCCAGTGCTCAAATCTTGAAATATCTCTATATTCGACAAGTATGTTAGCTTGGTTTCTTGCATGTTACTTCCCTAGGATTGGTTAATCATGATATTGTTTGCTTGCTGTTATATAACTATCATACCCCTAAGAACGGCAAATCGTTCTAAGTTCTCTGGACTCTGACTCTCGTCCAAACCATTTGGAATAGCTTCTAACATAATTTAATTTCTGAAACCTGCTTACCTTCTTAGTAGTATATGAGAGGCTATTTTCATTTGCCAGCTATAACGAAAGCAGAACCAGGTTAACTCCTCCTGTCAATTTCTCGACAACTGTTTGTCCCGTGATGCATGCTTGATGGCATAGGAATCAAAAGACACTCGCTAGCAATCGGATTCGAATTATTGAGCCGGTAATAGAAAACCAACCACGGCTCCGCCTTCCTCCCGATTTTTCGCCCAAATGCGACCACCATGAGCACCTACGATTCCAGCAGCGATCGATAAACCAAGACCCGCCCCACCCTTGGCTCTACTTCTAGCCTGTTCCCCCCTGTAAAATTTCTCAAATACTCTAGGAAGCTCTTCCACTGAAAACCCTGGCCCATCATCCTCAATAATGACTTCTGCTCCATCCAGCCCTCTTACGGCACTTAGCCATATTTTGCCCCCTGGTTCCGTATGCTTGATGGCATTATCCAGCAAATTGGTCAGAACACGATTGATACCAGGCGCATTCATTGGCACAGGATCGAGGTCAGGACCAACCTGAATTGAAAGTGAAATGCTTTTTCTTTCTGCAAGTGGCAAAAAACTTTCGAAGGTATCTGAAATGAGGTCGCTTAGAGAATGGGGTTCAATATCAAGGACGACTCCGCCAGCATCTAGCTGGGCTAATTCGAAAAGATCATCGATCAGGTTTTTCAAGAAGACAACTTCGGCCAGCATCGATTGATAATACCTATTTTTTGTCGTTGCATCGGTTACCACGCCATCATTCATCGCTTCTAACATAACACGAATACTTGTCAACGGAGTACGTAAGTCGTGGGATGTCCAGGCGATTAGGTCACGACGCAACCTCTCCAATTCCTCTCGCTCAATTTCCGTTTGTTGAATCTTCTCGGCCATGCCATTGAAGGCCATGGCAACCTGGGCGATCTCATTCCGACCATGCACCTCGGCCCGTGCACTCAGGTCCCCACCAGCCAATCGGTTCGAGGCAGTGGCTAGTTGGCGAAGGCTGTCGCTGACTCCTGCCGAAACCGATATTCCAAAAGCAGTAGCGATGATGGCCGAGAACATGAGTAATATTCCTGCCAAGGTTAAATCATGCGGCTCTACAAACATTAGCCGTGCCAGAACCCAGACGTTAAACAGAGTTAAAACGGCTGCCCAAGCATATGTTAAGGCCAGTGTCAAACCGATGGAAGGGGATTTTGACCAACCTCGACGATAAAGAATAAACCCGGCCGCCAGCGACAAGACCGATGTCCCGGCCAATGCACCCACCAAGGTTACGAGTTCGTTAAACGTCGGCTGGATCAAAAAAAATGTTGCTAACGTTACTAACACCAAAGCGCCAGTAGCGGCGATAGCAAGCACCAACCACGGCGCTTCTTGGAACCAGGACTCTCGTTTGTTTCGAGGTAGAACCATTCTCATTGCTTCACCCCCAAAGGATCAAATTTGTATCCAACTCCCCATACAGTAAGGATCGAACGAGGCTGGCTTGGATCAACCTCCACCTTCTCCCGAAGACGGCGAACGTGTACGGTAACAGTACTGGGATCGACATAGTCTGAATAACCCCAGACCTGCTCGAGCAATTTATCACGACTGAAAACTTGGCGAGGATGACTTGTAAGGAAAAGTAGCAGATTAAACTCTGTTGCCGTCAATTCAATGAATTTTCCGCGAACGCAGACTTGCCTAGTTAACGGATCAATTTCCAGGCCATCATATTCTATTTTTTGTTCGCCGGTTAACCTAGCCTGGCCAATTTGGGATCTCCTCAATACTGCTTTCACTCGAGCCATGAGTTCTGCCGGTGAAAATGGCTTGACCACATAATCATCTGCCCCAAGTTCTAGACCATAGATTCGATCGATTTCCTGTCCTCTGGCGGTTAGCATAATCACGGGAACAGGATTATCTTCATCATCGCGGATACGCCTCATTATTTCTGTCCCGTCCACCTTCGGCAACATCAAATCCAAGATAATCAACGACGGGCGTTGTTCCCAGATGGCTTTCAACGCTTCTTGACCATCACGAGCGGAACGGACGTGGTATCCTTCTCGTTTCAGATACAAGCCTACAACTTCAAGAACGGATGATTCATCGTCCACGACTAGAATATTAATTTGCTCAGGCATGGTTAGACTCCAAGAAGGAAAATTCTATTAGCCGAAATTTTGATGGTGCTTTGAATTGCAAGTTAAACATTGTACTGAAATTGTACTCCAAATTCTTACAGCTTTCTTAATCATCCACCACCCTTGTTTTGATTTAAGACTTTCGTAAGAATTAGATAACTGTGCTTTAATGATTACCCTGTAAACTGCAGATGATTAAAATAATTCTCAAGGATCATTATCTATGAAAGAAACGAATTATGGTACGGCAGGCTTGATCGGTGGTATCACCAGCCTCCCTGTCGCAGCAATTCTCTATCTGGCCAATCAAGTGGCGGTTCTTCCCTTTGTGCCATTCGATTTTTTTGATTGGCTCGCCAGGATTTTACCCGGAAATCTCATAACACTAACGATTGATGCCATCGTTGGATTGATTTCCTTATTTAATCTGGGCAATACAGGGCAAACAGCCAAGATTATTGAGCAAATCATTGCCATATCGATATTTATTCTTGGGGGTGTTGTATTTGGTATAGCAATTGCATGGTTTGCAAAATCCACTCGTCAATCAACGATAAAATCAGGAATAATTGTTGGACTAATATTCGTAATCTTTACCTTGGTTTTCGAGTTCTTATTGGAAAACCAAATGCAGTCTATTCTTGTTATCATATGGCTTGCTGCTGTGAGCGTAACTTGGGGGATTTTAGTCAGTTCACTGTTATCCAAACTTCGTGCTTCGGATAATGAGCATTCCGCTAATGATGTAGCCCAAAAGGAACGTCGGGACTTACTTGTCCGGCTTGCGGCCGGATCGGCCGGCGTTGTCCTTGGATCTTTGGGATTCAGCCGTCTATTTGGTTACCAAGAGCGGGATCTAGGTGCTAACGTTCCCCTAGCGCAGTCGACGTCGATACCAACCCCAAACCAAGCAGAAGCGATCCAACCCACTAGCCAACCTAGTCCTCAACCTAGTCAAACTGAAATAGCTACAACCAGGGATAACATATCTCCTACACCGGGAACTCGCCCAGAACTCACTTCAAATGAAGAATTTTACCGTATTGATATTAATGCCAGGCCTCCTGCCATCAATCAAGAAGAGTGGCAACTAAGGGTTGAAGGGTTATTCGATACGCCAACAGATCTTTCACTAGAAGCACTTATGGCATATCCAGCCATTACCCAGGCAATTACGCTATCTTGTATCTCGAATAGAGTTGGAGGTGACTTAATCGGCACAAGTAATTGGACTGGATTGCGCCTACGTGATTTGCTTGCCGATTTAGGCCTAAAGGCTGAAGCTAATTCTTTGGTTGTTGAAGCGACTGATGGATTCTTCGAAACTGTTGTCATGGAGGATATGCTTGATCCTAGGACTTTGCTTGTTTACGGCATGAATGGAGAAACCTTGCCAATTGACCACGGTTTTCCTCTCAGGATATACATCCCGAATAGATACGGCATGAAACAACCAAAATGGATTACTCGAATTGCTGCTGTTGACAACGAGCCTGAAGGATACTGGGTGAAGCGAGGATGGAGCAAAGAAGCCATTCCTCATATCGTTTCTGTGATTGACTCTGTCGCAACCGAACAACCAACAGAGAGTGGTCTGGTACCTATAGGTGGCATTGCATGGGCTGGTGACAGAGGGATATCCAAAGTAGAGGTCCAGATCGGCGAAGAACCTTGGACAGAGACAACGCTAAGAACCCCACCCCTTAGTCCGCTGACATGGGTTCAATGGCGCTATGATTGGGATCCCATCCCAGGTAATCACGAAATATTGGTGAGGGCAACTGATGGTCTCGGTAACCAACAAATCGAGGAGAAAAGTGGCGCTCGACCAGATGGCGCTACAGGCTATCACCAATATTTAGTAAATGCTTGATGCCAGCTAGTAAGAAAATCTAGAGGTTTTTAAGAGAACTAGTTGGGACCTCTGCTCCCACACAAAATGGCCACGGATCGCGACCTTCTAAAAGAGCTTGCAGCGCAAGACTATCGCGATAATAACCCCAATACTTCTGGGGAAGCAAAGCTGCTATGTGGATCATAATATAGTGGGTAAAAGCAGATAGTTCAATACCTTTAGGCCGTCGGCCAAGGTCTGGCAACTCAAAAGGTTTACCAAAACGGACTTCCATGTGTGTTCGCCTTAGGTGGGCCATGTTATAGCCTAAAGCATCAGTGTTAACTATGCCCACGGGTAATATGGGCACCTTTGCCCGGGTCGCCAGAAAAGCTGCACCATCTCGAGCGCGAATTAGCGCATCTAGACGACTCCGGGTTCCCTCAGGTGCAAGACCAAATACTGAGCCACTTTTTAATGCCTCGAGGGCTTCTCTTATTGCCCTCCTATCTGCCTCGCCTCTATTTATATAAATTGCCCCTCCCCATTTCAATAATGGGCTGAAAACCAAGTGATTCTGCCATTTTTCTGCCGCAAAAAATCGCATTTTTTCATGAGGCAACGCTATCATCAAAAGGGGAGGATCAGCTTTACTCATATGATTGAGCACGACAATATATGGACCGTAAGCCGGAACGTGCTCTGTGCCAGAGATCTTTAGACTGCCAGCAAAGAGAACTGCAGTATGAACAATGCCATAAAAAAAGTTATCGACTAACATCATCGGTCTCTATATATGTACTGCTTGAACTTTCCAATTCAATCTTCGACGGGCGCAATAAGGCCTTCAACCATCAATGATATTTCTACGGAATTCGATCCAGGAGGCAAAGCATCGAGCTCAAATGATCTTCGTTCATCTGGAATAATCGGTTCATCCAATTCTTTGACAGTATATCCTGTTACCCTGCCGGTACCATCATAAATTGTGACGATAATCGAAATAGAGTCTACTGCAATTGTGCCCGTATTTTGTATTTGACCAGTAACTCTTACTCGAGAGTTGCCAATCGTAACTTCACTGCTAATTACCTCAAAATTAGTATATCTATTGCCCACATCAACCACTTCATCGGCCGATGTTATTTGAGCTTGAAAATTGACATTGCCCTCAGGTGCCGGATTTATCAAAATACCAAAAGGCGCTCGCGCATCTACTCCAAGGATCTTGACAGCAACCCACACTTGCTCCTCCTCTAGCAATTGTCCACTATCATCAATGAGTTGAAGCTTTACTACAATATTTTCAACAGATTGTCCGGTCCCGTTGTGGACCTCACCAAAAAGCCAGATTCCTCCTGTAGGATTTTCAACCTTGTTCAATCCCGACAACTCAACTCCCACGCTTGCCATTGTTGGCACGGGTGTTGACTCAGAAGTTACCGCTAGTGCTGGTAATACTATTTCCTGGTCTATCAGAAGGAACGATGGGTCTAAATCGGGATTTAACTCTGTGATTACTTGAGTTGTGGTATTGTGTGAGGCAGCAATATCAAATAAGGTGTCGCCGGATTTTACGCGATAGATAAAAGCAGTTGGAGATGGTATTGGACTGACTCCTACCGCCGTCGTGGGCTCCGGGACATTGAATTGAGAGACGATTGTCGGCGTCACGGTAACAAATCCAACGCCAATCTTTGGTATCTTAGAGGGAGTTGGAGACTGTGTCTGGACGTCGCTGCTGGAATTCATATCCGACCGGCAGCTAGCCAACCCTACCACAATTAATACTAAAACAAGAAAGGATTTTATCTTCATAAATACGATCATTAGTCTTTCAGTATATCTTATGTCGGGAAAAGTTCCTGTTTTGTTACCTCTTCCGAACAAAACCACAACCGTTCTCTTGAAGTTGACCAAATTACCCAGATTTTGATTGAGCCAATTACTTCAATCCGCTTTTAGTAGACCCTTCGAACGCATGGAATTACAATTAGCTAAATACAGATGTATCTAGATCCTGCGAATCCTTTTATTTTATATTAGTATAGGTATCAACAAGAAAGATTTGTGAGAAAGCATGGATGATGTGACCACATTTAGTTTGTCAACTCGAACGTCTGTGCCACCTTCAGAAATATTGGCAGCGCTATTGAAGGAATCAGCTATTCGCCACAGACATCTTTGTCCTCGGCAAGTGCTGGGGGTGCGCCTGGGTCT
>JAHEJP010000021.1 GCA_024638855.1 Chloroflexota bacterium
GGCACATCCGGATAAGCTTTCGCTCGAAATATCGATCGTCGAACTACAGTTTCCCATTGCCGGCATGGAATAGGCTTCCTCGAAGATTCGGATTTCAAATTACACCTAGCGGGTTCTTGATCAGTTGGTTTCTAGCAAGTACCTGCAAAGAAATACCCCGGTCTCTCAACGAGGGTGAGAAAATGGGCGCGGCCGGACTCGAACCGCAAGCTGAGCAAAGCTCAGCCCCTCACAGGATGTGTACTCAAAAACGGAATATGAGCCTCTGATGTCTAGCAACTAACGATAGATTTCCTAACAACTAACGCTTACGGGGTCACGTAGCTCCCAAGGCAAGTTTACATCATTGAACACCTGCCGGCGGGTGGCCGATCTTGGTGAGCACTGTTTCTATCCCAGACTTGGTGGCAGGAAGGTTGTACTTGATCACAGCCTGCTTCGCTGCCACATCGACTTTGACCGAAGCAACGCCGGCGAGTTCGCCGACTTTCTGCTCGATTGTCATCTTACAGTGGCCACAGTTTACCGACGGGATATCGTACGTATGGGTCGTCACATTGGTCTCCTTGCGCTGTGATTGCCCATTATCAGGATTATGACCCATCATCTGTACCATCAGCCCACTGTGGCCCATCATTCTCGCCATTGATCCACCGCTTCCGGCCGTTAAGCGGTAAAAGACGAACATCATCGCGAACATAATCAGCATGCCAGCGAGAGGCAGAATCATCAACCCCCACATCCCCAACCCCAGGTCCATGCCGCTGGAGAACATCATCGCGATTGGGCTTGACCTGGCGACCAGGAAAGTTGTCGCAATCATAAACCCGTACATCAAGATCAAACCAAGCAGGACCACCAATCCAACCTTTTTGAACGGTTGCCATGCCGTCTTTTTCGCCCCCGGAACACCATGGGAGCCCAGGAAGGCCAAACGCGTGTCCGCTTCAACGCCGCGCAGAACGCCTGCGGGGACAACAACCGTTGCTCCCGGTAAAACGCCCAATCGTTCGCCATCCACCACCATCGTTCCCGTTCCATCGAGAAAATGATAAGTCGCGGCTGCAGCGGGATGGGGTGGGATCTTCTGATTCGCTTCGAGCCCAACCAGGACCGCTTTGTAATCATCCGTCTCCATCAACTTCTGATGCCGTGGACCGTCGGCCGAATAGCTGACGATTTCTTGCCATGCAGGGAATAGCTCTACTTTACTCATTTCTTTCTCCTGGCACGAATTCTACGATGTGACCCGGGTGGCCATGAAAGTCAGCTGAGTTTGGGCCTCTAAGCCTCGAGCAACGCCGTCTGGCACGATCACTGTTGCACCAGCATCAATTGCCAGTCGCTCACCGGCAACCGTCATCCAGCCATTGCCCTCAAGAATGTGGAAGATTCCCAGAGATTCCGGATGAGGGGGTATCAACTGGCCAGGCAGTAAGCCGACGACTACAACCTTTAATCTCTCATCATCTAGCAAGACATGGGGTTGCGGTCCTTCAGCTGAGAAGGTGACCATTTCACGCCACGCGGAATAGAGCTTAGTTTCCATTAGATTTTCCTTTTTCAATGCGTTTATGCCTGATAAGGCCCGGCCAATTAGGTTGTCTCAAATCTGATAAAGAGCATACTCCTCGACGATGGGTATGTCTTCGACTAAAGTCGAATTATCCAGTTTCAACTTGAAGGGGGTGGTTACACGTCGAGGTCGGCGATGTCAGCCAGTCGCTCTTGGTCGAGAATGAGAATCCGGTGCCGCTCCACTTTTATGATGCCGTCGGCCGCCAACCGCCTCAAGGCCCGGTTGAGCACGTCGAGCACTGTGCCCAACCGAGCAGCCATCTCGGCCTGCGTGTCCCAGCGTCGCCGAACAAACGTTTCGCCGGTCGCCTCCTCGAGAAGGAGACGGGCCAGGCGCGCTTCTACGCTTCGTAGAGATAGGTCCTCAACCTGGCTCATCAAACGCTGAACTCGCTCAGCCAAGGCTTGAATGATCATCCAGGCCAGATCGGTGTGCTCCTCTAGCAGCCGCAGGAAAGTTTCTGGTTGAAGTATCCACAAAGTTGCCGGCTCAAGGGCGATGACGGTGCCTGGATTGGTCGAACTGGCTAAGGCGCCAATCGCATTGAATACATCGCCCGGGCCAACAATGCGCAATACCTGCTCCCGCCCTTCCAGTGAGGTCTTGACCGATTTCAGCCAACCTTCCTGAACGACGAAGAGCCCAGAGCTAGGCTCTCCCTCTAGAAGAACAACTTGATCTGCCTGGTAGTTTCTTCGGATGGCAGATCGGGCGATGGCACTCAGCGTGTGGGAATCTACGTGAGCAAAATATGGAATTGAAGATAACAGATCAGCAATCTCTTGATGGAAGTCAAAGTCCGACATTTAAGCCTCCACTCAAATGCTTGCGTCGCCAAGTCACATGATTCACCCACCAAGCCTTTCACCTAGGATTCAAGACTCAATGCTGTATTGTATACAACCATGAGATCGAAATTGAAGCAACACTTCAAATTATCCTCAGGGGGCCAAATGAAATATCATATCAAAATTCTAAGGTCGCCTAGCTGTCTTTACAAATGAAAATGTCGCCGGACAGCAGGATAAAACGTCACCACTCTTGAATAAAAGTGTGCCTTGTTTGCCAATTAAACTCGTATTGGCGCCAAACATTGCTAAGCTTATTATGCAAAAATTTGATGTTTAGAGACGCAGCTCGGAGGTCAAGATGGAGACATTCTTCCGCTTCATTAATTTGTATCCCATACCATTGTGGCTGGCGATGATGTTCGCCCCTAAAAATCGGTTCACCGAACGAGCCGCCCATTCAAGCAGCCTGTTTGGCTTTGCAGCGTTAAATTACCTGGTAGCCTTGCTAATCGGTATCCGATCGGGGTCATCAGAAGACCAAGGATTACCTGATTTCACTTCTTTAGAAGGTATTAGCAACGCTTTGAGTACAAGAGAGGGCGCGCTCGGAGCCTGGTCTCATATGTTGGCCCTGGACCTATTTACGGGTGCATGGATTTATCGCCAATGCTGCCGTCTGAACGCCCCGACCTGGGTGCGGATACCTGCCTTGTTCTTCACCCTCATGACTGGGCCATTCGGCCTTTTCCTGTTCCTGATTTGGCGGCTGATTGGTGCAGGCGAAAAAGAAAATCTTCCTTCTGATTCTGATTAAAAACTGCTGTCCATGAAATGGTGCAAAGGCGATACACGCCTTTTGTATTGTAAGTTGTTTGAGATGTTACATGGCGGCGTAAACGTAGATTATCAAGCCTGCGCTAGACGATCAAACATCGAGATTGATATTTGCATGGGGGCACAAGAAGATGCCGATATTATCATTTGCGTGGCTGTGTATCTACGAGGTTTTCCGCTCGTTGTTCAACGACGACGGTGGCTATAATTCCAGCGAAGGCAATCACCAGAGTATATTGTCCGGTAATTTCAGACATGGTTAAGATTGAGATGGCCATCCCGGCGGTCAGAATTATTCTCGATACAAGCAAGTATTGTGTTGCACGCCAAATGGCGACCGCCATCCCGCCCACGAATAGAATAAGCACGGCTGCGAGAGTGACTCTTCCGACGAACGGGAGTGGTTCGCCTGGATGCGCCATGATCTCCTCGACCACGAAGGCGTAGGTAATCACACCACATAACATTGGAAAGTGAAAAAAGCTGAAGACATCTCTCGCCATCCTCGTTTGCTCGGCACCGTGGACTGATTCCAACCCCTGATCGAGTATAGGTTTAGCTCGCGGGAAGTAGCTCCACCAAAGGCCACAGGTGATAGCCACCGCCAGAACCGCGACAGCCAACAGATTGCTTGACCACGATGCGCCGGTTACTATGCCGGCCGCAACGATGAGGGTCTCACCCAAAGCGATGATGACAAACAAAGCGTGTCGCTCCGAAAAATGCTCTAGGTGCAGGTTCCATCCTTCCGCTCGTCTACCAATAGCACCGGCAATGATGTCCAGAAGGATTGCCGCCGCCCAAAACCAAAACTGGAACGCTCAACCAAGATATCCACCGATTAGGACGGCCGTCAACCCACCGAGAGAGACGATGATCCAAAGGCGAACTGCCGCGCTCTGGGCGGGGTCCTCAGAAGCAATCCAGGCATATAGGGTAAGCGCGATCACTCGGACGAGCACATAGGTAACTACGAACCATAAGGCACGATCGTAGAAGGCGTCTGGAAGGGCAACAGCCACAAAGAAGGCGACGGCCGTAGCCAATAGGGTGCCGAGTTGGACTAATGGATGGTTTATATCAGCGGCATTCAGGCACAAGCCGACTCGTTTTGCGGTTTACCGTCAAAGCTTTCGATGAGACCATCGCAGATATTCGATAACGCAGTCTAGTTCACTGTCCTATGCAGAGACGGCTGAAATTTCCATCTAACTTTGTGTTTATCAGAAAAGCAAATGAGCGAATCAAGTTGTCTCGATCGGAAACAGCAGACTGTTCGGTTGCCTTACCACCCCAGTTCGGTAAGAATTGAGCATTCAATACTGTCCACTGCTAGACCATCATACAAATAGGAGAATGAATGGCCAAGAAACTACTTATCGGTGTCCAGCTTCATCCCCAACACACCACATATGAGTCATTTGCAAGTGCAGTGCGCCGGGTGGAAGCCCTTGGCGTTGACTCCCTTTGGAACTGGGACCATTTTTTTCCTCTCTACGGTGATGCCAATGGTGAGCATTTTGAGGCATGGACCATGCTGACCGCCATGGCCGCGCTAACTAATAGGGTGGAGCTCGGCTGTCTGGTCAGCTGCAACAGCTACCGCAACCCTGCGCTGTTGACCCACATGGCCAAGACAGTAGACCATATCAGTAATGGACGACTCATCTTGGGCCTTGGCGCTGGCTGGTTCGAGCGAGACTATGACGAATTTGGCTATACCTTTGGAACGGCCGGTAGCCGTCTGCGTGACCTTGGTGAAGCGCTGCCCATCATCAAGAAACGAATGGCCATGGAAGTGCCGGCCCCCATCCGCAACCCAATTCCCATTTTGATCGGCGGTGGTGGTGAAAAGGTAACCTTAAGACTCACAGCGCAATTTGCCGACCTGTGGAACGGCTTTGGTCCGCCGGAAAAATGGCAACACAAGAACGATGTTCTCACTAACTGGTGCACAACCATCGGCCGCGATCCAGCCGCGATCCAGCGAACTGTTTCCATCGACAAAAAAGATGTTCCTGGCAATCTTGACGCCTTCGCCGAGGCTGGGGCCACTTATTTCATTCTTGGATTGGGGGAACCGTGGGATTACGATCTTGTCGAAAAACTAGTCAATTGGCGCGACGCAGCTATTTAAACAAGAGCAGCGAGTTATGTTTTAAGTACGCTATCGTAGAATTGTAGGCAACAGAACGTTCGAACCACTTCGTTGAATTTGATGGTCTGATCATTCCGCCCAACGGCGCCAATCATCGGCCAAGACGTTCGCATGAGGAGAAAAAGATGAATATTGGTATTATTGGTGCCGGGTACATAGGCGCGACGTTAGCCCGACTATTTTCAGAAGCTGGTCACCATCTAGCCATAAGCAACTCGCGCGGTCCTGAATCGCTAGCAGATGTCATTAGTGAGCTCGGTCCAAACATCAAGACAATGACAGTGAAGGACGCCGCCTCGTTTGGCGATGTGGTCGTTGAGGCAATTCCATATGGACGCTACCCAACATTACCTGTTGAACAGTTGGCTGGCAAAATACTAATTTCCGCCGCCAACTACTACCCAGGGCGTGATGGCCAGATTGAGCTCGGCGGGCGAGCCCAGAGTGAGCTGATCGCTGAACATTTACCCGCAACAAAGGTCGTCAAGGCGTTTAACACCATTTGGTATCAACATCTCAGCAGTCAGGGCAATCTTGCTTTGCCTGTCGGCGAAAGGCGTGTCATTTTCATTGCCGGTGATGATTTGGAAGCCAAAGAGATTGTTGCCGAGCTTATCACGGAGATTGGCTTTGGTCCTCTGGATATAGGTTCATTGGCCCAGAGTAAAGCTCAGGAGCCTGGCACAAAAATCTATAACGTCGACATGACTGTAAACGAGGCGCAGGTTTTGCTGGGAAAATGACCAGTTGGCAGGCAGCACCAACAACGGATTGACTTATTCAAGGGTGCTAGACCAACGCCAATTGAACAAAGGATTTCAACGATTTACATCCTTTGAGACCCTGTCCAGGTGGTTTTTAACCAGTTAACAAAATGACATGCTTGTCCCACTACCTCTGGAGACAACATTTAGGCTGACGTGGAATAAAAAGGGGCAAAGTAGGCACGATTGCACGCGAACTGCAGGCGGAACGCAGTTCTGCCTCTCTCAGGAAGTGAACCGCGAGCTCATACTAACAGGCGCTTGTTGTCCATTTGCTCCTTTAGTTAATCGCCTCTGCCATAACTTTTGGACAGCCAAGTCGACTTATATTAGTAGGGCAATATGACCACACCAAACGATACCACGACGGCCATGATTTCCTCGGAACACACCTTGGGGCGACTGCGCTTATTAATTGCAAATTGGCAATTAGTAGCTATTGGCAGCGGCCTGTTTGTTTTGTTCTTGGTCTTATTTTCCTACATGCAATTTGGCTCGGACGCTCTTGTGGGGACCGATGGTTATTATCACGCGCGTATGGGTTTGCTCATTCGAGAAGGAGGGCTAAAGCCAACCTTCGACTGGTTGCCGATGACCATCTTAAATGCTGAATCATTCTACGATCATCATTTGCTGTACCATCTCTATCTGGCCCTGTTCAGTGGAACAGAACCAGCCCTCGATGGCGGTGAATCGCTAACCACTGGGGCCAAATTCGCCAGCATACTTTTACCTTCCCTGGCTTTCCTGGCTAGTTGGTGGCTGTTGAGAAGCCAGGGTATTCGATGGGCGGCTGTTTGGACATTGGGTCTCTTTGCCGTATCAGAACCGTTCCTTTATCGGATGAGCATGCCGAGAGCTCAGTCGGCGGCCCTCTTGTTCCTCGTCCTGGCTCTTCATTGGTTGTTTCAAGAGCGATTTTGGCTGCTCTTGCCCCTTGGCTTTCTTTTCGTCTGGCTCTATGATGCTTTTCCATTATTGTTAGTCCTGGGTGGCACCTATTTTTTGGCTACATGGCTAACCGAAAGAAGATTTGTATGGCAGGCGCTAGCTTTTCCTGCGGTGGGCATCATTCTCGGGCTCTTTGTCAACCCATACTTTCCGGAAAATATCTCTTTCATCATCAATCATCTGGCGCCCAAGATCGGCGCCTCAAGCACGCGCGTTGGCAATGAATGGTATCCGTACAGGACCTGGACATTAGTCGAAAACTCCGGCATCGCCCTACTTGCGTTAGTTCTGGGCACGTTTGCCTGGGGCTGGCGAAAAGAGCGAATGGACCGTGTGGCCCTCACCATGTTCATCTTAGCGATTCTGTTTGCTTTTTTACTTTTTCGTTCTCGCCGATTCGTCGAATACTTTCCCGCCATCGCTCTCATATTTGCCGTCATTAGTTTTGCGCCCTTAGTAGAAGAATGGCTGGGAAAAAGCAAAGCCAGGGCTAAGGTCGCCTTCGTAACCTTACTTGTATTATTAGCCATTCCCGCTGCCTTTGTCGTGAATCAGGCCCGAGAAGCTATTGGCGGATCAAAACCAGCCGACCAGTATGCCGAAGCTGCTATCTGGCTTCATGACAATGCCCCGGTCGGAAGTTTGGTCTTCCAAACGGATTGGGATGACTTCACCCGCTTGTTCTTTTATAACCAAAATAATATTTACACCGTAGGTCTTGATCCAACCTATATGGAATTGTATGACGATGAACTTTACGATGAATGGCGCCGGATTACGCAGGGTGATGTAGAGTTGCCTGGCGAAACCATCCGTGATCGGTTCGGCGCTAGCTACGTCTTTTCTGACCTGAAACATAAATCGTTCTTAAAAGAAGCGACCGAAGATCCATTGCTTGAAGAACTTTATCGTGACAAATATGCTGTGATTTTTGCCGTCAACTAAGTTGAGGAACTGCCGGGCGGGCGATATGAACGGATGGCCACTGAGCCATCCGTTTGCTTTTTAAGGCGACCAAAATAGATTCCTCAGACATTTTATCATGAACAGCCGTTACTTTCCGGTTCATTCAACGACTAATAGGGTGAAGATATATGCAGTTCGCCATTTTTAACAAGGAGAAGAAAATGATAAATCTTGATAGCAGAAAATTGATTCCCTTCATTTTGTTTGGGTTATTAATTCTGATCGTCGCTTGCACCCCGACCGAAGCCTCTTTGGAGGAATCATTTCAGCCTGGCCAGGCTTCCGGATTGTCCGATCAGGTCCAGGAAGGCGACGATACTGAAATTGTCGGGCAGGTCGATGTTATTACAAAAGTAAGTTGGACCATTGATGGTCAAAAAATTCTTGTCGATGATGGGACGGAAATTGATGAAAATATCGCCGTCGGCGACGAGGTTAAAGTCGAAATTCGTGCTGGAGACGTAGACCAGTTGGTCGCCTTGGAAATCGTGTTGTTTCAGAGCGACCTGGAAAATGATTTGCTCAACGATAACGAAGACGAATTGAACGACAATGGTGACTTCGACGAGAATGATGACCTGAATGAGAATGATGATATGAACGAAAACGACATCGACGATGATCAAGACGAAGATGATGATATTTTCGATTTTGATGATGACTTCGATGACGACGATGACATGAATGAGAACGGCGACGATCATGATGATTTCGATGACGACGATGACATGAATGAGAACGGCGACGATCATGATGATTTCGATGACGACGATGTCAACGAAAATCATGACGACGATGACAATGTCAATGACAATCATGATGATGGCGACGACAATGATGGCGATGATGACCACGATGACAACCAAGACAACGACGACCACGACGATGACGACCACGACGATGACGACCACGACGATGACGACGACTAGTCAACAAACAGGTTGTTGAACGGGCGTATCGATATTCTTCTGAGACCAATCATTCTGCTCATCTATCTTGAGGCGAAGCATTCTTACCAAATTGCACGAGACAAAGCCTTATCAGCAACCTGCATTGTGGTATATTTCGAACCTCAACAGCACTGAAGAACTGTCTTAGGACGGAGCACCAATTGTTGTGATAGATGAGCAAGCCTTATTGGCCGGGGTTCGTAAACTAGATCCAGAAGTATTGACAGAGGTTCATGAAACCTATTATCCGGCTATTTTTCGATACGTTACCTTTAAAGTGGGCAACCAACAGGTAGCGGAAGATTTGACCAGTGAAGTTTTTACACGACTTCTGGACGCTGTCCGTGATCGAAACGCCCCCCAGAACACCTTGCGGGGCTGGCTATATCGAGTGGCATCGTTTGTGGTCGCGGATTATCACAGACAAAGATACAAAATTGAGCAAACGGAGTTAAGTGAAAACCTTGAAGCTGATAGCATCGACCCAGGTGAGGCATTTTCCAAACGCCAAACACTCAACGAACTCTACCAGGCGCTTGAAGAACTTACTGAAGACCAGCAAGATGTTATCGCTCTAAGATTTGGTTATGAGATGCCAATCAGGGATGTAGCTCAGACAATGGGGAAAAGCGAGGGAGCAGTAAAGCAATTACAGGCCCGGGCCGTGGCAGCATTATCACGAAAACTATCAGACTGGAGGAGCCTCTGATGGACGCTGCATTTGAACGCGTGTTGATCGAAAGTCTCGAGGCTATGGAAATGGGCGAATCACTCGATTCGGTTCTGGAGCGTCAGCCGCAATACGCGGCCGAGTTGCGCCCCCTCCTGGAAACTACCAGGGCATTGACTTCGGTTAAGGTTGCTCACTCGTTGGCAGCTCAAGCCGAGTCACGCCAGCATTTTCTTGATCGGGCAGTGGCTCTGCAAACCCGAGTTGACAAGCCGGCTATGACCGCCTGGCTCTTTAGACGTTTAACATTGACCTTCGTGCCGTTAATCATGGTGTTGGTCATCCTGGCTGCCGGTATTTTATATGCTTCGGTTGAAACAGTACCTGGCGATTTTTTATATGACACGAAACGAACTGTGGAAAACATTCGTTTGTCATTAACCTCGAACCCATTTGCCCAAGATCAGCTGAGAGAAAATTATCAAAAAGAAAGGATTCGGGAGATAGAGCAATTGTTGGCCCGTGGTCGTCAGGCAGAGGTTTCATTTAGCGGCATCATCGAATCAGTCGGTGACGGCGAGTGGGTGGTTGCCGGTCTGCGATTGGTTATCGATGAATCTACTATGGTCGAGGGTACGCCGATGGTAGGACGCTTCGTTTGGGTCGAAGCGAAAACAACAAACGGTCGGTTGGTTGCCCGAGCCATCACGATCCAGTTTGTGCCTGATGAACTGCCGGAAATTAAGCCAACACCGCGGATCAATCGGCAGCAAACTCCGGAAGGACCAGATCAAGTAGTCAATACACCAACGGCTACATCTACGCCTTCGCCGACGGCGACAGCCGAGCCCACAGCAACAGCGATTCTCCCAGAAGCAACCGATGAGGCCGTCATCATACCAACGGAAACGCCGACTCCAACTGAGGAGAGCAACAGTGGGGAGGGGAACGATAACGACGACAATGGCAATGAAAATGACGTCGACAACGAGAACGACGATGACGGCAACGAGAACGACGAGGATAACGAAAACGACGAGGACAACGAAAACGACCACGATAACGAAAACGACGACGAAAATGAAAACGATGACGATGATGACAAAAGAAATGACGACGAAGAAAAGGAAAAATCAAACTAATGAGTTGACCAGGCATTCTTCCGCATAAGTAAACCTTGTTGTGGGCTATTGCAAACCGACAAACAAAGTCAAGCTACAGGAGCCAGCCATCATGCCATTTGACCACCTGACGATCACGATAATCGAAGTGGATTTTATTTACTCGGTAAAATCTTCGGGGAGTTCGTTGCGCATACCTGTGTGTAGGGCATAAGCATTTTTCACACCGGCGATCAGTGCTGCCTCGATCCAGCGCCTGTGCCGACGATCGCAGGCGTCATTGGCAAACCAGATGCGATTGACCGGCCGGACAATATTGTCGAAAAAACGGCCGCTCATCTCATGCGGCCGGAATAATGGCCCGATGCCGCCGGCATATTGATCCAAAGCCCAGTCATGGGATATACCGAATTCAAAGGTGTCCCGCGCCTCTGGATGGATCTTTATCAAATCCTGCAACGCTTGAGCGATACGCTGCCCTTCAGATAACATGCTGTAGGCCATGCTGTCCTGTCCCCAGGCATAGGAGACGATTAAGATTCCTTTTTGAAAGCGATCATCCTGCCCTGCCGGTGTATAAACGATGTTTCGGATCGCCAGATCAGTGACGGTGAGGCCATTGGTGATCTGGTACTTTGTCTGCCACCATCTTTCACTAAACTGCATAAATATCTTGTGAGCCCGGCCGTAATAGACATTTCGAATCGTGTACCATTTGTTTGGATCCAAACCCTCAATTTCCATATGACGCAGTAATTTAAAGGGCACTGTCAAGATGCATTCGTCAGCAGTGATGCTTTGGGAATAACCAGTACTGTCCTTGAAATGTATGCTGACGGAATCGGCCGATTGATCGATAGCATGGACTTCGGCGCCCAAACGAATGGCTTGCATCAATTCTGGCGCAAAGGCATTGGGCAGGGAATCAGCTCCATCGACGATGTAAACCAAATCGCCGAAGACATCCTCGTAGTAATGCGCGAACCATTCGAGCAACGAGAAGTGGAAACGTCCTTCCAAGTTCAAAAACGGTCCGATCATCGCCAGGGCATCATCACTCATCTCGCTTTCTCTGAGATAATCAATCAGTAAATACTCATCATATTCGGCGAGCAGACGCTCCCAACCCCTGGGCTCGACCATCTGGTCAAGCAGTGGTTGCATACTTTCCTTCAATAACTCATCCGGTAATTTTCCCGCTTCGTGGGCCGGCAAATTGAAATTCATTTTGGCGGGATAGAATTCGCTGCGCCGGAGAGCAATTCCATTTAAGTAGATGAAGGTGTCTTCGTCGTACATGGGAAACGGCCGCGTTTCCAACCTAAATCGTTCTTTAATCAGGTGTTGAGCCAATTTATGCTGGCGTGGGAAGCGCATCGCGCCGAATTCACCATACATCTTGCCCGGAAAGCCATGATATGTAAAGACGCGCCCGCTTAGTCGGTTCTGGGCCTCTAAAATAGTGACCTTGTGCCCGGCTTCTTGCAGCAGCAGGGCAGAAGTGAGGCCAGCCAGGCCCGCTCCAACGACAATAATATGGCGGGGCGGCAATACACTGTCCGGTAGGCCATTTTTAAGGATCTCCAACGTATTGATAGCTTGCATCTAATTTCTCCTCCTGCAATCTGAGCGAGATACACCATTCGGTTGCAGCTAACTTGGGTTTTTGTGGTTGATTTGGGGTAGCCTGTTCTTGCCGGGAGAGCATATCATGACGTAAACGGCCGCGCTAATCCATATTAAATACCTATTGACACAAATAGAACAGGTGTGCTATTATTGAAACAAATGTTCTGCTCTCCCGTTTGCGATGGAACTGAGTTTGCTCCCCAGTTCCATCGCATCCAAATCTTTGGAATTGTGATCCGGCAGAAGCCGTATCCCACTATTTGTGTCTTGTGAGAGGATTCAGATATGCGGCAAGAAAGTACGATAGACAGCAGTCATGGCTTACATTTGGGTGACTCATTCGCCGGGGTTCGCAGCAAGGGCTCGGCCGTCGACAAACGAAAGCCTGGAACTTCATTTCAACCAGCCGAAGCCTTGGCCAATATACCTCGGAGAGCCTTGATAGGGATTCTGCTGGTCATTGCTCTGTTGGCATTCGAGATGTTCAATTTTGACTCTACCCAATATGCACTAAGCGATTTTCTGGCCGAAACGAGTTTCATGCGGATTCGCTGGGCGACAATACTAGCGGTCGCTTTCTGTGCTATTGATTTTGCCGGTTTAGCTTATCTTTTTGGAACCGGCCAAGAAAATGGGGAAAACAAGGAAGTGTGGTATTTGATGGGTGCCTGGTTGCTTGGAGCGACCATGAATGCCCTCATGACCTGGTGGGCAGTATCTGTTACTCTGCTTAGCCATGATTTTGGGAACGAAGTTTTAAGCAGATCGGAACTCTTGAATGTCGTACCTGTGTTTGTCGCCATTTTGGTCTGGCTCACCCGAATATTGTTCATCGGCGCTTTTTCCATCGCCGGTAATCGCCTTTTTGAGTTCAACGTTAAATCAAAAACAGGTGATCGGCAACCGACGATTGATGTCCCCAATCATAGAATCCGCCCAAGCGGGCCGAGACATGTTCCAGCCAGGCCGGCCATGGCAGCCCAGAACCGGCGGCGATAAAAATAGGTCCAGGGCAACTTGCTGTTTGCCTTTCCCTGTGCTACCATCCGAATTCACGGATCTGCTGCGCCTGGACTTATTCTTATATTTTAATGACCTATTTTACTCAGGCTGTTGACAAGAGCTACTTAGTTATCGAACAAGAGACAGAAGGGTAAAGTACATACACCAAAAACTCGGTTTCGTCGCTGAGTTTTACGGTCTGGACGACACTTATATGGTGAACGCGCAGTTACGTGCGTTCACCTTTTTGTTTGCCAGACCTAAGATGACCTGCTTGAGTAAAGAGAGTTAGCAATTATGCGATTTAGTAATGAGTTTATTGCCCGCATCATCGGCGCGATATTCGGTGCAGTGTTTGCTGCCTACTTCGGCGCCAATCTGGCTCGCTGGTTAGATGCCACCGAGCAAGGCCCAGCCTATATCTTCATCTTTGGTTTACTTGGTTTTTTGGCCGGTCTAATTCTGACCCCAATCTTTACAATTCGCCCCTTAAGGCGTGTTCGCAATAACCTGGCTGGCATGCCTGTCGAACGCCTGGTCGCTATCATTGGTGGGATTTTTCTGGGCCTGATAGCTGCTTCCCTGTTGACGTTGCCCCTTTCCACCTTGCCGAATCCATTTAGGCAAATAATTCCCATCATTTCAGCTATTTTGCTCTGCTACTTGAGCGTTGTCATCTTAACTTTGCGGCAGAATGATCTGCGGTCAACTTTGAGTTTTGTTAGACCAGAAAGAAATGTCCCTCAAAAAACGCAGCAAGTAGAAGATCAAGTAATTTTGTTGGATACAAGTGTTATTATCGACGGCCGAATTAGCGATATTTGTAAAACTGGTTTTGTACGGGCGACTTTGCTCGTACCGAATTTTGTTCTGCTAGAGCTGCAGCATATCGCCGATAGCTCAGATCCCCTTCGTAGAAACCGCGGTCGACGCGGGATGGACGTCCTAAGCTTCCTGCAACAAGATTGCCCAATTCCAATACGCTTTACGGATATGGATGTTACCGAAGTTCGAGACGTGGACAGCAAGTTGGTAGCCCTGGCTCGTGAGCTAAGCTGCCCCATCATGACCAATGACTATAATTTGAACCGGGTTGCCGAACTACAAGGGGTAACAGTCCTCAATATCAATGAATTAGCCAATGCAGTTAAGGCAGTCTTTTTGCCTGGAGAAGAAATGGCGGTCAAGATCGTTCAGGAAGGACGTGAAGTCGGTCAGGGAGTGGCCTATCTTGATGATGGCACCATGGTTGTAGTGGAAGACGGTAAGGGATACCTGCACGATGAAATCGGGGTTGTAGTAACCAAGGTGCTGCAGACGACGGCTGGCCGCATGATCTTCGCCCGGCCCAATACTGATAGTTGACATAAACATCAAGCAGGTCAATTTCACTGACCTTATTATTGACATAAAATCAACAGTTTATCTGCTAGCCAAACCAATGCTGCCTTAAACGCCAAAAGCTCCCGATCATAAGATCTGATGACAGAATTGCTCTACAGGCGTAATACCGTTCTCGAAGCCTTGCGCGGAGATAGACGAAAGATCAATCGCCTCTGGATACAAGAAGGTGCCCGCGGAACCGGACCAATCGCCTCTAGCGCTCGCCTTCTGGGAATCCCTATTGAAACGGCCGGCAAGCAAAAATTATCCCAACTTGCCGGAGACAGTAGCCATCAAGGGGTGTTATTGGAAACGGGTCCCTACCAATACAGTCACCCAGAAGATATCTTGGCTCTGGCTGATGAGCGGAATGAGAAGCCTTTCCTGTTGTTGTTCGACTTGCTTCACGGACCTCAAAACATCGGCACGATACTTCGTGCTGCTGAGGCCTGTGGGATTCACGGTGTCATTCTACAAGATCGGAGGGCGCCAGATATTACGCCAAGCGTGGCTATTTATTCAGCCGGGGCGACCGAACATCTGCTCATAGCCCAAGTTACTAACCTGGTGCAAGCGATTCGGGACTTAAAAGCGGCTGGCGTGTGGATCGTAGGCTTGGATATGACTGAAGGCTCCGAGATATTAGGTCAGATCGATCTCAACATACCATTGGGCATTGTCCTGGGCCACGAAGGGAGCGGATTACGGCGGCTAGTACGCAAGAATTGCGATTATTTGCTTAAATTACCCATGCGTGGGCAGGTTGCGTCACTCAACGCCGCCACGGCCGGAGCCATTGCGCTATACGCAGCCTGGCAGGCTCGCGAATTTGAAGGCGCTAGGCGCTGATTGACTAATAAATAACCCAAGTCAACAGCCTCCTTGCAGGATAACGTCTTACCCATTTACCTCTTTAACAAAGGCTGATAAACTACCTTTTTTGAAGACTACGTTCAAATCCCCACCAATCGCGTCTCTATGCCACTTGACCAACCGAATAATGTCGTCATTTATATCTAGTGTCGTGATGCCATCACTGTAAAGCCCACATCCGCTATTGAAATAACAGGGTTTCTGCTGATCGCCAGAGTCGAGTTCAATGGCCCGGCCTTTATCCTTTTCATCTTCATATTCGTCCTGCAGGCGGGAAATTTCGCGACGGATATCACGCCTTTTTTTCCTGGTAAAGCGCCGGTCAGACTCTTTTATCGACAGATCGGCGATGATGTCCAGCAATTCGTCCGCTCGAGTCTTTGAAGCGAAGACCGCTCGATGAGAATGGCCACAAATCACGAGGACCTTGCGGCTCTTCCCCCAAGCATAGTACGTCTTCTCGTAGTCGCCTGCTACGGGCGATTTAGTAGCCGCTCCATGTCCATAAAGCCCAGTGGCTTTGGCCAACGGCTCAATTCCGCGAAATATTCTGACGAAAAAACGACTGAACCAGGAAAACTTGTCTGAATCAACGCTCCCTTGATGCCCATGGACAAGTAGGATACCTAAATTACCCATTTTATCCTTCATCTTCAAGGCTTCATCGGCCAATCCCTGTTTCTTGCTGTGCGATTTAATTGGGTCTTGAAATCCACCCCATTCATAGTCGTGGTTGCCAAATATGCGATAAACACGCTTCTCTCCAAATTTGCGAATGCTGGCATATATGGAGTTGTCATACTCTCTCGTAACGGCATCCAGGTCAAATTGCCAAAACTCTTCGATGTCGCCAAGCAAAATAAGAGAATAGCCTTCCTTGAGATAATATTCCAGAGCATTTAAGAGCGCTGGCTTATTCGCTCGAAAATCATCGGCTTCGCCCCCATCACCCATGTGTGTATCGCTTATGATGGCGAATTTTTTGCCCTTGGCTTCCAAGATCTCCACATTAGTATCTTTCCATAGAGCATCAAGGCTTGCCCAGGTTGCTTTTCTATCGAGTGACATGTTGATTCCTCCAAACTATTGTATGTACCTGATTACCAATCTCTTCATTCGGATACATTCCGCTCTTGGCAAGAACGCTCAATATCACCGGGACATTAGTTAGAAATTGAACGTTTCGAAATCAGCCTCTTCTGTTGACAATGGTCTCCGCAGCTATTGAACCGGCTTACCCCATCCGATTACACAACTTATACCGCTAGTATAAACGATAAGGAAGCTGGTAATCAAGGACCGGCAACCAGGCCAAATTGCGGCCGGCTTTATAAACCGATGATGGCCACCAGCGAAACGAAAGAGCTATCGCCATCGATTCAGCTCGTATCAGCAGATTGCCAGAGCGAGACAGTCAAAGTTTGAAATGACTGGGGATACATGTCGATAGGTTGCATGGCTATGAGCCGGTAACCTTTTGCACCTAATCGCTTGCCATCCCGGGCTAGAGTGGCGATGTCGGAACTGATGTAAATTATTTTGCCCGGGGACTTTGTCGCGATTTCGTCGACAATCGCCACTGGCAGTCCACTTTCCGGGGGATCGATTATCAGGACGTCGGGCAACGAAGATATCAAGGGCAAAATCTCTTCTACCGGACCTTCATAAAGGCTGATATTCTCGGTATCAAGGAGATTTACGGCCGCGTCGTTGACGCTATCGGGATTTAATTCAAAGCAGGCGACATCTGCACAAGTTGGAGCCAAAAAAGCAGTTAGTGTGCCCACACCGCTATAAAGCTCAAGCAATGATTCACGACCGCTTAATCCGGCGAAACTGAGGATAACATCAATCATCAATTCTAGCGCCAGAATGCTTGGGTAAAAGAAACTGCCGGCCGAAACTCGAAAGTCCCGCCCCTTGATTGACCTTACAATATAGTTATCCCCCACTAGGTTGGCGGCCGTGCCATCTGGCAATAACAAAGCTACTGAAATCGGGAAATTTGATTCAAGAGCGGGCGGTTCGCCATCTTCCATTTCTAAAACTGCCAAAGCGGATCCATCCTGGTCTAATCTCAAGGTTAATCTGTGCAGGTTGGCCAATTCGAGATCAATATCTTGAAATGATTCCAAGAGCCGCTGGCGAATGATGAAGCATGTTTCAACAGGAATAACCCGACTCAATTCTGGCGACCAAAAACCCAGTTTACCGTCACTGGTCGTGCTAAAGCTGATATCGGACGCATAGCGCCAGGGATCAGGATTAGGCAGTACTTCTGCCACCGAAGGGGTTTCAATACCACCGATCCGGCTAAGCTGATCGCGAATAACTTTCTCTTTATAGATTAATTGATCTTCATAGCGAATATGCTGAAAATGACAACCACCACAGAGGGTAAAATGGGGACAGGCTGGCTCCACCCTTTGCGGCGATGGCTCCAAGATATCTAACAAGCGAGCTCTGGCAAAACGCTTTTTATCTGTTACTGTCTCGACGGAAACTCGTTCGCCTGGAATCGTTAATGGCACGAAGATAACTCTTTCCTGGTCATCTCGTCCCATGGCTACGCCGCCATTAGCCATTTCGGTTAGAGTTATTTCAAAGGAGGGCATAATTCAACTCGCTTTTGATTGGTCGCTTAAGATATCAGGTGATACCCGGAGATAAATCTTTAGTCATCAGCCAACCCTGCCAGTGGCGATGAGCATTGTGAGGGAAGCGATAAACCAGTGTATAAGAAAAGGGTACAAAAAGGAGCCTGATTGCCAGGCGATGAAGCCGAATGCTGCGCCGCCAAATATTGTGCTCATTGTCTCCAATTCTGGCTTGCCCAAATGCATGAAGGCAAATGGAACCGCCTGGAGAAAGATGGCCGGACCTGGTCCAATGACAGCCGCCATGCCGAATAGTAAGAAACCACGCCACATGAACTCCCAACCGAATAAATCAACGGCCGTTATATATAATAAATATAGCACGTTGTCCGGCGCCTTAGCTGCATAATATCTTTGCATCACCGGCGTGCGGGCAACAAAATATAAGATCACGGCCATCGCAATACAACCAATGACAGTCCATATCAGGCCAGTGCGCCAGTCGCCGATTCGAAAGCCATACTCAGACGGCCTATCTCGGAATACCAATAAGATGATGATCATCGGTATCACAAAATACAGCACCATTCGATCATAGGCCTTAGTGCCCGTAATACGATGATTGTAGTAATCGATCATGGGCAATATAGTGCCCATAATGATGATTAAAGTCAGCTTTAGGTCGAATTCAACGCTGCCAATAGTCATTGTAATTCTCTCTTTCATGGCGCAGGAGCGATCCCCACCATCAGTACAAGCCGGTCTGACCCATCATTTTCGACGCCATGGCTCAATCCGGCCGGCGCCCAGACAACAACGCCGGCTGCAGCTCTGATCCGTTTCTCGCCCAACCAAAATAAACCGCCGCCGTCAACAATGTAATAAAATTTATCTTGGTCGCTATGTTCGTGAGGATTTTGTATCTGGCCCGGCTCCAAACAATTAATGCCAAGCAATAACGCTTCGCTCTGGAATAGGGTGCTCTTATAAAACTTTCCATCCCGGGATCCGATATGCTCGGATAGTCTCGTTACTAATTCCATGGTGACCTCTTCGATGACACAGCTTCGGAAAAGTGAGCCGAAAGATCGCATCATTCAAGTTAACAACTTCGCCTTACTTCGGATACCTGATCAATTTCCGGATCAACCGGGTAATTCGGTCTTCCAGGATAATTGTTAAGATAATGGTTTGGTGGTGGCTGGCAATTCCGATTATAACAAAAAAACATGTCCGGTTTAACGGCCGGACATGTTCTTAGAAAAACTGTTGGTTACGAAGCGCGCCACAAATTGATGGTCACAATTCAGAATTTAGGGCCAGTGCGCTATCCTGGCTCAACCTTCAAGAAATATCTACCATTCCTTTTAAAACGCGCTCCATGGTCATGGTATGTCCGCAGACGGCTCGCGAGGCAAAGAATTCACAATCACAATCCCAAAGGCCATGATTGTAATTGACGACATGAACATTATTGTCACCTTGGATCTGTACCTGGAATGACTCAAATTTCATCCGATCTCGTTCTTCAGAATATATCTTCGCTTTCTCGATTTTGCCGATCATGCCATAATCCATAGCTCTCTCCTATAAGATATGATGGGTATTTTCGGTGTCCGAATACCGCTTGACAAAAACAAAATGAACGAAAAACGCACGCCAATGGCGTGCGCTGATCAACACAGTCAAAAATCGGTGATATGTACTTCACCGTGCATAATTTAAGTATATCTAGGAACAGTTCCCTGTCAATTAGTGAATTACCAAATTCACCTAAATTAGACCCTACGATTTACCTACGAAATTTACTAAGTTAACCCAGGACTGTCATTTATCAGAAACTCGTACCTCGGCCAGTTTGAGATGAGTGTTTATCAAATGACCATCCTCGGCAACGATACTCGGCCTCCAGCCTGTTTCAGTATCTACCAAAGAGAGAAAGATGGGATAACTGCCCTCCGGAGTAGCTGGGTCGATGGATAACAAATATTGACTTTCTATGACTTGGGCCTCACTCAGGTCGTTGGCAAATGATAAGACAGCTGGCGAGTGGGCATCCAAAGAAGAGTAAGTGGTTCCGTCTTCACCTTTCAGTTCCAGCCAAACGACATAATCGCTAATAAAGTCCGGTAAAGGCTGCCAAAAAAGTCGAATTTCAATCGAATCTCCGGGTGTTGTTTCCCTGCATGCATACTCGTAACCTATCAGACGAATTTCATTATTGAAATTCTGTTCAAGTTGGTTGGGGAAATCGTTATCATTTGCCAACAAAGTCAACGAAGTTAGCTTGAGCGAGTCACCCATAGCCTGTCCGTCCTCATCAAAAACGGCCAACCTGTAAGCGCCTGGTTCATAAAGGCCAATGCTGAGTGAAGCTTTACTAGGCACATAAGCTGTTTCTGGCAGGTACAACCTAATCCTTTCCACAAAGCGATCGCCAGGTCGCCATTGGCTGGTCGGAAAGTTACCTAAACCTGGATGCGTATCGCGCTGGGCTACCATAGTCTGTTCCATGTCTTGGAGATGTATGAAGAGCAGATAATCGCCCGGCGGTTGGCCATTGACTTCCCAATAAAGATCGATGTCGAGCGAATCTCCCGGCCGCAAAGATGTCGTACTCACTTCGTAACCTAAAAGGGTAGCTAAACCATCGAAACTAACGCCCATGGGGTTTGGAATCTGGGTCTTTTGCGCTATGTTGGGGGGTTTGGCGTAGGCAGGCGCGAGGTAACCCAACAAGGCAGCAGAAGCCAGGGCGAAGAAGAGCGTCGCCGTGATACCGGCGAAGATATTAATTGCCCGGTTATCACCGCTGGTCGAAGGCAATTCATCTCCAGCCGGTCGCCGCAACGTTTGGTACCATTCTTCAACAACCAAGAACAATTGGCAGAGTCCGTAAAAGATCAAGATCGCTAAAGCTGAGATTGCCGGGAAAAAGAAGCGCCCATTTGGTCCGGCCGGACTTACCAGCATGTAATTGAATAGCACCAGGGCGAAAAGGAAAACATCAGCCGCCAAGAAAACAAGAATGAGACGCACTTTCGGCATTGCTTTGCGAAAGAATCCAACCACAGCGCCAAACAATCCGGCGGCCGAGACGATCATCAAGCCATTGTAAAATATGTCCGGTAAAGGAATTTGCCCGAAGCCGAATCTGCCCCACAAAGTTGTCCAGGCGTAGGGAAGTTCCGAGACAGCCAGGCTAAAGCTCTCCCGGGGATCGCGAACACCCCACAATTCGGTCAATTCTTGAAAGCCAGTTGGCTCGCCAAAAAGTAACTGGTTACGAAGAAACCACCAGCCAGCGACTAATCCGGCAACTATCACGAGGGTTAAGTTGACCTCGAGCCAAAGTTTTAAACGTTTGATCCAAGGGCTTTGAAACCTCTGATCCTGTGATTGCGAACCATTTGATGCCACATCCTCTTCTGAAATCGGCTTTCTAAATGCAGCCCAGGTTATGGCAGCTTCAATCAGGATGATGATGACAGCTAGATTGAACTTGCTCATGAGTGCTAGGCCATATAAAGCCCCCATTAACAACCCCCAACGCCAGCTTAGCCTGCCCAGACCTAGCAAGAGCCGTACGCAGGCATAGGTCACAGCCGCGCCGCTGAAGGCGGCGATGATATCGTTATTGATCGAGCCAGACATATACAAGATCATCGGGTTGAAAGCGACGACGGCGGCCGATCCCAAGGCGATTGCCCGATTGCCCGGCCAAATCGCCCGGCCGATGAGCCAGGTTAACAAGACCACCCCTGCGCCAATCAGGATGTTAATTCCCCGGATAATGTGGGCGGCGAGCGCCTCGCCATGCCAAGGAAATGATTCGTCATGACGATGTAAATACTGGTTCTTATTGTCGCGACCAACCTCCCAGTATCGATATGCCCAAAATGGATTCTCAGAAGGTTTGGCGCAAATGTCATCCCCTGTATCTATCCAGGCCGTTGCCAATGCTCCAAAAGCATAAAAGAGCGGTGGGTGATGGCTTTGGGAACGACATGATTCCTGGCCCTGAATAGGCAATCGACCCGTTGTCGCCAAAACGCGAACGAAGCGATAATGCCTCAATTCATCTGTCGCTTCATGCAAGGGATTGATGATGCTATAGGTAAAAGCTAGCAAGATAAAGACCACCAATAGGATGATGATGCCCCAGGCCGAATTCTTCCTCACCGCAGGCTTCGAGTCTTGCAAATTATCTGCCAACTTCAATATCGTCCAACACTATGATGCTAGTATTCTATCGTCTGAGTTAGGATGCGTGTATAGCGTTAGCTACACGTTTTGTCTCCGGGATCGTAAGCGAGCGAACTCATGAGAGTCTGGCCCTTTGATCACCTATTGATAACCTGTAGGGTTAGATGATCGCGCCCGTCTACAGTTAATAGACGTTCATTCGTCATCGGATCGTATAAGCCGAATGAAACAACGGCCGGTTCACCATCCTCCGATACGGAAAACCAATGTCGCTGGCGAAAGCGATCGCCAGGTTCTAACGTCGTCGCGTCGATCCATAAGCCATCATCGCTGGCTAGAATATGGCTTTCGCGGTCAAGCAGGTGGCTGAAGATGGACAGGCGGGGTCCAGCGTAAACGCCGGGCGGTGACGGATTACTGATCAAAGGCATGGGGGGCAGATCCAGAAGACTCTCAACATCCCAAATCAAATCGAGCGCTCCGGTCGATGGATCATATGTGGCGGCTAGCAAACATAAGCCGTTCCGGAAGCAGGATTTCTCGCCGGTCACATCATCAATCGCTTCAATCACTGTCAGATTGAAGGCACCGGCCTTTTCTCCTGGAATAACCCGGTAAAGGGATTCATCCAACGTTGGCGATTCCGGATAACCGCTAAAAACAAGTGCGGGTTCGCCATTTACCTGAAGCAAAGTAACCCTATCTGGGTTGAACCAGCGCGGTTGAATCTGGGAATCATTTTCCACCTCGATAGCTAAAGCCAATTTGTCCCAAGGTCCGGCTAAAAGACCGGCGACTCCAAAATCAATGAGTTCCGGATGATTGCTAAGATAGTTGGCTATTTCACTTATCTCAGCCCTATATAAAAAGCGCGTCATACCCCGGTTGGGCCAGTTCTGAAAATAATCGGGCAGGTCACGCCATGCAATGCCTATTACCAACAGCAACATGAAGATGAAGGGTAAAACGGCAAAGGACTTGCGGGATTTGGCCTGGCTAATGCGCAGCTGGGATAGTTTTTCAAGACCGAAAACAGGTAAGGCGACCAGAATGTAAACGGCCGATTGGGCGATTATGGTATGACCAAGACTAGCGGGGGGAACGCTAACGAACGCCGGCAGGATGCCGACGAGCCACCAAACTAAGATGAAGGCGCAGGCGATTTCGTAACTTGAGGTCTCAGCTAGTGATTTATCTCTATTGAAGGCAGATTGGCCAAGCCGGATGATAGGCCTCAGGGCGTACCAGATCGCTATGGCGACTCCCAACCAGAAGAACATGGCAACGACCGGTCCAAATACCGGCCGGCGGGGGATGTTATAAAGCCACTCCTCATCGCCGTCGCCATGATACATGGACAGCGTGCGTTGAATATGTTCACCCAGCGGATTAAAATTGCCGGCCCTCGCCTCCACCAGCGGGACGGCTAGCTCGCCTACCCTGGCTTCAGATTCTGGCTGTTGGAGTAGAGTGAAGATCAAGGGCAAGGCCAATATCAGAGCGACGCCTAACATGAGAGCAATATCTTTCCAACGGCCAACTAGCACATGCCTGTGGAAAAGCCAACTGTAGGCGATCGCGGCCAACAAGATCAGGGGCACGCTGCGAGAGGCAAAATAGGTGTAGAAACCGAGGCCCATCATCAGGCCGGCCAGCAGAAAATCTTTGCCGATGAAAGAAGATCCTTGCCCTTTGACCTGATCACCGCCATGCCCAATCCCCGTACCTCTTAAGAAGAAGAAGAACGTTGCCAGCATGAAGACAGGTAGGCTAATATGGCGGATACCGATCCGTGAATACATAAGCGACCAAAAACTGAGCGTAAGCACGGCTGCAGCCGCCAGGCCCACCCTCCACCCATAAAGTCGTTTGGCAACCAGATACGTTAATGGAACCGTCAGCGTGCCAAGGAGAGCTGAAAGTAGACGTATACCAGCCGCGCTGGGTCCGAATAAGGCCAGCATGCCCGCATTTAAGATATGATACAAGGCTTCGTGCCCCGAAGCGTCGGCGTAATAAACTTGCCAGTCCCCGTTCAAAACTTTCTGGGAAATGACCAGTGAGTTAATGAGTTCGTCATCCCGCCATCCGGGCGGCAGCGAATTCAATCGCCAGACACGAAGAAAAAAGGCCACGAAGGTGATCGCTCCTACCCAGAAACCAGGATTCCGGATCAAACCGTTCAAACCGGATCTTTGATTACTGTTCATGGACCAACAACCAGAGGAAGAAGGCGGAGATAGTCCGAAGTTGTGCCATTGACCTGGACGGGTAAGCGCTTTTCATCCTGGCTAGTATAAATTCCAACCAGGAGGTGATAAGTTCCTGGTGCCATTGAGTCGGGCAATATTATCTCGTGTAATTGAATAAGCAGATCACCTTCCCGCCAATAGTCGCCGGGTGCATCAAGCCGGTCAGACTGGGCCAGGATCTGGCCATCCTGGTTCACGACGTGAACGAACATGACCGCTGATTCAAGTGGTTCGTTTAAGCGCCAGAGAGTTGCCAAGCGGAGAGTTTCGCCGGGCTTAACGGCCGGGGTCTGAATATCATAGCCCAGGAAATCGGCCGCCGTACCGAATCTGGTAGGTAACAAGGCCGTTTCTATATCGTGGCTGAATTGTTTACCCAACTCCTCGAAAGTGGCGCGGCCATCGGATGTATAGGCGAGAAGGGGGCGATCGATATCGTTTGCTCTTTGAGGCAGTTCGCCAAGAGGTTCTTCGCTGAAATACTTTTCCAGATGTGGGCTAAGAGGGGCGAAGCCACTAAAAATTATCGTGCCACTGCTGCCTTGAGATACCAATAGGCTGCCCTGCCCATCGAACCAGCTAATGGCCACATCTCGATCTCTTAGCATTAATTGGGCCACGGCCGGGCTATGATATCGATTGGGCGTCGTGGTCGAGATAGCCACACTTTCCAGTTCATTTTCACTTATATAGTTGAGAGCTGAAACCAGGGCCGACTCGTATTGCACACGCACTTCCGGCTCATTAGCCCAGACGACGAAGTAGTTCCTGGCTGTCTGAAATGCAAGAACACAAAAAAGGACAATCGTTAGACCCTTAGCCAGCCATTTGGGGGCCGTCTGGAATTTGAATGCTTCGGCCAAAGCCAGGGCAGGAAAAACATAAAGCACCGGCTGTAAGCCAATGATCCGAGTCGTGCTTAATTCGGCTCCGGTGACCAAAGTCGGTGAAAGGCCCAACACTAACCAAACAAATATAAAAAATGGAGCAACAGCCCGATTTATTTGTTGTCTGTGCTTGATGCCGGCTATGATCCGCCAAATGGCGATGCCTAAACCTACGAAAAAAAGAAGTGCTATGATAGGTGGTAAGAAGGCCTGCCCAGGAATATTGTAACGCCACTGGCCATCACCCCGATAAAACAATACAAGTGATCCCTCCAATATATTACCCATCAAAGGACCAAAATTTCCTTCAGTAACAGCTTCAAGAGGTTGGCTAAGCTCAATCACCCGGGCCTCGACTGAGGGATTGCCGATCAAGTAGAGTAGCAAGGGGGCGGCAACGATGCCGGCTACCAACATCATCAGCAGGCTGCCGCGCCAGACGTTCCTGAAGCGCTGGCGGTCGAAAAGCGCAAGAAATACTAACAGGGACGGAAATAGAAGCCACAAGATCCTGGCTGGAAAGTAAG
>JAHEJP010000276.1 GCA_024638855.1 Chloroflexota bacterium
TGCCTTCAATGGACTATCTAAATGTCCTTTGAAGTTGGACATATAATTCCAGATTTCTAAACCAGCGTAATTCTCGATTTCCCAATCCTGCCATCCAAGGCTTGCTAGGTTGAAGCCCGGCATTTCCGGATCAAATGGATGGGCGAGAAAGCCATAACCGCCCGAAGCTTGTGTTTTGTCGATTAGGTTCTGTGGATCGCTCGAGAATTGCGAAAGTTCCTCTCTGGCACCAATAACCAAAAAATGGTTTGATTGGGGCTTCCGTCGCATGTCGTGAACTTCTTCTCCAGTCAGGAGCAGTACGCGCCCGGATTCTTCGACATAATAGCCCTCAACCCCGCCTACTTTTATATTATGATCGGTAACGATTATGAAATCTAGCTCTGCCCTGATAGCATCGCTAGCGATTTCAGCATGCCATTTCATGCCATCTGAAAACGGGGTATGCATATGGATATTACCTGAATATTCGTGCATCTGATATTGTGCTACTGTGGGCTTATGGGATGGAGGAATAGTCAATCGGATTAAATTAAGGTTATCAACGAACTGGCTAGCTAGGCCAATGCAAAAACCAAAAGTTGATTTGTTTGTCAAATTGAAGGATCGGCACAAATTATAGTTCACATAGGACAATAGACAAGGATACAACCAGCTGACGCCAATTGTCCCATTTGATTCCAAGGTTTGGGTCGTTATAATGAAACTGAATCTGATTGTAGTCGCCTATGTTTAGATACCCGTATCTCATCAACCTTTTCTGTATTATGCTAGTCTTGGTTTCCTGTCAGCGGCAATCAGATGCTGTGACCGCCTATCGGCTCGAGGACGAAATTGGTTTACCGCAGCTGGAGGCACCAACCACAAGTTTGGTAACATCAGCCCCAATACTTTCACCTCGCTTGGTAATCGAAAGCGAACTCGATGATTACGTTTCAACAAATATTATTAGTTACAGTAGAGAGCCAGTAGGAATGCAGATGCCTGCTTATATAGAGGCTGAGGTCGTCGGAAGGAATATCGCCAGTATTCGCAGGGTCGCTGGCGTAATCGGTGAGGGTGAGCAGCGCCGCCTTGTGACTAACGAGTATCTACAGGCACCTGATTCAAAGTCAGTGATATCAGAGTGGGCTGATGGTGTACATGAAATGGTGCAAATTTGGAGCACAGAAGGGGATTACCTGACAGATGGGACCAACGGTGATTTTGTTGTCCTTTGGTCGGCCGAACCGGGTTCGTCACTATACACAGTAAACGGCCAATATCATGTATCTGCCACCAGTGAATCTGCAGAAGCAATACTCGTTATAGATACCAACGAAAGCAGGCCCAACAAAATCATGAATGCTTCCACCGGATTGGAGTTTTTCCCGAGTACCGGAGACAAATTTCAGGTCACTAATTTGATGTTAGATGAACAGGGAAACGTCATCACTTCACCTGGAATGTCTTTATCCATTGATGAGGTTGGCGACATTAGTTTTGAAAAACGTCCTTTTCCAGACGGCAAATATTTTTTTGGACTGTTTGCAGAAAGTGAATCTGGAGAAACCTCCAATGACCTGATTGAATTCACAGTTGGAAACGATAACTTGAGATTAGGATTTAGGGCTTTTTTTGACCCTACTGCCGGTTATCAATTTTTGTACCCAACTAACTGGATTGAGGCCAAAGTTAATGGCAACCAGGTCATCTCAGGTAACATTACGGATACATTACATTTAACTATTTCGACCCTACCTGAGGACAGGAACAAACCCATTTCCGATCTGAAAGCGCAGGTCCTAGCTTCATTCGGAGCGGTACAGATACTCTATGAAGATACAGCGCCAATTGGTGAAGCTGGCTCGCTGTGGACAGCCTATGGTTATGAATCTGCTGATGGCCTTCATTCAGGAGTATTTCTTGTGTTTGTCCAAGATGGACAATCTTTTGTTTTGGATGTGGACGGTCTTGCAACCCGAGAAAGTGATGTGATAGAAACGATTGGCTGGTTGAGTGACAGCTGGGTGACCCGGCCGGTAACGACTGCTAAAAATCCAGGAAATTGGGCATCAAGTAGGATTGGAGAATATACCCTCCACAGACCTGCACCATTTCGATATTCGGAATTAAACAATGGGTGGCATCGCTTTAGGGAAGACAATGACAAAACATTCATTGCCGTACGACTTGAAGATGCTAAAGATGGGAGAATCTTGGATCGGATTCGTCACTGGCTTGATGTGTCAGCCCGGAACGTGACTGATTTTGCCTATAGCGAAATCTACACCATCGATCTGGCGGGAACTAATTGGCTTCGTCAAGAATTTTCTTATCTAGATGAAAATGGTGAAGAAATCTACGGGAGTTTAATGGCAGCCAGGGTCAACGGTAAACTGGCATATGTCTGGGCTGAGGCTCCGACCGATTCGTTTGATGAGTTTGATAGAGAGATTCTTCTAATTTCACTAGCGGGTTTTAAGAAAGTTATGGCGCTGGATGATATCGATAAGTAGCTGCATTTTACTAACACACTCAACTTTGTGTACTCAGCCATTTACTATGGCAACCGAACCACCTCGCCGGTCATCTCCAGCACCGACGATCTTTCCGGAAACAGTCCGGGAAACGCTGTGGGCACCTCCAAAATAGATGCTTTTGCGATCCCAGCGATTCACTGGATAATCCAATTCTTCAAGTCGTCCTATTGCCTTTGGATCCACACCTAATTCACATTGCAGGATACCATGTTCTAGGTGAACTCGTGGATAGTTCACGGCGTCAACAAGCCGCATTTTGAAGTCGAGCAAATTGCTCAATACCTGCAAGATGGCACTCCTAATTCGAATGCTGCCCCCACTGCCGACGACTAGCCGAATTTTTCCGTCGAGGAGTACTATTGATGGCGTCATCATTGTATGTATTCGCTGCCCTGCAGGTCGATTATGAAAGCCGCTTGGGTGTAAATCGGCTTCTCCGAGAATATTATTGGGGATAAATCCAGTTGCAGGAACAACATATCCAGCTGATTCGCCGGCTGTTGTCGTTAAACTCACAGCTAATCCATCACTGTCGATAACACTTAGGTGGCTTGTGTCAGGGTGGGGTGTTGGTTCTGAAAGAATTGGGAGCTGGCTTCGCCCAGTAAGGCCTGAATTCACTTCTTCGACGTAATGGCTGACGAATTGATCACCTAAGAAGTAGGCGATGGCGTCATCCACCGGCAATTCGTCGGAGGCCCTATCCCAAAACGGTCGAGCGCGCGTCGTTGCTGCCATTACCTCAAATAACAGTTGGAGATGATCGACAGAACCATGCTGAAGCGATGAGATGTCGAAATTGCTCAACAACTTCAGAGTAAAGGCTGTGAGCAGGCCGCCGCTTGAACTGGGTGGTGGCAGCAATATTTCATATTCACGATAGCTAAATCGGATAGGTTCGATGATTCTAACCTCATAGAAATTTAAGTCGTCAGACGTTAAGAGCCCGCCGTTCTCGTGCTGATCTTTAGTGATGGCTTCGGCTAAATGGCCAGATCGAAGTAATTCCTCACCTTCTTCAGCCAGGGCTCGAAGCGTCTTTGCCAGGTGAGGAATATAGAGTTGCTCGCCGGATTTTATGATCCGTCCGTTTCGAGAAAAAATCTCCCGCATACCTGCTGTATGGGTATATAGAGGTTCCAGAAGGGCACATGTCTCAGCTTGGAATCTGACCAGTTCATGCCCGTTTTCAGCAAGGTGAATAGCTGGCTCCAAAAGTACGGATAATGGTAGGCGGCCGTGGTCACATGCCATTTGACAGAGGCCAAAAATATTGCCAGGTACAGCGACAGATCCCCGGCCGAGGTAGAATTCTTGGGTTGTTGGACCAAAATCAATAGTCACCTTCTCGAAGTCAATGGGACTATCGCTCTTAAGCCTGCCTAGTCCTGGCATATTGCTAAAAAAATCATATGCAATACAGCTGTGATCCGTACCGTTTTGGGAAGGTTTAAATATCTGGGCAATTCCGCTGCCACCTAAATGCACCACTCCCACTTCTGAAATGAATGAAACAAAAGCTGCCGCGACGGCAGCATCGACGGCATTTCCGCCTGCTTCCAAAATGGACGCACCGGCTTTTGCTGTTTCAGGGTCACCGGCAGCTATAACTCCTTGCATACGTCAACCACTCCAAATCTCGACTTTATCTGATATAAATTATGATTTAAACTCAAATGGGGCTACGAATAAACTCCATCCTGTTAAGTGCTGAAATATGCCTGATTTTACTTCATGGATGAATAACGGCGTTAATTTTCTCTTGAATGTAGGCGAAGGGTCAAAGTTTTATCCAAGACAGCCGCTCAAGCCTACTTTAGTTTACAGTCATCTTGACTTGAGAGCCAAACTTGGCAATATTCAGGTAACAGATAATCAACAAGCGTAAAAGTTTTTTGAGTCGAATGAATAACTCATTTTTGAAACTGATCTTCAATTACTCCAGGATATTTCGCCATTTTTGATTCCTTTGATCCTTATTCAATTGGGTTTAGTAGTATTTGCCCTGATTGGTTTCATCAAAAGGGAATAGACAGGCAGACTAAAAGGTTTTTGGCTCTTGGTCATTCTATTGGAAATGGGGGCGATTGCCGGAGAAAACGAGCCGGGAACTTAGGTTATGATATTATCCAAACTCAAATGATGGTTTAGGTGTTTGCATTTTTTATGACCGCTAACGCCATGTACTTCTAGAGGGTTTTGCTTTTTGGTCCAATCAATGTTTTTGATCAGGCACCGGTTAATCTGTTTTTATTACCTGTCGGTCTGTGTTTATCGTTATAACCCTATTTGGTAGCGCACCAGGAAAATCAACCGCAGCCGCTGCAGGAATTGCCTTGCTGGTTTCGGCCATATTCTTGATAAAGGGAACAATTCCGAACTACGGTGCTGTGGCTCCAAGTGGATTGACCATCTGGCTAACCAAATTGCGATCGGTTTAGTTATGGTGCCGAATGCCAGTGCATTGGCTATGAGTCTAGTTCTGGTGATCCTGGCTGTCCTGGTTGGGATAGCAATATTTGAGAGGTAAGATATATAAAAAGAAATTTTCGAGCGAATATATTCTGTGAAGCAACTATATCAATTAGGAACGAAAAATGGACAGTATGGTTGAACAGAAACTGATTTCTCTGGATCCACAGTTGCCAATATGGAACAATTTCTTTACGGTGTCACCTTTGGTACTTATAGGCACCCGGGACGATGGAGGAGAGTACAATCTAGCGCCCAAGCATATGGCATTTCCGATGGGCTGGGACAATTATTTTGGCTTCTTATGCACGCCTGCCCACACCACCTACCAAAATATCGTTAGGGAAAATGGGTTTACTGTTACCTATCCACGTCCCACTCAAGTCGTCTTGACGAGTATCTCGGCGACTCCCAGGGATGACGATAATCTAAAGACATCACTATTATCATTAAAAACATTTGAGGCGAAAAAAATTGATGGTCCTTTCGTCGCTGAAGGCTACATATACTTGGAATGTTCACTATACAAGATCATCGAGGGATTTGGGCGCAACAGTCTTATTACTGGACAAATAATCGCAGCCTATGTTCATGAAGACGCATACCGCTCTTCGGAACGAGATGATGCCGAATTACTTTATAATGCTCCTTTACTGGTCTATTTGGAGCCGGGACGTTTTGGTCGCGTCGAACAATCATTTGCTTTTCCATTTCCTAAAGATTTTAAACGCTAGATAGGAAAATCAATTGGAAGTCATTCAATCCAATAAATTACACGACTATCTATCAAATAACATGGCTGGCATGGTCGCCTTTTTGCGACGCATTGTGGAGGCAGAATCCCCTTCATCAGTCCCAGATTCGCAAGCTACAATACTTACTATTCTGCTAGAAGCACTGCAAGAATTGGATTTCGATGTTCGTCTGATTGCCGGTCGAAAAACTGGTGGACACCTTCTGGCAAAACGCAAGTCTCAAACCGGGCAGGGCGGTTCTCAATTACTTTTGGGGCACTGCGATACGGTTTGGCCTCTCGGAACAATCAAGGAGATGGCCTTCTCGATCGATGACAATGTCATTCGTGGACCAGGCATTTTTGACATGAAAGGGGGGGTAACTCAGATGATCTTTGCTCTCAAAGCAATTCGCGAGCTTGATCTGGAAATGCGGCTTGAGCCTATAGTATTCATTAATTCCGATGAGGAGATTGGAAGTGTTGAATCTAGACCGCATATTCATCAGTTAGCGAGGGAGGTTGAACGTGTATTTGTTCTCGAACCAGCTCTGGGCCAATCGGGCAAACTGAAGACGGCGCGAAAAGGGGTTGGGCGTTTTGAGATTAATGTAGCCGGCCGTGCAGCCCATGCCGGCCTGGAGCCAGAGAAGGGAATTAGCGCCATACTGGAATTATCTTACCTGATTCAAACACTCAATGATATGAATGATATTGAAAGAGGGATTAGCGTTAATGTTGGCACAATAGAAGGTGGGACTAGGCCAAATGTAGTGGCGCCGAACAGCAGGGCCGTCGTGGATGTTCGCGTGCCATTCATGTCAGACGCCAAGCAAATTGAAACCGCAATTCGTAGACTGCAACCAGTGACACCTGGCATTACACTCGATATCAAAGGCGGTATCAATCGTCCTCCGCTTGAGCGTACAACGGCCAATAGAAAGATTTGGCACCTGGCCAAGAACCTCGCAGAGGCCTTTGGATTAGGGTTGGAAGAAGCGATAGCAGGTGGCGGGTCGGACGGTAATATCACCAGTCAATACACGGCCACGCTTGATGGTTTAGGTTCCGTCGGCGATGGTGCTCATGCAACGCACGAGTTCATATTCGCCGATAAGATGATTGAGCGTAGTACTTTGCTAGCAATGCTATTGCTTGCGCCGTCGGTCAATTAAACTAACGATTCAACGAAGACTGGTGTCATGACATTTTCCAGGTGAAATCATGACGAAAAAATTTGAATTAGGATAGCTTCTTGTTGCATAATGTACATTGCCCAAAAGGGATGCATTAGTCACAGACATCAACAAGAAGAACTAGCTATCCAATAAAACCTGTTACCGACCAGAAAGGCAAATCATGGTCAGCATAAACGTCAGGCAAGCCCGTGAAGCAGACGTCCCGGCAATTCGGGATTTGTTTATTCGCTGTTACGGTCCAAGCTATCGCTACAGGGAGTTCTATAATGATCACTGGCTAAAGAAAACTGTTTTTAGCGATAATTATTTATTCCTGGTAGCGACTGACAACGACCGCATTTTGGGGAGCGCCTCGATTTATTATGATATTGGAAGCTTTACTGATTTGCTAGGTGAATTCG
>JAHEJP010000277.1:0-2729 GCA_024638855.1 Chloroflexota bacterium
GTGAAGAGATACCAACCCAAGTTAATATTCCTGGCAAATCCTAATAATCCTGACGGCGGCTTGATTTCGCCAGAGATCATACGCTCCTTGTTGAAACTGCCCATTCTAGTGATATTGGATGAAGCTTATGCAAATTTCTGCCCAGAACCAGCCGGATACATCGATCAAGTAGCATCCCATCAAAACCTCATTGTACTCCGTAGCTTTAGCAAATGGGCTGGCTTAGCCGGGTTACGGGTTGGCTATGGCTTCTTCCCCGAGAATCTTGTCCCGGTATTACAAAAAGCCAAGCAACCTTATAACGTATCTGTTGTGGCTGAAAAAGCAGCCGCCATTTCATTGTTGAACAACCATAGGCTGCAAAAAAATGTTCACAAAATCATGTCAGAAAGAGAGCGGCTTCTTAAGAGATTAGGCAGCATACCGTGGTTGCAGCCTTATCCTTCATCAGCTAATTTCATATTGTGCAAGGTTCTTGACCGAGAGGCTCTTAACGTTAAGAGGAGCCTACTGGAAAAAGGTATCTTGATACGCTACTTCGACAAACCTGGTTTGAGGGATCATATTCGAATTAGCGTCGGCAAGCCAAAACATACCGATATCTTGCTGGATGCTTTAAACGAAATGGAGTAAGTGATGCGAGTATCAGAAGTTGAGCGAATAACCAATGAGACTGAGATTCGGGTTCGCCTCAATCTGGATGGCTTAGGGGAAAACCAAATTAAGTCTGGTATCGGTTTCTTGGATCATATGCTGCAACAAGTAGCTGTTCATGGTTTCTTTGATTTGACCCTTGAAGCAAATGGTGATTTGCACATCGATCCTCATCACACCGTCGAGGATTGTGGTTTGGTTTTAGGTACTGCATTCAGTAGAGCTTTGGGTGAAAGAAGGGGTATCGTCCGCATAGCAGAATCGACTGTCCCCATGGATGAGGCGCTTGCCCAATTAGTTGTCGATCTTTCCGGCCGTCCTTATACCGAGCTGGTTACAGGGTGGTCATCACCAACTGTCGGTAATCTGCCTACCTCATTAATCGAACATTTTTTTGAATCTTTTTCAGTCACTTGTGCTTGCAACTTGCACGGCAGAATATTGTCAGGCAGGGATAATCATCATATGGCCGAGGCGCTGTTCAAAGCCTTTGGTAGAGCCTTGGATGCAGCGACCCAAATCGATCCACGCCGTCAGAATCATATCCCCAGTTCCAAAGGAAGAATTGTATGATAGCGATAATCGACTATGGCGCAGGTAATCTTCACTCCGTACAAAAAGCGGTTCAATTCGTTGGCGGCAGCAGCTTTCTTGCTGGCACTTCAGAGGAGATTTTGAATGCTGATAAAGTGATTCTACCTGGTGTAGGCGCCTTTCAAGTTGGAATGACTGGCTTGAGGAAGAAGGGACTCGTCTCGGCCATCAATGGATTTGTTTCCACAGGCCGGCCGTTTCTGGGCATCTGTTTGGGAATGCAGTTACTATTTGAAGAGAGCGACGAAGGGGGCCGGCAGTCGGGATTAGGCTTGTTGCCAGGTCGCGTGGTGACGTTTGGTGCAACGGATCTCAAGGTTCCCCAAATTGGCTGGAATCAAATAGCCCACCAGAGAAACTCATTATTGCTGGCTAATGTAACCTCGGGCAGCTATGTCTATTTTAATCATAGCTACTACTGCCAGCCATCAGATCCCGATCACATTTTGGCAACCACAGAATACGGGGACCCCTTCGCTTCAATTGTTGCCAGTGGCAATATATACGGCTTTCAATTTCATCCTGAAAAAAGCCAGCACGTAGGCCTGCAACTCCTGCAGAATTTTATTGAGGTGTCCGGTTGAGCGAATTCACGATTTACCCGGCCATTGATTTACGCGATGGTAGGGTTGTACGCTTGAAGCAGGGCGATCCCAAAGCCCAGACTATCTATAGCGACGATCCAGGCCGGATCGCTGGTGAGTGGCTGAATGCTGGTGCAAATTGGTTACATATCGTTAATCTGGACGGGGCACTCGGCCTGAGTGTTGAGAAAAACTTAACCTCGCTAAGAGAGATCCAAAAAACCTGTGACAATAGACTGCAAATTCAGTTTGGAGGTGGTCTGCGCGATTTAAAAGCCATTGAAAAGGTCCTAATAGCCGGTGTCTCACGCGCTGTTATTGGGACTGCAGCCATCACGGACCCTGTTTTCACCAGGCGAATTCTCCAGAAATTTGGGGCTGATTCGATCGCCTTCGCCTTGGATGCACGCCATGGAAAATTGATGACGCATGGCTGGCAGCGTTCTTCAAGCCAAGCTTTGACTGATTTTGCACTGTTCTTAGCGGACATTGGGGCAAAGTATGTTGTCTATACCGATGTTGGTCGGGATGGCATGGGCAGTGGGATTGATTGGCAAACGGCAAAGGAAATCACGATGGACACTAAATTGTCAGTTATCGCATCTGGCGGCGTGGCTTCGCTCTCTGATGTGCAGCTTGTAAAATCGGCCGGGCTACATGGCCTTATTATCGGGCGGGCTTTATACGATAATCAACTCTCTTTAACAGAGGTACTAGCATGTTAACGAAACGAATCATCCCTTGCCTGGATGTCAAAGACGGTCGGGTGGTGAAGGGGGTTAATTTCGTCAATTTGCGAGATGCCGGTGACCCAGTAGCGCAGGCAAGAATATATGATCAGATGGGCGCTGACGAACTGGTCTTTCTGGATATATCAGCCAGTCCTGAAGCGAAAAA
>JAHEJP010000277.1:2829-7237 GCA_024638855.1 Chloroflexota bacterium
GGAATGCCGATCCGGCCGCTGGATTCGCTAGCCATGTCTGGTTTCACTGCCAAGAACGAGAACTTGTCATGATGATAACAGCGTTGGTTGTTTTGCTCAGGCGACCAAAGAACGATGGGAGAGTGTGATGAAGTATGACCAAAATGGCCTGATTACTGCTGTGGTGCAAGATATAAATAGCCGTGAAGTCTTAATGGTAGCCATGATGGATGCGCAGGCTCTTGCACTGACGCAAGAAACCAGACTGGCCCACTTTTGGTCCCGCTCCCGAAAGAAACTGTGGCTAAAAGGAGAAAGTTCAGGAAATATTTTGGATATTAAAAAGATGAGAGTCGACTGCGACCGTGATGCTGTGCTGTTACTAGTCGAACCGAGTGGCCCTACTTGCCATACCGGAGTTACATCTTGCTTCTTTACCGATTTGGAGGATTAGATGATCTACCGGCTAAATGAAATCATTGAAAATCGTAAAAAAAATCCGCGCCCTGGCTCATATACCAACACATTGTTCAACTCCGGACAGGACCGAATCTTGCAGAAAATAGGTGAGGAGTCGACGGAATTGATTTTGGCTGCCAGCAACCAGGGCGACAAACGGTTAATCGAAGAGATGACCGATCTCTTTTATCATAGTCTTGTCTTGTTGGCTTTTCGGGATATTCCCTTTTCTGAGATTGAAAAGGAGATGGAAAAACGCCATTCAGGGATATCCTAGGAAAAAGGTTCGGTTGGTTAAAATCTAGGATATGACCCGAGACACCGCCCCTCCAACTGATATCCTCAGCAGCGTCTTGACCTGGTGTCCTGTTTGCTCCTTAACCGCATCTATACCCCCGTAACCAACCTTTTCGGCAACGCAAATGATGTCGACGATCTCTGCTTTTGCTAGCTCAACCGCGTTGATTAAGGCCACCATGGTTCCACCGGTACTGATCATATCATCTACTATGATCACCTTATCTCCTGACTCGACGCCATTCAAAAAGAGCTGGCCTTGGGCATACTCCATCTTAAAATCTACCACGATTTGCCCCTGAATACCGGATGGGTACCATCGGGCCATACCGAATGGCAATTTAGCCATTAGAGATGTTGAAGCGACCAGAATGGCTCCTTTATCCTCTTCACCAACGATTTTATTCGCTCTTTCGAATTCCCCTTCTATTAAAAGCCACTTAGTCGTTTCCCGCAGTAAGTCGGCCGAAGTTGCTGGTACCTGCTCAGTCAGAGGATTGACGATAAACTGATAACCATCAACTTCCACGAGAGGCTTATTATCAAAGGATTGAATAACGAGAGCCTTATCAACAACCATAAAATTGTCCCAGAATTTTTGCCCAATCCTAAACGACATGATGAGTACCTGCAATACGTACATCGCTTATAGGCGATAGAGAATCTCGTCGGTGATAGGTAGAAAAATAGTTGCGTCAGGTATAATTAAACTTATGACATCTAGCCTAGCTGCAATCAGTCGCCTGGGGCAATGGAGTTGGACATTGCCGGCCCTGGCGCTAGGTCTATACATTGGCCGGTTGCTGAGTGAATGGCTGAAACAAGGAATTTTGGGGGCGCTCGTCCTTACCCTCGTTTCTATCCTAGTCGGAATTTTGCTGTTGCGGCGTATTCCGCTGGCGAAATCATGGCCCGGGTTGTTGCTGCTATTATATGTTCTTTATCCCGAGCCCGATCCAAAGATTATTGTGGCAGCAGCTCTTCTGGCGCTGGCAACAACTATCCTATCGGTAGAGCCGGCAGCTTATACAAGAATTATTTCACCCCGTACCTTGTCGATCGCCGGCTTATCTTTCATCGGCATTGCCTTTTTTCTGTTATATGTTGCCACGCTGGCGCCCGATATCCTACCGGCCGATAGTGGGGAGTTCCAACTGGTTGCCGCAGAACTTGGCGTCGCCCACCCACCCGGCTTTCCCCTGTACACCCTGATCGCAAACTTATTTACACGCTTGCCTATTGGACCTTCGGCCGCCTACCGGGTTAACCTGCTTTCGGCCGTTATCAGTGCCTTCACCTTGATCCTGGTTTATCTGAGCGTTTATGAGTTAACCCGCAGCGTCGCGGCTGCTTTGCTTTCGGCCCTTGCTTTAGGAACCGCCACAACCTTTTGGGCGCAGGCGACGACGGCTAACATCCGCGCGTTAAATGGTCTTTTCGTAGCACTTGCTCTGTTCGCCCTCTTCATGTTAGCCGGCGAAAAACTCAGGCTCTCCTCAAGCGGAACCGGTGAATTCAAGAGAGGTGAAGCTTCGGAGCGCGAAACTATCACCTACCTGTTGCTGTTCCTCCTCTCTTTTACCCTGGGCATTTCCCATCATGGTTCACTGCTATTTATTGGTTTGATTTTTCTCCTAGTTCTATTTTTGGCTCGTCGCGATTTATTCACTCGCCGCTACTGGCCATATTATTTGCTGGCCCTGATCGTCGGTTTACTACCCATGACCTATCTGCTCTTGCGAGGAGCGGCCGGCGCGGTTGGTGCACCGGATAGCTTGACGACGGCTTCTGGTTTTCTTGATCATGTCTTGGCCCTAGGATTTAGGGGAGACCTCTTTTATTTCGATGAAATCTCGTTTCTTTGGCAGCGGCTGATGGTGATGGGTGATGTCTTCCGCTTTCAATTCTCCAGGCTATTGTTGCTTGGCTTTTTGGCCGGGCTGCTACAAATGCTCCTCCGTAACCGTACACTGTTCATATTGATTTGCGGCTCCATCGCCATCTTCACATTCATTGCGGCAACCTACCGGGCCCCACAGTCTGTTGAATATTTATTACCGGCTTACGTGATATTGGCCGTCGGATTGGGTTATACGGCCGGCCTGTTCAGGCAACAACAATTCGGTTACTCCTTTACACAGCGATACGGCTGGTTGAAACGGGTGCTGGCTCCATTGCTCGTCGCCCTGCTGTTTGTCCCTGCCATCGGCCAGGCTGTCACCCGATTTCCCGGCTATGTTGCCCTTCATCAAGATACTTCTGCTCGCGACTACGCCCAGCCTCTTTTAATCGATGCGCCGGCCGGGGCTACCATCCTGGCCGACTGGCACTGGGCTACACCATTGTGGTATCTCCAACTTGTTGAAAGCCGACGGACCGACTTGACCGTGAACTTTGTATTTCCGACGGACGAACCTTATGCCGAAACCTGGGCTCGCCGCATCGGCGAAGAGATTTCCGCCGGACAACCGGTGATCGCCACTCACTTCGACGAAGGAGCCTACGATTACTTGCCTCCATTCGAACCAATCGGCGAAGCCTTCTTATATCCTGCCGAACCACGGACCACTCTTCCGGGAAACTTCAGCCCGCTATCCCTATCGCTGAACGAATCCATCGATTTACTAGGCTATGACATTGAATCAACCATGCATGAACCCGGTTCCGAAATCGTAGTCACGTTGGCCTGGCAACCGGACCCGAATTTTACCCAGCGCTATATATTCTTACATCTTGTCGATCAAGAAGGCCGACTTTACGCCCAGAAGGATAGCCAGGCCATAGCTATGCCCGAGGGCATAACCTTGAGCCAGTTTCGTTTGACGCCAAGATTAGATTCACCGGCCGGCACTTACAGCTTGCTTGTTGGGAGCTATGATCCGGCCGCTCCAGATGGCGAGCTTTCGGGCCGCGAAGAAATCGTTGAACTAAATATTTCACCGTCAACAACACCCCCCTACACACGGAATCGAACCAACCGCGTATTGGTCAACAACCCTCTCAAAAAGCTCATTGGCTACGATTGGGATAATACGGTTCCAGGTAAAACGAGAGCCTATTTCCATTTCCAATCAAAGGCCGGTTTCGAAACAGAAGTTGCAAATCTGGAAGGCGATAAAATCACTTTGCCGGCCCTATACGGTCCTTGGGGTCTTGAACAGTTAACCCCAACGATTCAGATAGAACGGCCAGCGAGCTACGTCCCTTTTGGCCAGGGTATCGTCTGGACCGGCGATTCCTTCCCAGCTCAAGGCGTTTTCATGGCCGGGCAGGTACTGGGTCTGGATCAACATTTCACAGCTTCCCGGCCGGTATTGCGAGACCTCATCGTTTCCTTGCGGCTTGTCGGCTACGAAGATGATGGCTTTCACTGGAATTGGTGGGACCTGGAAGATGGCGTGCCGGCCATGGGGGCTATCCCCACCCTCAAATGGATCGGTGGCTCGGCCGTTCGCGATCCCAGCTGGCCTACGATTTCAGAGTCAGCCTGGCCCGGGCAGGCCATCGAACCACTGCTGCGATTATATGATGCTTTTACAGGCCGGCCGCTGTCGATATTGGATGAACGAATCAGCGAGGAAACGCCCTGGGTCCCGCTCGGGAAGGCATTTGTAACTCCTTAGCTCTCAATTCAAATAGTTGGACTCCTAGAAACGAAAAAGCCCCTTGGATC
>JAHEJP010000022.1 GCA_024638855.1 Chloroflexota bacterium
CGCAATTCTGGCATGGCCTGAAGTGGAACCGGCTCTGTTTCCTACGGCAACCACAGCGCCTACCGCTACACCTGAACATACACCTACGGCAACCCAGGATATCCCGGCAACCCAAACCGCAACTCGAGCCATCTGGCTAGAAGGGGACGACGATGGCGATGGTTTGTTGAATGGCGAAGAGATAGAAAACGACACCTTGCCCAATGCCAAAGACACAGATGGTGATGACTTAAGCGACTTCGACGAACTAAAGAAACATGGCACCGATCCGACAAACCAGGATACGGATGGGGATACAGTTTCGGATGGTGAGGAAGTTAACGGAACACGTTGTCTGAGCCCTATATCCCCAGATACCGACCTCGATGGGATGCGCGACGATATCGATCCTGATTCTTGCACGGGCATTACACCAACGCCTTCGCCGGTACCTGATTTCGCCCTGGGTGGGCAAGTACGGGGTGATGAACATCTCGACGTTTTGGACGAGGCACGGATGTCATGGGTAAAAATCCAGCTTCGTTTTGGTTTGGGGGCCGATGCCTCATCGACCGTTCAGGATGCAGCCAAATTCAAAGAAAAAGGATACAAAGTATTGTTAAGCGTTGTAGGCAATAAGGAGGAGTTGGAGAGGGGCGGAGGCTATAACCAAGCCTTCGCCAACTTTCTAGGCGAGATCGCGCCCGTAGCCGATGGTATCGAGGTCTGGAATGAGCCCAATATTCAGAATGAATGGCCTGTTGGCCAGATTGACCCGGCTGATTATACGGAGCTCCTGAGATTGTCCTATTCAGCAGTAAAGGCAACCAATCCACGGACCCTGGTCATCAGCGCCGCTCCAGCGCCAACCGGCGTTAATAATGAAACTGTGATGTCTGACGATCGCTTCATCCAGGGGATGATGTCAGCCGGGGCTCGTAATTACATGGATTGTGTGGGAATTCACTACAATGCCGGCGCGACGCCGCCCAGCGCTACTAGCGGGCATCCGAGTGATAGCACCGGGCATTATTCTTATTATTTTCTGCCGATGATGGATCTTTATCACGATACTTTTAATTCCGGCGGTGATCAAGCAGTCCCGTTATGTTTTACAGAGGTAGGCTATCTGTCGCCAGATGGATTTGACAAGACCCTGGCCCAGGCTGGAGCAAATAACTTCATTTGGGCCGAAGGCACTTCCGTGAGAGACCAGGCTGAATGGCTTGAGGAAGCTTTGTTAAGAGCCTGTCGAAGTGGAAAAGTTAAATTATTCATCGTCTGGAATGTGGATTTCGAAGTGTACAGTGAAGATCCCCAAGCCGGGTATGCGATATTTCGTCCTAATGAAAGGTGTCCCTCATGTGAAACGCTGAGTCGCGCTGTTGGCTTGTTAAGGAATGAAGGTTGCATGAAGTGAGTGATTCGACGTCCATAGAAGGTTTGTCCGATTAATCATGAATAGCGAATTTATAATGGATCGTCGTTATATAACATTGGCTACTATGTTCTTGCTGATTGGGACATTAGCCTGTGGGACATTCTCCGGCGCGGCCGAGCCGACGATTACCCCAACCACAGTGGCGACGCCAACTCTGGCGCCTACGGCGACAATTGATCCCAATGCAACGCCATTAGGGCAAGCAACGGACATACCGGCGACCGCGGAAAATAGTTCTCTTTCCAGTACGGAAGAGCCAACCTCAGAAACTGGTGATCCACAAAATGAAAATCAGGATTCGGGCGAAAACCAGTCTGGCGAAAACGCCACACCGTCAAATGGAGATGCTTCAGGCGGCAATTCAAACGGAGGAACTGGGATTAGCGCCTGCCCAACAGGTGGTCAAAACCTGCTGATTAACCCAAGTTTTGAGGGAGAGTTTAAGGCCTTTGGCGCCTTCGAAGAATTAAATCATGCTCCGAATTGGTTTCCCTGGTGGCAAGATGGCGAAAGTAATCTACGGCCCGAATACAAACCGGCCGATATTTCAATCGCACCTAACCGCGTTCATAGCGGTAGCAAGGCCCAGCAATATTTCAAGAGCTTCGGCCAATTTAAGGCTGGCTTGTACCAATCTGTCCTTAACGTCACGCCGGGCAGCCGGCTGCAATTCAGCGCCCACGGGCAAGCCTGGTCCTGCGAAGAATTTAATATGTGTCCGGGAGGAACATCTGTTAATCCGGCAAATATGCTTATGCGTGTAGGTATCGATCCCACTGGTGATACCGATTGGTCGGCCGATACGGTGGTCTGGTCCGAATATTTTAACCCGCTCGATCAGTGGCAAGTCGCCTGCGCCGAAGCCATTGCCGATCGAGATATCGTCACTGTTTTCTTGTGGTCATCTCCCGATGGTCCCCGTCAAAACCAGGATGTCTATTGGGACGATGCAACTCTGGTTGTCATGCCATAAGTGGAGAAAAGTTCGATTCATGTTCAAATTATTAGTCTGGGCGGAACTTCTCTCTGAAAGAAGGCCGAAAAATCAATATCTTTGTTCAAGTCTTATCATATCGGCTTTCATCAATGAAACTGGCATCCTATTTCGTTGAGTTGGCCAGACAATGGGAATTCTATGCTGTTGCGCTTGAATTTCCTTACTAATATACTGAGTAAACTGCTAGAAGTTCTTCGGGATTGAACTTTGTTGGCGGCAGTTTACTTTTAGGCAATTGCGCTTTCGGGATTGCTTGTCATTCCATAAAGATTTGCACAATTGCACTTGTTTACAAATCGATGATGATCATCAGATAGCCATGAAGTGCCTTATGCGAAAAAGAACCATTCGTCTATACCTGTTGTTGTTATCACTTGGCTTATTCGCTCTGGCTGGCTTACCAGGTGCCTGGGCTCAAGAGGATTCGCGGCTGGAGGTAACAAGCATCGATACGACTAATTTCCCCGATGTTACGCTCCACGTCATCGCCACTGATGGCGAAAGCCGGCGCTTGCCTGATTTGGGCGGCCTTGGTTTGACCGAAGCTGGCGAACAAATCGTCGATTTAGCCGTGAGCGAAGCAGAAGTTGGTACTGAGTTAATATTTGTTATTGATGCCAATGCGACCATCAATGATCGGGACGAAGCAGGCGGCTTGACCCGGTATGAAAAAGTCCGCGACAGCATCATCAGCTATGCCAACGAGTACATGGATGATAGCCAACTCGATCGCGTAAGCATTATCGTTCCCTCAGAGAATGGTCCTGTCCTTTTACTTGATCGCGCCATCTTTCCGAATGCCGTTATTAATGAGATAAATTTTTACGAATCGGTTTCGGTAGACCCAACGCCTTTAGATGAGATGCTAAATATGGCCTTGGATCATGCCGCCGACGACTTAGAATCTGCTCGATTCCAGTCTATCTTGCTTTTTACCGATGGCGCTGAATTAAGCGAGCAATTGAATTATGATGTCCTTCTCGGTAAAGCCCAGGCGGTCAATATACCGATATTTTCGGCTATTCTAGGTGCCCGCGCTGATGATGATGAAATCGCCAATGTATCCCGCCTTAGCCAGCCAACAAGAGGCAGCTACTTGCATATGCCCCAGCCGGCCGATAGCGCTCCCATTTATGGATTGGTGCAATCGAACCAACCTCAATTCCAGGTAACATATCGATCTAAGCTGGCCTCCAGCGGCAACCATCCTCTGACCTTGGAATTGGCTGGTGCCAGGGATGAGACGGAGCTAACGATTGAAGTGGAGCCGGCCGCTGTAGAAATTGTCGTTGACAATAGCCGACCTATTCGACGGGTCGTCTCCTCGCCTGATGATCCCTTGACTGCCGCCGAACCTGTAAACCAGCCATTGGTGGCTCATATAACCTGGCCTGATGGTCACCCAAGATCGTTGGTGGATGCGACGCTAATCGTCGATGGAAATCCACAACCACCCATCAGCACTCCCGCATTAAGCGCTGATGGCCTGATTACCCTAGATTGGGATATAAGCAATATTGATGAAGGCACCTACGAGCTGTTTGTCAAAACGACTGATGAATTGGGACTGCAAGGACAGAGCAGCGTGTTCCCCATGGCAATTGTCGTCGAGGGCAGGGCTGATCCGGGTCAGGCAGGATCTGTGGCCGAACCAACGACCGAAGCCGCAGTAGCAGAACCAGAAGACTCTCGGGCCTTCATGCAAAATCTGGGAATCGCCGGTATCGTCTTGGGATTGCTGGCTCTTTTTGGCGCCATTTTGATATTGATAGTTGCTGTTGTCATGTTACGAAGGCGTAAACCAGGTGAAGCTGCTGCTGTTCCGGCGCCAGACCAAGCTCTGGAACATGATGCTACACAGGTAATCATGCCCGCTTTCGCCGCTCAAGCTTCGTCCAAAGCATACTTTGAGCCGTTGGAAAACGCGCCAGACTATCGCGGTCAGATTGAGATAACGAACAGCGATTTTACCATTGGTCGGGATCCAAAGATGGCCCAACTCGTGTTCGCCGATAAAAGCGTCTCGCGTCTTCATGCCCGAATTATGGAACAAGACGGCGTCTACCAACTGTATGATGAGGGCAGCGCCAGTGGCACTTATATCAATTTCAATCAAATAACGTTGAAGCCACAGACACTGAATGATAATGACGATATACACTTCGGCCGGGTGCATCTGCGTTTTCATGTGGTTCCGGTTACCATAGACGCCGATTCTACTCAGGTTATGCCTTCGCCTCTTCGGCCAGGAGAACGAGCCCCCGCTGCTGCGGTAGAGGAAGATCTAAGCACACAACCATACATGCCGGGTCTGCCAAAAGCAGGCGGTCAGCCGCAATCCCCTCCGCCTCAAGGCGCTCCGCCAACACCGGCCGCAGACGACGATGAAGATGATATCTCGACCAGACCTTACATGCCTCATGCGCCGAGACGATGAGTCGAGAACGATGTTATGTAAAGTGTTATGGAACGCGCAAAAATTGGATCTGAGCTAAATATCGCTTCTGCCACACATGCTGGCATGACTGGCAAACATAATGAGGATTTCCTCGATATTTTGGCCTGGAAAGCAGGTCAGAACCGGAAATTTTATGTAGGAATAGTTGCCGACGGCGTTGGTGGCCAGACGGCCGGCGAAGTGGCAAGTCGCCTTACTGTCAGCACTATCCAACAATACTTTGACGGGTTGCAATCACTAGGCGACATCAATCGCCACCTTGAGGAAGCCATCCTGGCAGCTAATCAGGCGGTCTACCGGGCAAGCCAAAAAAATTCTGAATATCAGGGTATGAGCACTACCATTGCCATTGTGGCCATGATCGACAAACGGCTGTATACGGCTCATGTGGGCGACAGCCGCATCTATTTGTTGCGGGGTGGCCAGCTCCTACAAATCTCGATTGACCATACTTGGGCTCAAGAGGCGATCGATGCTGGCCTGCTGACCGCAGAACAAGCCAAAATACACCCCAATAGAAATGTGATTCGCCGGCATCTGGGCGGCGCCAACCAGGTTGAAGTAGACCATCGATTAAATTTGCCGGGTGGAGAGAGCAAGGAAAAGGTGACGGCCAATCAAGGAACATCCCTAAAATCGGGTGACACGATTTTGATTTGCAGTGATGGTTTATCCGATATGATTAACGATGGGGCCATCCTTGATTCATTACAGAACCATTTCCAGGAACTTCCGGTTGCAGCCGATGAATTAGTGGACAAAGCAAATCGAGCCGGCGGCAAAGACAATATAACCATCGTCTTAATGCAAATACCTGGTGTGGCCGGGGCGGTTGCACCCGTGGTCCCGCCGGTGGCAGCGGTAGTTGCTGGTACGGCGACCAGAGCGAAAGCCACCACGACCGCGACCAAGACAGGTGTTTACGTTGCCTCAACTTCAATAGCGACGAGCCAGACTGCTCCTGCTAAGTCGGGCGTTGGTCGCTTGACCTGGATCCTTGTCGGTGGGGCTATTTTATTTTTCCTGGTGATACTGGCCGCTGGCATCGTTTTAGTGGTTGGAAACTCGATGCGTAGCGGAACGACGCCAGAAGCGACGACCGATGTTCCCGCGGAACTGCCTGAGGCGACATTGCCCGTAGGAGCACCGGCGACAGCAGCCATTTTGGCTACGGCTCAAAGCGCAACCGGAACGGCCGACAGCGCTGGACCAGTTGACACGCCAGGCTTAATTCCAACGCTGAGATCTACTGTAACCAAAACGCCGATCATAAGAGCCACGCTAGCACGAACTTCCACGCCAGAACCGGTTGCGACCAACACCCCTTCTTCAAGCGGTAGTTCCGGTTCTTCCGGTGGGTCATCTGGTGAAAGTAGCGGATCCAAGCCCCCGACTCCTAAGCCGCCAACGGCGGAGCCGCCCACCGTTCAACCCCCGACTGCAGAACCCCCGACTGCAGAACCCCCGACTGAGGAACCGCCGACAGAGGAACCCCCGACAGAGGAACCGCCGACTGATGAACCGCCGACTGAGGATCCACCCACCGAGGAACCCCCGACTGAAGAACCCCCGACGGTTGAACCATAAAGGATCTCCAAAGGTCAACGATGTTTTCTTGGATGCCCAGATGGGGTCTTTGGTATTAAACAACCTGACAATTTGAGAAATCTTGTGTAGGATCTGGAGGTTAAGGTCATATAGAGGGAGACACAAAAATGGAACCAAACATCAAAAAGCTTGAAGAAACATGGACGGCTGATGGCAAGAAACTGGGTCTAGCCCAGCGTCTATTTCATCGTGAAAACGAAATCAGACCAGAGCTTCAACTCTACGCAACGTACTTGGGAATAGAAGATTATGATTTTGGTCAGGCTTTTTTTGTGCCTGCTGATTACATTGCTGCCCGAGATGATGATGGTGGTTTAAAATTGACCGTCAACTACGACGAGGTCATGAAAAGAACCTGGTTCAGAATGCCGGACTTTATCGCCTTCGGACAAAGCCGAAAGGAAGAACTGGCCTCGTAATAGAGCGCCAGGCGTGACATATGAAACGGGTACAAGCTGTCATATTTGATATGGACGGCCTGATGGTCGATACTGAACCCTTGGCCCGTTTATCCTGGGAAAAAGCGCTAGCTGATTACGATTACAAATATGATGAGGCTATTTTCGAACAGGTCGTGGGCTTGCGCCGTGAAGATAGCGCCAGGGTGATCCTGAAAGCTGCAGGTTTGAACATAAGCTTGGCTGAGATCTTGTGGCGCAAAGAATCCTACCTGGTGGAGATAATGGATCAGGGAATCCCCCTCATGCCTGGTTTGAAGCAGTTGGTGAAAGAATTGGCCAGCCGCAATATTCCCTGGGCTGTAGCCACCTCGAGCCCTTTAGCCTACGCTAAAGACGTGCTGGAAAGGATCGGTTTGATCGAAGTGTGCCGGGCTATTGCATCAGGTGAAGAAGTTGATCACGGGAAGCCGGAACCGGACGTTTATCTACTGGCCGCCGAACGCTTGGCTATCGCTCCTGGAAAATGTCTTGCCTTGGAAGACTCTGCTCTTGGTGCGCATGCTGCAGTCGCGGCCGGGATGCAAACGGCCGCGGTGCCAAATGGTCATACCGTCGGGGTGGATTTCAGCTTCGTCGATTGTGTGTTTGATTCCTTGAGTGACTTGACCAACGCTCTCGATCGTTTATTGGCTGGCGATCCGAATTAGGCTGCGTCAATTTTCTGTTCCCGCATTTACAAAAACAACCATCCTGGACTTGACGCCTAATCAACTGAACCAAAATGCATTCAATTTGCGGGTATTCGGTCGCCTAATATGATGGGGAAACGGTGATTTAGATCTGGTAGGTTTGGCGGTATTCGTTTATGCGTTCTCGAATTACCCGGTGATTCTCGGCCGCGCTTGTCACCGGTTCTGCCAATTGGCTTTGATAAACAGTCTGCATCGTTTCAACTTTGCTTAACGTCACGCTAGCCTTGTCCAAGGCATTTTCGCGGACCGGTTTTATCAGCCGGCGTTGAAGAGGCATTTCACCATCATCCTCTTCGAGCCAAACATCCAACGGAGCGCCGATCTTTGTTTGCAAACCATCGAACATCTCGGGCATCTCAGCTAATAGACGGGCCAAGGTATCTAAAATTGCCGCTGATTTATCGCCAATGCCGAACGGCAACCATTTCAGGACATCCTGGATCCACAGATTGAATTGTTGGAGAAAGGATCCAGCCCCTTTCACTGCGTTGGCCAGAGCTAGCTCAATCTGTTGGTAGGAATTGCCCAGCGCCCCAATTTGCTCGTTTAGCCACTGGCGTCCTTCTTTAATCCCAGGGATTTGCTCTTCAAACTCGTTTATTGCTTTATGCCCGGCTTCAATACCTTCGTTCAGGGCCGGCAGTTCGTCGACCATTTGACCTAAGACGCCGTCTACGGCTGCCAGGCCACTACCAGCTACAGTGGCCAGGTCAATGGCATCGATTTGTTCGTATAACTCTACCAAACCACGAAGCAAACTCACTTCTTCCAATAAGCCGGCATTCTGCACACTGGCTTCATCCAATTTTAGCTGCCACGCTTCTAAGTCTACTGGCTCTTGGATGGAGGCAGGATTATTGGCCATTTCTAATTGGCTTTGCACCGAGCTCAGACGAATCTGGAGGCGGTTGTTTTCGGCCTGAGCAGAAACCAATTGGGCCTGCAAGCTTGTCAGGTTGGGATCGGGAATCTGGGTTCTCGGCGCCGGATTGACTTTGGGCGTTGGCGGAAGTCGACCATTAGGCTGGCTCTTTCCTTTCAACAATAGACCGGCTGTCGACCCCGTTGCCGCTGCTGCCGCGGCCGCGACGACGGCCGCTTTTAAAAAACCACGCCGGTTGTCATCGGCTTGTGTGTACTTCTTTGACATTTTTATTTCCTAATTTACAGGTCAAATCCATCAACCAATAACTGGCCCCATTCGGTTATGATTCTTTACGCCTCTAAGCTGTATTTCGTTGCAAAATCCGATTAAAGATACCTTATTGACAGTAATAATCAGAACATGAGTTCTATATCTGAACAAAGATTATCAGGCCTTGGCGTGAAAGATCCGTGATTGGTGACCAGTTGCTGTTTCCTTGCCTTAGAACCCAACTGGGTACTGGCGTTGGATAAATGAATGGATCGGCTAACCCGCATAACCAAGCCGCTTTAAGGCGGCATCATCACGGCGCCAGTTGGGCACAACTTTTACCCACAGATCCAAATAGACTTTTTGCTCGATTAACTCTTCAATTTCCTGGCGAGCAGCAGCGCCAATCGATCTTAGCTGGCTTCCTTTGGCGCCTATCATGATCTTTTTGTGATTTTCCCGTTCCACAAAAACAGTCGCCTTGATATAGATAATGCCGTTTTCTCTTTCTTTGAATTCATCGACCGCTACGGCCGTTCCATATGGCAGCTCATCTCGCATTTTCAGGAAAATCTGTTCGCGAATGAGTTCGGCGGCGATATCGCGGACGAAACTGTCGGTAGTTTGATCGGCTGGGTAGAAACGGGGGCCTTCTTCGAGTGCGTTAACGATCATTTGCAGAAGTTGGTCGAGGCCATTTCCATTGGCGGCCGATATCAGGATCCACTCCGCGCCTGGTAACAATGCATGGTAGGAATCTGATCGTTCAATGACCTCGTCTGGAGCGAGCAGATCGTTCTTATTCATAGCTAAAATGATCGGCGTTTCGTCGATAAGTCCCCTCAAGGTGCCGGCAATGAACTCATCACCGGCACCGACCGGCTCGCTGGCATCGACAAGCCAGAGGATCATATCGGCGTCACGGATCGAATCATCGGCCGCAGCCACCATATATTCATCCAACTTATGTCGTGGCTTGATCAGGCCAGGCGTATCAACAAAAATAATCTGGTAATCGGGCTCGGTCAGAATGCCCAGTTGCCGGCTCCGTGTGGTTTGAGGCCGGGGGGAGACTATGGCGATTTTTTGCCTCAAGTAAGCATTCATCAAGGTGCTCTTACCGACATTCGGCCGGCCGGCAACGGCCACAATCCCTGACTTATGCCCTTCTGGTATTTGGTCCTCGGCCAGAGATCCCAGGTCCAATTCAGCCATTTCCGAAGGTTGGTATGATTCATTTTCCATGATTATGTGTTCCATTTTCTCCTGGCACGACCATTCTTCCAACGATGGCAGTTGTCACCAGGGCGATTACGCTCAACAAGGCCAGCGTTCCGTCGAAGAGTGTATCTACTCTGTAAGCGCCGATCAAATGCATCTCATCACCTCGGAAGGAGCTGACGATTACCCGGCTCAAACTCAGTAAAAACAGTGTTAGCCAGAAGACGACAGCAGGCTGCAATCGCCGGCGCAAGCCGATAATGATGATGAATATTATTAAGCAGAAGGCTAAACCCATCCACTGAGTTTGATAGCGAAGGGCAAACACGCCATAGCTATCAGGTAAATTGACCGCCAGCGGTCCGAATCCTGTTTCCCGACCGTAGGCGCAGCCGTCGAACCAGCAGGCTAACCAGCCGAAGATGCTGCCCAATACCAGCGCCGGAGCTAGCAAGCCGGCCATATCTGCGAAGCTATGCCGGCGAAAAACAGACCAGGCCGCCAGGCTTATCAGGCCGGCCATGAGGGCTCCATGATAGCTGAGTCCCCCCCGCCAAACCAGGCTTATTTCTCCGAAGTGTCCCTGATAATAATCCCAATTAACCCAGACGAAGGCGATTCGTCCGCCAATGATCGCCATGACCAGGGCTAAGAGCAAGCCATTCAGCCAGTCGGCTTGGCTCTTGTTATATCCGCGAGCCAGCACGGCCGTCAGGCCAATTCCGGCCAGAATTCCCAGGCCCATGATAACCGTAAAGCTAAACAAGAAGAAGGGACCATACCGCGCTAGGATTGGATTCATCGATCCGATCTTAGACGAGGGATGGCCCCAGGGCAATGTCTTGGCAAAAAAAGACGACTTTTTAGCCGACCGGCCTATCTGTATTTCCTAATCTATCTCATGTTCATGACAAAACTTGATTGGGATATTATGTCAAGTAAAAGGATGACTACTAAGCATTAGTCTGCAGCCATAGCCTCCAGGCTGGTTGTATGCGTCTGGTGGACTTGAGGTTTCTTTAGTAACGACCGGGCTCTAACTGCCAAAGTCAGACCAAGAGCGAAATCTATAAGGGCTATCACCGGGTGTAAGGCAGACAATGCCGGGGCGCTCTGGCGCATAAAGATGAAGACGTCCGCCTGCAAAATATAAACACCCAAAAGTAGCCAGGTTAACCGTTTCATGGAACCTGGCATGCGGCCGAGGTAGGCGCTGATTAACATGATGATCAACGGCAGGCCCAGCGAATGGCCAAGGTCACCATGGCTGCTCCAACCCATTTGTCCGGCCACAACAACCATACCGGCCAGGAATACCTGGACGGCTACCCCGGCGATGAATAACCAGGATGTTATCAAATAGACGTTTCGTGCGATCTTCATAATTTTTCTCTCCTGCAAGGTGTGAAAGGGTTTAGATGCTTCAAAATCCGTCCTTCAAAGATTTCACTAGATTATGATGAGGCTGCGATGGATACCGCTCAAATTAAAGGGCAGAGTCATCCATTCCTCTCCATAGTCCTCTGAAAATAGGACGTTTCCGTTCGTGAGCCCGGCGTAAAGATGGCCTGAGTGATCGGGGTCGGTTACAAGGGCGATAGGCATTTGTGCCATTGGGTGGGGACCCCAACCGATCGGTTTCCAACTAGCGCCGCCATTGGAGCGGTAAAGATAGGCTTCGGCTTGCTGTCCATAAGCTTTACCGGGTCCTGGCGCGACCGAGACGTACCATATTTCCGGCCGGTCAGGATCAGCAGCGCAGGCGACCCCGTAATTCTTCGACAAACCAGTTTTCTTTTTTTGCCATGTTTTGCCGCCATCCTGGCTGAAGGAGGCGCCGCCGCCGGATCCGCCCGCTTCATAAACCCAATTCCCATCATTCGAATTGAAAGTAAGGTCGTGGCAGTCCCTTAAAGATTTACTTATGTGGTTGGACCAGGTCACGCCCCCGTCGGTACTGCGAACCACAGCGCCGAATTCGATACCAACGACTATCGACTGGGGCTCAGTTGGTGATATCGCGATGGCCATGACGTAAGCCTGGCCCGGCTTTTCGGCCGGTGAAAACCATAAGCGGCGACCACGGATGCGGCGAAATGAATCGAGTTCTTGCCAACTTTGGCCGTGATTTGAGGATACGAAAAGGTAGGCGGGTTTTGTCCCGGCAAAGATCTTTCCCGATTCGTGCGGGCTCACAGTCAAAGCCTTTACGATTTGACCCTCCATCCCGGCCGTTTTCCAAGTTTGGCCGCTATCTTCGGAACGAAAAATGCCATTTCCCTGGGTTCCGGCGTAAAGAATGCCGGGGTTAAGAGGATCGGCTGCCAGGCAACGCACATCTTGTCCTTTTAGGGGGAATTCGATTGACCATTCGCCGCCTGATCCATATTCGGCCCGCGCCAGACTTGAATCGCCAAATCCTCTACCTGTTGTCGCTAGAAATGTTTTCATGATGTCTCACCTGAGTAACAGGATACAGGAAAGGGCGTCCCGTTGTCATGAGGCGGGCGTCACGACTTGTGTTGGGACATTTTCCCAATAGGTGGCCCAAATTGTTCATTCGCCGATGCGGCGAAATCCCCGGTCAAGTACAATAGCAGCAGAGGATTACGGAGGATCTGAATGAAACCAAAAGAGTTGGTGATGGGTAAACATAAGAAGATCGCCCTTGTTGCCCACGACAACAAGAAAGATGATATGTTGGGCTGGGTTAAGTACAATCGGGACACCCTCAGCCAACACATACTTTACGCAACAGGTACTACAGGGAATCTCTTGGGAGAATCTTTAGGCTTAGAGATTCATACCCTCCAGAGCGGTCCACTAGGGGGCGACCAACAAATTGGAGCCAGGATCGCCGAAGGTGAAATCGATTTTTTGATCTTTTTTTGGGATCCATTAGAAGCTCAGCCTCACGATCCCGATGTAAGAGCGTTATTACGTATGGCGGCCGTGTGGAATATCCCGGTGGCTACTACGCTGGCCTCGGCCGATTTCATGATCAGTTCTCCCCTGATGGCGCGCGAGTATAGTCGCCAATTGACTGATTATGATGAATACAAAGAACGTATGAGAAACAGGAATTTCACGCATGACGGGAAATCCTGAAATTCGCCCATACAAACCGTTCGACGAAGTAACATTGGTCACCTTACACAGAGCTATTTTTCCTGATGATACGGTTTCGACTAATCGTATCCGGCAGCGGTTGGTCACTGTTCTGAAGTCTGGCGGTAGGATATGGTTGATGACGTCCGGGGATGTTGGGGTTGGATATGCTTCGGTCGTTCCGGTTCCTGGTCTAAATGAGATTGGAGAATTGCGTGGTGGTATCGATCCGAACTGGCGTCGTCGCGGGTTGGGCAGCCAATTGTTAGCCTATCTGTTAGCAGATCTACGGAACAGTGATTTTCGCCAAATATCCTATCCTGTATCGACTATGGATAACCCGGCCGCCCTCTTTTTCAAGCACCATGATTTTTTCATAGAGCACGTGGAATATTCGTTCATCTTGGAAAATCTAAGAAATTGTCCTGATCCTGACCTCCCTGTTGGCTATCGTTTTCATACCTATCCAAGGACTATCGCTATAAGTCGCTTTAGACAACTTTACGATCAGATATTTGGCGAGCATCCATGGTATCAGCCATACCACGACGATCACTCTGTAGCAGCTGACCTGGTCGATCCGGCCGATATCATATTCTTACTCAGAGAAAAACAGCCCATTGGTTTTTTGTGGTTGCACTGGCCGAAAGTTGGGCAGGCCGAAATTGAGCCGGTTGGTATCTTAACTGGTTATCAGGGCCGCGGATTAGGTAGAGAGCTTCTCCTTTCAGCCATCCAACTCTTGGCTGAACAGGGCGCATCCACGGTTAAGATCGGCTTCTGGCAGCAAAACAAGGTCGCCAGCCGGCTATATCAAAGCCTGGGCTTCAAGAATGAATCCAGCTTGACCTATTTAGCCTGCAGCATAAATTCTAAATGAGCTTATGATCATACGATCTTTACCTTAGCCGCAATACAAATTACAATCAGCCTACTTTCAACCTCTATCCCGAGAAAGCCGAAGCTGTTGATCTAGTGATCTTACAGGCCTTAGGCGGTTCCTACTTGATTTGTCGAAGGGGATATTAGGCTGACAGATCCGCGAGCCAATGGAGAAAAAATGTTTAGGAATATCGACGAAGTCCACGACGGTCTCGGTACTCAGCAGTACATTGCCTCTGAAGAAATAGCAACTGTCGTCTATCTCGCTCAGAACTTGAGTAAACCGATTCTCACCGAAGGCCCTGCAGGCGTGGGCAAAACGGAATTGGCCAAGGCCTGGGCTGCAGCCACTGGCCGACCGTTGATTCGTCTTCAATGTTATGAAGGGTTAGATGAGAGTAAAGCCCTTTATGAATGGGAGTATGCCAAACAGATGTTGTATACACAACTTCTGCGCGACACTCTGCGAACTGTTCTGAGTGAGGCTGAAACCTTGACCGATGCGGCCGAGCGTCTCGCCCAGGAAGAAGACGTATTCTTTTCAGATAAATTTCTTTTGCCCCGACCACTTTTGATGGCTCTCATGTCAGAAGAACCGGTACTACTATTGATCGACGAGATCGATCGCGCCGACGTGGAATTTGAAGCCTTTTTACTGGAGGTCTTGAGCGATTTCCAGGTAAGCGTCCCAGAGATAGGGACGATATCGGCCATTCACCAGCCGATGGTTCTGCTTACCAGTAATAATACCCGCGACTTGAGTGAAGCGCTGAAGCGTCGCTGCTTGTACCTATTCATCGATTATCCTACTTTGCAGGCCGAACTTGATATCGTTCGCTTAAAAGTGCCAGATCTAAATCCCCAGTTGGCCCAGCAAGCTGTCGAGGTTGTCCAACAGCTGCGCCACATGGATCTGCGGAAGGTACCGAGTGTGAGCGAAACATTGGATTGGGCTCGAGCTCTTTTAACGCTCAATTCTGAATCCATTGACGAAAAAACGATGCGCAACACCTTGACTGTTTTACTCAAATACGAAGCCGATGTGCAGCGGGCGCGACGCCTCCTGGGAAACAGCGGTGGCCATCGCGGACGAGGAGGGCGACTTGGAAGATAGGATCATCGAATTCATTCGTGGATTAAGAGCATCCGGTGTGCGTGTTTCCTTAGCCGAGTCGATGGATGCCATGAATGCCATCGTCATCATGGGTGTTGGCGATAAGGAGATGTTTCGCCAATCGCTGCGCGCCACACTGGTTAAAGAAGCTGATGATTTTGCCCTATTCAATGAGCTATTTAGCCTTTATTTTGGGAGCGATGGACCGCCATTGCAGAATGCGATGGAAGATATGAGTCCACAAGACCAGCAAATGTTGAAGGCAGCGCTATCGGCGATGAGTGGCCGTCTACAACAATTGCTGGATTGGTTAACCAGTGGGCAAGGACCAACTAAAGAAGAATTAGATGAATTGGCCCGACGGTCGGGGGCGCGATGGGCAAATACGCCAGGTGAGGCTAGGTGGGTTAGCAGGCGCATGTTACGCCAGATGGGTTACCAGCATCTGGAAGAGCAAATGCAGGAACTCGTCGAGCGTTTGCAGGAAATGGGAATGAGCCAGGATGCCATAGGAAAGTTGCTAGGTGTAGTCGAGGCTAATCGCGAGGCATTGGCTGAACAAGTAGCCCAGCAGGTCGGTTTACAGATCGCCCGTGATCGTGCAGAGCGGCCGGGCGACATTCACGGCTCCGATTTAATGCACAAATCCTTCCATTCATTGACTGAGGCAGAGGCTGAATTGCTGCGAAAAGAGGTCCAGCGCCTGGTTGCTCAACTGCGGAGCCGCGCAGCTTTGCGTCGCAAAAAGGGTAAGTCGGGGAAATTTGATCCCAAAACCACCATTCGGGCAAACCAGCGTTATGGTGGCGTACCATTTGATTTGAAATACAAAAAAAGAAAATTGAAACCCAACTTAGTTTTGATTTGTGATGTATCAACCTCCATGCGGCCAGTGGCCGAATTTATGTTGCGTATGATTTATGAGCTACAAGATCAGGTGGCCAAGGCCAGGAGTTTCGCCTTCAATGCCGATATGGAGGAGATCAGTGTGACCTTTTCCGGCAACCGGGCGGCTGACGCCATAGCTGAAGTGCTATATGATATTCCTCCCGGTTACTATGCTACAGACCTGGGCAACAGCCTGGCAACTTTTTTCACGAACTGGTCTGAGGCTGTTAATAGCCGGAGTTCGGTCATCATCCTAGGCGATGGTCGCAACAATTACAACTCGCCTCGAATTGACCTGATGAAGAGAATGCAAAAAAGGGCGAAACGACTGATCTGGTTTAATCCCGAACATCGCCAACAGTGGGGAACAGGCGACAGTGATATGTTTGACTATGAGCCCATATGTGATGAGGTGTTCCAAGTACGCAATCTGGCCCAGCTATCAAACGCCGTCGATCAACTACTGGCTAGGAGCTAACGATCATGCATGATTTTCTCGTTGACTTACTGATTTGTCCCAAGTGCTATGGCGAGCTAGATTGGCAAATAGAACAAAGATCGCTAAACCATATAGAGAAAGGTGAAGCTCGCTGTCAGGTTTGCCATACCTCATATCCAGTTCAGGACGGCATCGGCTATTTCCTTTTACCAGATTCGGGTCGTGAGGATCTATGGCAGGAGGTGGACAGCCACTTAGTCCAACACTTACAGCAAAATCCCGAGATCGAAAAAAGGCTGATGGGTGTTCCATTGGAGACGCTGTCGCCGGCCGATCAATTCTTTCGTGCTATGGTCCACGAAGAAAGAGAAGAATTCGAATTAGCTGAAGAAAGCCAATCAGTCGCCAACTCAGGAATCTATACGGACGCATACCTATCCTGCTGGCAAAGCCAGACTAAGTATCTTATGGATCGTCTGGCTTCCAACGACAAACCGCTTATCGATTTAGCGTCTGGCCGGGGATACCTGGTTGAGAAGTTGGCCCAAAATCATGACTTTCCCATTGTGGCCACTGATTTCAGTCCTAAAGTCATGAGGCGAAACCGGCGATGGTTTGAATACCTCGGCATCTCTGATAGGGTTTCACTGCTGGCATTCGACGCTACCAAGATGCCTTTTAAAGACGCCTCGTTGGAGATCATGACAAGCAATCTGGGCTTGCCCAATATAAAAGGGCCAAGCGAACTATTGCACGAACTCCGGCGGGTACTGGCTGGAAGATTTATGAGTATCACTCACTTTTATCCTGTGGATGACAATCAGAATCGCGAATTGCTCAGGCAGGCCAACTTGGAAACAATGCTTGTCAGAGATTTGGCCTCGGCCGCGTTCGAGCAATCAGGCCTGCAAGTTGAATTCACCAATATTTGCCTGAGCCTTGCCGAGCCGACGCCGGTTGGAGTTGTGTTGGAAGGCGCCGGGATTGATGCTCTCCCTGTCGCCGAAACGAATTTAGAATGGTGTCTACTAGAAGCTCAGCAATCTTCGAAGGCAAAACACTAAAAACTGTAATCTATGAACAAAACACAGCCTGAAATAATGTCTGAATTTGAGATTCGCCCTTACGAAGAAGGCGACGAGGCCGCTGTTATAGATCTTTGGCAGAAAGCGTTTCCTGATTCACCGCCTTGGAATCGACCATCCGACGATATTCATCGAAAATTGGCAATCCAACGAAACCTGTTTCTGGTAGCAATCTTGGATGGTGAGCTCGTTGGTACAGCGATGGCTGGATATGATGGCCATCGTGGTTGGATTTATTATGTAGCCGTTAAACTAGCTTTTCGCCGGCGGGGGATAGGCAGGGCTCTCATGACTGAAGCTGAACAGGGTCTGGCGAGTATGGGATGTCCGAAGCTGAATCTGCAAGTTCGCACCCATAACCAAGGTGTCATAGCCTTTTACCAACGACTGGGATATTCTTTTGAAGAACGAGTAAGTATGGCCAAACGCTTGGAACTATAGTCCAGTCGCTTAATTTGATTCGCAGGTTCTATCGCTTCTATTATGAGTAAATTTGTTTGTCCCGAGTGTGGGCAGAGCAGCGAATTCGACGAGTGGGGGGAATCGGCCGTCTGCCCTAATTGTGGGTACGAACCACCACAAGGGGAGGAGATGCAGCGGCTTATATTAGAGAATGAGCAAGTAGCGGGTGAGGGTGCTATGCAACCTGCTGCAACCGTCCGCAGGGACTCTATCTTGGCTCGTTTCTTACCCTCGACCGGCCGGACTTTTATTACGGGCCTGGCTTACGGCCTGTTGGCTTTTGCCATTGTCATGGTGATCGCTTCCAGGCTAGCGTGGTCGGGCTCGCTTGCTAGATGCCTGGGGATTACCTTGCCGGTGTTGACCACCTTCATTGTCTGGCGATTTTATGCTCAGCGCGAATTGTAGCGATAACCGCTCCTCTTTTCGATGAACAAAGAAAAAAGCCGGACAACGAATGAACGCCGCCCGGCATCTGGCTGTCAATATGACGAATACCGTTTTGTGCACGGATTCATATTAGCCCGATTCTTCGTACTCCTCAACCGGAACACACACGCAGAATAGATTCCGGTCACCATAAACGTTGTCAATCCTGGCAACAGCCGGCCAGAATTTGTTCGTTTCCACCCAAGACGCTGGAAAGACAGCCTGCCTGCGGGAATACGGCCGGTCCCAATTATCGTCGGCGATCATGTTTGCTGTATGCGGCGAACCAACGACAGGATTGTTTTGTGGATCGCTTCGCCCCTCTTCTATTTCGACAATTTCCTGGCGAATGGAGATCAAGGCATTGCAGAAACGGTCTAGCTCTTCCAACGATTCGCTCTCGGTTGGTTCAATCATCAGTGTACCGGGAACGGGGAAAGACATGGTGGGTGCATGAAAGCCATAATCCATCAGTCGTTTGGCTACATCCTCTGCCTGAATTCCTGAGGTATCTTTAAGTTGTCTCAAATCGATGATGCATTCGTGGGCAACCAGGCCATGTGCTCCTTTATAGAGCACCGGGTAATAGGGGTCCAGTCGAGCAGCAACGTAGTTGGCATTTAGGATGGCCACCTGGGTCGCTTTGGTCAGGCCAGCTTCGCCCATCATAGCAATATAGGCGTAAGAGATGGGCAAAACACTAGGGCTACCCCAGGGGGCGGAAGATACCGCTCCAATACCGCGATTCCCACCTACACCTGGAACAACCGAGTGTCCTGGCAAGAATGGCGCCAGGTGTCCGGCTACGCAGATTGGACCCATACCAGGTCCGCCACCACCATGGGGAATGCAGAAGGTTTTGTGTAGATTAAGATGACAGACATCTGCCCCGAATTTGCCGGGTTGGGCTATGCCGACCAGGGCGTTCATATTAGCGCCATCCAGGTATACTTGTCCGCCACTGTCGTGAACGATTTGGCATATCTCGACGATAGACTCCTCGAAGACCCCGTGAGTCGATGGGTAGGTCACCATCAGGGCGGCGAGTTTATCTTCATGCTGGATCGCTTTTTTTCGCAAGTCGTCAACATCAATGTTGCCATCGGCATCTGTCCGAACCACCACTACAGTCATACCTGCCAATACAGCGCTAGCCGGATTCGTGCCATGGGCTGAACCGGGGATAAGACAGATATTCCGGTGGGTATCGCCGCGGCTGTGATGATAGGCGCGGATTACAAGAAGGCCAGTATATTCTCCTTGGGATCCTGCATTGGGTTGAAGCGATGTCGCCTCAAATCCGGTGATTTCGGCCAGCCAGCGTTCCAGTTGTTTAAATAGTTGCTGGTATCCCTTGGTTTGCTCGGTTGGAGTAAAGGGATGAATATGGGCGATTTCGGGCCAGGTGACCGGATACATCTCCGTTGTTGCATTGAGCTTCATTGTGCAAGAACCTAGAGGGATCATGGAAAAGGTCAATGATAAATCCCGGCCTTGCAAGCGGTAAATATAGCGTAACATTTCCGTTTCGGAATGGTAGCTATTGAAGACTGGATGGGTGAGATAGGCGGACTTTCGCTGGTATTGATCGGGGTACACCAGGGCCACATCGCCGGCCAATTGCCGGAGGTCAAATTGCCCTTCCTTGGCGCCGAAGACGGAGAGGAGGTTAAGAAGATCGCCGGTTGTGGTCACTTCATCTAAGGCTATGGTTACCCGACCGTCCTCAAAATATCGCAGGTTGATCTGCCTGTTCAAAGCATTCGTTCGAATCTGTTCTTGGTTTCTAGGACCTCGATTTACGATGATAGTGTCAAAAATTGGCGCGTCGCCTAGCTCGTAACCCATTTGTCTCAATGCGGAAGCTAGAACACCCGTCAACAGTCGTACTCGCTTAGCGATTTCCTTTAGACCGTCAGGGCCATGGTAAACGGCGTACATGGAGGCCATCACTGCCAATAAGACCTGTGCGGTACAGATATTGCTGGTAGCTCTTTCACGCCGAATATGTTGTTCCCGGGTCTGTAATGCCAGGCGCAATGCCGGCGCTCCGGTGACATCGACGGAAACGCCTATCAACCGTCCTGGTAGTTGCCTTTGAAAGCTTTCCTTGGTAGCCATGTATGCGGCATGAGGTCCACCGTAACCCATAGGTACGCCAAAGCGCTGGCTGTTGCCGATGGCGACGTCGGCGCCAAATTCACCTGGTGGTTTCAGCAAGACCAAGGCCAGTAAATCGGCCGAGACAACGGTCAGGGCGCCTGCTTCATGGGCTTGATCGAAGAATGATTCATAATCAAAGATCGCGCCATCGGTCGCCGGGTATTGGACCAAAACACCAAAAGTCTCATCGCCGACTATATACGATTCGTGATCGCCGACGACTACCTCGATGCCTAGAGGTCTAGCCCGGGTCTGCACGACCTCGATGACCTGTGGGTGGCAGCGTTCGGAGACGAAAAAGGTATTCGCTGTGGACTTACGGGGCATTAATCGTTGGCACATAGTCATGGCTTCCGCCGCAGCCGTACCCTCGTCAAGCATGGAGGCATTGGCAATTTCCAGGCCTGTCAAATCGCCGATCATTGTCTGGAAGTTCAGCAAGGCCTCTAGACGCCCCTGGGCAATTTCGGCTTGATAAGGAGTGTACTGAGTATACCAGCCAGGGTTCTCCATGATATTACGTTGAATGACCGTTGGCGTCAGGCAATCTGAATAGCCCATGCCAATGAAGGAACGGAAGACCAGGTTTTTACCCGCCAACTCTCGCAATTCACCGATGGCGGCCGATTCGCTGCACGGGGAGGGGAGATCAAGTTTACCCTCCATCCGGATAACTTCAGGGACAGCCTTGTCGATGAGTTGATCCAGGGAGGAGATGGCTAGGGTTTCTAGCATATGTTGTACATCTTCATCCGAAGGACCTAGATGTCGGTTCACATAATGATCAATCGGGTGCAACAGTTTCACTTTTTCCAAAGTGGAAGATTCGCTCATGATATTTCCTTTTGTCTGATTGAGGTTAAATGAAGCCGGCAATTCTAACCGCGCTCGTCACAATAAGCGCTATAAGCGGCCGGGTCCATTAAGTTTTCCAGTTCGGTCGCATCACCAATGGTGATTTTGACCATCCATCCCTCACCGTAGGGATCAGAGTTCATAACCTCCGGCATGTCTGGAAGGTCTTCGTTGACAGCTGACACCTCGCCAGATACGGGCATGTACAAATCGGCCGCTGCCTTGACTGATTCCACGACCCCAAAGGTTTCCCCGATGCCGAAACTGTCCCCCTCCTCAGGTAACTCTACGTAGACGATGTCTGATAAGGCATCTTGGGCATAATCTGTCAATCCGACAACGCCCTCATCACCATTTACACGAACCCATTCATCGTCTTTTGTGTATAAAAGATCAGCGGGAATGTTACTCATAACAACCTCCTACATTTTGAGTCTGCAAACCAAATCGCTTCAATTTTATTGGTGTTTGGCCGGTCTGTTGCCCCCTTGTTTAGGGCAAACAAAAGAGGACGACCTCAACCTAGTTGTTGTCGTCCTCTGTCATTGTACCTGAAAGTTTCACCGATTATCGATCGTATCAACCGGCTTGCCCCGTCGGTGCCCATTATTTGATCATTATAGGCTTTCCAGAGGTGCCCGGCCATTCGGTCCATTTGCCTGAGAGATTCGCTCGCACTAACCACTTGATTAGTACTGCTTGCACCTTCGGCGATCCTGATTCCCGGCTACGACTCCCTCTACCAAGAACTGGGACACTCTCCCGAACGGCCCATCGGCATTATCCTATTTAACATCCATTGTACGATTATCAACGTCGCTGGGCAACAGATGACCGCTATCGAAAAATACCCCTTTGTGCCTATGGGATAGGTGCTTCAATCGACACATCCTCGCCATACTCATATTCAAAGGTAAGCGTGCCTTGCGTGTCCAGGGTTTCGCCCGCCATCACTTGGCGATACAAGAGACCATCATCGACGCCGATCCATACGGTTGTATACACGGTCGAGCCGCCGAATGGATCGTCGGCTGAATATTCGTAGACTTTTGTCTTGTTGTCATTGACCGTTTCTTCGCCCAGATATTGCAGATCCGTGATAGATACCTGTAGATCCTCAATCATTTGGCTCACCGATTCTTCATCGGTGAAAGCATTGATAGTTTCCCCAAACATATCTCCCATTGCTATTGGCGACTCGATCCAAACTCCTGACTCGTCTTTGATATAGGTTGTTTCGCCAATGACAATTAGTTCGAATCCCTGGCTGGCCATATGAAAGCGGTCAGGTTTGACGAATTCGAGAATCGTTTCGCTGGTTTCGTTGGTGGTTGAATCCTCGGAAATCATGTGTATGCGCAGCGCGTCAACTTCCAAGCCAGATCGTTGGGCGCCAAAAATATCGGCTAGTGAATCTCCCTCAAGATTTTCGGCTTCACTTGTATCTTCGGCTGGAACCGCCGTCGGCTCGTCGGTTGGCGGTGATTCCAGCGCCTCGGTTGGCGGCGCTTCAGGCTCTTGGGTTGGCGCTTCCACCGGTTCGGCTTCGGCTTCTTGAGTTGCCTCAACCACAACCTCGCTAGCCTCGTCTTCGTCGGAGCCCGCCAATGTGCTACAAGCTAGCGCCGGTAATGCCGCTAGAAGAAAGAATAACAGTAGCCAATACAAACTAATCCTTTTACCCTGTTTCATTTTGAAGTTCCTCCGAGTTGGTGTGTTGATTTGCAAATCTGTGAACGTGCAAATCAAGCGCTTCATTGAAAGGTATACAACTTTGCCATTGAGTGAGTAAGGACTCCCATTCTTCAAGTTGAAGCCACTGCACACTCATAATGGCGGAGTCGCATTCACCGAACGCATTGCCTCGGTCGAGACAGCGAAACATTAGTTTACTGTTTAGCCGAAGTTAAGCAAAGTCTATGAACGAAGCCGGGTCTACGAACGACCTGTCAGTCAAGGTCATGCTCAGGACGGTGGGCATCACGACTTGTTCGTACCACCATGTAGCCCATCAGTCACGGCTGGACGTTTTAACCTTCTCGAGCTAGCCCATTGGTTGTGATGATGGTTTGGATGTGAATAATCGTGAAGATTTTACCTGCGGCGATGCTCGACCATGATGCAGGCATTCATGACAACTTCTAGACCCGCTGACCGGGCCACCGCTGCAGCGCTTTCACTATAGATACCAAGTTGCATCCAAATTGACTTAGCACCAATTTCAATAGCCTGATCGACAAACGGGGCTACCTTCTCACTGCGCTGGAATAGAAGAACCAGATCGGCCGGTTCAGGGATAGAAAGTAGATCAGGGTAAGCTTTTTCACCCAAAGCTTCATCCAGATATGGATTGACCGGTATGATCCGGTAGCCTTGCTGCTGCATATAGGCCGGTACGTAATAACCTGCTCGAGTTTGACGGCGTGAAAAGCCGACGACAGCGATGGTTTTGGCATTTTCTAAAATACCTTGAATTGTTTTTTCCTGACTGATTATGTTCATAGGTTCTTCTAGAACAAGCGCATGATCTATCCGAAGCGGTTTATCCACCGAGTGTACGGACCTTGGTTGGTCTAATCTTGTAGATCACGCGCGTTTCCTTTCCGGCAAGGTCAGCAGGCGCTACGTGGCCATAAAAGGCTGGAGCGTCCATATATAATCTGGCTAACTCCGCTATATGCTCGGCCGCACCTACCTCGGTGATTTCATCTACAACACCACGGATTTCAATATAACGAAAATCATCATTCGGATCCAATGCCAAAAGGGTAACTTTCGGATCCGCTGACATATTCTTATCCTTTTGGCGGCCGCGGGCTGTATTGACCAACACATTCTCGCCGTCAGAGTTACACCAAACGATGGTTGAATGTGGTTGGCCATCAGGCATGAGGGTTGTCAGAGTGATCAGTACAGGGCCATCAATGAGGTCGAAGTGTGATTGGGGAATCTTTACAGACATGTTTGGAAACCTTTTTCTACTGAATTGGTAAATGGCCAAGATTAATTATTAAACTCTAGATTGGTTCAAAGTTCAACCGATTGCCATCCTTCTGATGGTTTTTTGTCGCCATTGGTTGCTCTTAGTTCGCCGTGTTAAGATAAGGGCATGAAAGAAAAGAAAATCGCCCCATTTGGCACATGGAAATCACCAATCACAGCCCAACTGATCGCGAAGTCGACGATCGATATTAAGTTCCTAAACGTAGATGGTCAAGATACCTACTGGACCGAGATGAGGCCGGAAGAAGGAGGGCGTTATGTCATTGTCAGATGTTCTGCTGACGGAAGAATGGAAGACGTGAATCCGCCGCCGTTTAATGCCCGAACCCGGGTCCACGAATATGGTGGCGGTCATTATGTCGTCAAGGAAGGCCAAGTATATTTTGTAAATTTCAGTGACCAGCGACTATACTCAATCGAAGGTAAAGGTGATCCTAAGCCTCTTACGCTTGATAATGGCATGCGTTATGCTGATTTTATCGTTGATAACGGCCGTAACCGTCTGATCTGCATTCGCGAGGATCATAGCGGCGATGGTGAAGCAATAAACACCTTAGTTGCGGTCGATCTAAACGAAGGGGGTGCCGGTCTAATATTAGCTTCAGGTGAAGATTTTTACTCTTCGCCCCGCTTGAGCCCTGACGGTTCCCAAATTGCCTGGCTTAGCTGGAACCACCCCAATATGCCTTGGGATGGCACGGACCTTTGGCTGGCGGCTTTCAATGAGGATGGATCGCTCAGTGAACCCGAACATGTAGCGGGTGGCAAATCTGAATCTATTTTCCAACCAGAATGGTCACCCGATGATGAGTTGTTTTTTGTATCTGATTGCAGTGGTTGGTGGAATCTCTATCGTTGGAAGAATGGTCAGGATGAGTTGTTGCTTGAAATGGAAGCTGAATTTGGTCGGCCTCAATGGGTTTTTGGCGCATCCCGTTATGCCTTTATATCGGCCGACCAGGTCGCCTGTATCTATGTTCAAAATGGCTATTCCAATTTGGGGCTCTTTGACCTAACCAGCCGGCAATTGAAGCCCGTTGATCT
>JAHEJP010000278.1 GCA_024638855.1 Chloroflexota bacterium
CGGTCACGGCCGGGCTCATTCTGCTCATGCAGGATTTTTATCAACGGGCCAAGGGCGAATTGCCGGAGGTCGACGATGTGGTGAAGTGGCTGCGCCGGGGTGGGGTGACTATTCGCGATGGTGATGACGAGGATGATAACGTCGAGCACACAGGCAAGAGTTTCATTCGCGCTGATGCCCTGTCAGGTTTAGACGCCGTCCGACGGCACCTGCATCGGGAGTTGCTGCGCGAATCGATGGGGTAGAAGTAGACTCTATCAATCCGGGTAAGGTAATATAGAGGACCGGGCTCAGTCCTGACGCACCCGGTTAATTTGTTGTCGTAGATTTTGGGCTGCCTGGCGAGCCGCCCCGGCAAAGTCGGTTTTGGCCGAAGCGTAGAGGACGGAACGGCTGGCATTGATCACCGGGCCGGCAACGGCATCGGGACCATGGCGGACTGCGGATACCAGGTCACCACCCTGAGCGCCCACGCCGGGAATGAGGAAGTTGGCATCCGGGGCCATCTGGCGGGCCACGGCTAACTCTTGGGGATAGGTAGCGCCGACAACGTAACCCAGGTGACCTTGAACGGGCCAGGCCTGGCTCTGTTCAAGGACGTTGGCCGATAGGCCAGTCCGGCCGGCCAGGTCGCCCTGAAAATCGGCCGCGCTGGGGTTGGAGGTGCGGGCCAGCAGGTAGACGGCTTTATCCGGCCGGTTGCCGATCATGGGCAAGACCGCTTCGGCCCCCACGTAGGGATTGACGGTGATGGCATCCACGCCCCAGAGGTCAAACAGCCCGGCCGCCCAGGCTGCCTGTGTATGGCCGATATCGCCGGTTTTGCAATCGACGATGACGGGCAGGTGGTCGGGGATGTAGGCGATTGTCCGTTCCAGGGCGATAATGCCGGCCGCGCCCCACTGCAGGTAGAAGCCCAGGTTGGGCTTGTAGGCACAGACCAGGTCGGCCGTGGCGTCGATGATGGCCTGGTTAAAGGGCAGCAGCGGTTCATCCCACTTCAGTGCCTGGACCGGCAGTTTGTCCGGTTGGGGGTCCAGGCCCACGCATAACCAGGAGTTGTTGAGCTCCTGGGCCGCTACTAATTTTTCTAGATAGGTCATATCAGGAATCAAAGAGAATGGCGATGAAGCGCTTGGGGCCGTGGACGCCGACGGCCATGGTCTGCTCGATGTCGGCCGTCTTGCTGGGCCCGCTGACGAGGGTCAGGCTGGAGGGCCAATCGCCTTCCCGGACGGCCGTCCAGGTGAAGATATCGGGGGTCAGCGCGGAATGGGGCAGCAACACAGCATGGACGGGAGGTAAAAGGCTGGTCAGGCGGCTGTGGCCGGGCCCGCTGCTCATGACGACGCTGCCGGTCTCGGCCAGGGCGACGTCGGCGACGGATAAACCCAGGTCGGCTGCGGCAGCGAATTGGCGAGTATCACCTGCTGTCCTACCCACGATAAACCAGTGGACCTCGGGCCAGCGGCCGGTGAAATCTACCTTTTCCAGCAGTGGGTGATCGTCGACGATGACTTTCTCTACCTCGAGTTGGTGCAGCAGATGGTCGAGCTGGTCCAGGGCATCATCCAGGCCGGTAGCATGGCGCACTTCGCCTTTGACGGCTTTGAGCGCCTTTTCGTATTGGCCGGCCAAATCATCGAATTCGCGACGTGAACGCCAGGGTTGGGGGGGCTCAACCTGGCGGCTCTTGGCTCTTAAACGGTTTAGTATCTCGTCCCGGGCGCTCATGGTCTGACCTTAATCCTCAATGCCTTCTTGCCAAATATCGTGAAAGGATTTTTTGGCCAGGGCCGGCGGTTGGCGACGGCCCAAGGGGTTCAGCCGGGCTGGTGGATGGAGTTGGCCCTCTCGAACAAGGGGCCGTTGGAAGAGGCGCATAGCAGCGGTAGTAAGGCCCATCAAGCGGCGTCGACCCAGGACATAGGCGGCCGCGCTTTCGCCCAGTTTTAAGGCACGAGGTCCCATACCTATTTCGACCTCGTCGGCCCGCAGTTGGAGCAACATCCGGGGTAAGTCGATGCGCACCGGGCATACATCCAGGCAAGCGCCGCACAAGGAGCTGGCGTGGGGCAAAGCCTCGTATCGTTCCAGGCCGAATAGCAGGGGGCTGATCACGGCGCCGATGGGTCCGCTGTAAGGGCTGCCGTAGGCGTGTCCACCGGCTTCGCGGTAAACGGGGCAGATGTTGAGGCAGGAACCACAGCGTATACATTGCAAGACCTCCTCATAGGTCGTGCCCAGGTAAGTGCTGCGCTGGTTGTCGACCAGGACGATGTGCAGCTCTTGGGGACCGTCTGATTCGCCGGGCCGGGCCGGGCCAGTGATGGCTGTGGTGTAGATGGACAGGGGTTGGCCGGTGGCGCTGCGGGCCAGGAGAGCCAGCCAGGCGGCCGCATCATCCCAGGTAGGGGCGATCTTCTCGATGCCCATGACCACCACATGGACAGGCGGTAGAGAGGTGACCATTTCGGCGTTGCCTTCATTGGTGACCAGGACGATGCTGCCCGACTCGGCTACGCCGATATTAGCGCCGGTGATGCCCAAACCCGAGGCCAGGAATTTTTCGCGCAACATTCGCCGGGCCTCGGCCGTCAGGCGAGGGATGTCGCTGCTTGACTGCTCCCGGCCGGATACCTGGGTGAACAATTCGGCCACCTGGCCGCGAGTCTTATGGATGGCCGGGGCGATGATGTGGTAGGGAGGCTCTTCGGCCAGTTGGATGATCCACTCGCCTAAATCGGTTTCCACCGGCTGGATGTCGGCCTGCTGTAGGGCCTGGTTGAGATGGATCTCTTCGGTGGCCATGGATTTGGTCTTGGTGACCATTTTGACGCCGTGTTCTTTGGCGACGGCCACGATGATATCGTTGGCTTCCTGGCTATCGCGAGCCCAGTGGACCTGGGCGCCGGCCGCCTGGGCATTACTTTCGAAAGTCTCCAGGTGATCGGCCAGTTGGGCCAAAGTGGAGGAACGAATCTCTTTGAGGTGGTCGCGTAACTCGTCTGAATGGGGCAAAGCGCCCAGGGCCCGGTCGTGAGCTGCGCGGAAGTTGCCGGTGGCCCCTTCCAGGGCGGTCTGCAAGCGCACATCCTCGATGGCGATGAAGGCCCGGGAACGGAATTCGGCGATGGTGGCCGATCGGGGAAACGTCACCGGGTCATCTCCTCTAAAATGGAGGCCAGGTGTTTGATATCTGGGCCGGTGCCACCAGCCTGACTGGAGTCAGCGGTCAACTGGCGCATCTGCATGAGGCAGCCGGGATCGGCAGTGACCACAGTGTCAGCTTCCGTCTGGGCGGCCTGGCGCAGCTTTTCGGCGGTCATGGCCGTGGAAACTTCGGGCATACGTAAGGAGAAGAGTCCGCCAAAACCGCAACAACGTTCGGACTCCTCCATTTCGCATAGCGAACAACCAACTGCGTTCAACAGCTGCCGGGGCTCCTCCTGCAGGCCAAGGATACGGTTCATGTGGCAAGAGTCGTGGTAGGTGATCGATTTGGTTGAGTTTGGCTTTGCTAATCCTCTGGCCTCTTGGGGGTCCCAGCCGGCTTGTTGGACCAGAAATTCGCTCAATTCGAAGGTCTTAGCGGCCATTTTTTGGGCTTTTTCCTGCCATTCAGGCGAATCATCGAACAAGTGGACGTATTCGGCGCGAATCATGCCGGTGCAGGAGCCGCTGGGCAGGACGACGGCCTCGTAGGGTTCGAAGATATCGATGGTCCGTTTGGCCAGGGAAGCAGCCTGTCCGCGGAAGCCGCTGTTATAGAAGGGTTGGCCGCAGCAAGTCTGTTCGGCCGGGAAATCAACCTGGTAACCGGCCCGGCGCAGCACCTTTACCGTGGCGACGCCCACTTCTGGCATGAGTTGGTCGACGATGCAGGTCACACACAGAGCCACGTGCTTTGGTCTATTCATGGCGCGTATTCTAACCCCTGCTTGGTAATGGGGCTAGAAATAGGTTAAGAGTAAAATCTTGATCACTCAAGTTCGTGTAGCAAATAAAATTTTATATAACAACCAAATCAAAAAAGCAAAACACCCATTACCTTTTCAGTTTGGAACGGTAAACAAAGCCTACGAGGTTTTTAACCTGGTACGGGACATCTTCCCAGGTAAGAATCGGGCAGATTTCCCGGGCGGAATGAGGCGCTTAGCTCATGACAGGTTGGATTATCGTTGGTTATAGTAAGAAGCGTAAGTAATGAAGTCTGAAGAATAGTTACAGGCGGTCTTACTGTGATACTTATCCAGGCCGATGGCCTGGCTGCAGGATAACATCATCCTGCGCTAATTACAGAGTAGTTTGTTTATGAACGAATCCTTTATCCGTTTTGCCGGTTGGTCAGCCTACGTGAACGCCGCAATGATGATCCTGAGCATCGTGACCTTGATAATTTTCTTCGCCGCCGGCGGCCTGTGGGGAAGAATTAACGATAGTGTGAGCGTGATCTGGGCGCTGTCTTTCGTGCCATTGGCGGTGGTTCTTTACCTAATAAATAGGGTTGTTAACTGGCCCGTGAGCCTGGCAGCGGCCGTGGCCGGTATAAGCGCATTACTTTTTTTCGCTTTCCTGCAAAGTTTGCTGATCTTGGGCCTGGTACGCTATGAGCAGACGCTAGCCGCCATCATGATCATGACCGGGATCATTGGGCTTTTTCTGCTGCTCAACGGGATACTGGCCCGGGGTGGGCAAACCGTACCGGGGGCGCTAGCCTGGCTGGTGATCATCTTTGGCCTGTTACAAATTCTGGGTTCTATCGGTTTCCTGGTCGGCGGACCACAAAATCTGCTGGCGGCCGCTGGTTTTCTGGCCTGGGTGACGGTCGGTCCGATCTGGGCCATTTGGATGGGGAAACTGTTACTTAACGACCGGCTTTTTACAACCCTGGGCCTCAGCGTTGGCAACACCTAGGGAGTTGGCAACACCTAGGGAGTTGGCAACTAAGGATTTCTTAATAGAGGTATTCATACGCAGTATGAAAAAGGAAGGCAATAATTATGACACACAATCAAACTATCACTCGCATCGATCATGAGGCCCCAGAATCAATCGCCGCCCTGAAGGCGGAAGAGCAATTATTCGCACATTATGATCTGGACTACAAGGTTCGTTTCATCGAAATGAGAGGGCCGAATTTAGGCTTGCGCGTCCTCGAGGTCGGTTCAGGCAAGCCGCTGTTGATGGTGCCGGGTGGAGCGGGAGATGCCTGGCCTCTTGCCGCACTGATGGCTGAACTCAAAGGCTGGCGCATCATCGCCATCAACCGGCCGGGGGGCGGCTTGAGCGACGGCATCGATCACCGGCAGGTCGATCTGCAGCAGCTGGCCGTGAACACTGTGTCGACAGTGATGGACGCTTTCGATTTGACGCAGGCGCCTATCATCTGTAATTCAATGGGTGGTTTATGGAGTACCTGGTTCGCCCTTGAATATCCCGAACGCGTCCAGTTAATGGTCCAAATGGGCTGTCCGGCGCTTATTCTGAATACCAGCGCTCCATTCTTCATGCGCTTGCTGGGTGTCCCGCTGGTCAATGGATTCATCGCACCGATGCTGCAGCCCAAGGAGAGCGAAAACGCGCTCGAGTTTTTGAGCACCCAGGGTAGCAGCCAAGAGGCGATTGACCGCTTGCCAAGAGAGGCAGCGGAAGCGGCTTATCGTTTTTACAATCTACCGACTTATCTGGATACGTGGAAGACGTTGATTTCCACTGTTACCACCATCGGCGGGGGCCGGGACCACTTTCAATTATCGGCCGGCCAGTTGCGACGTGTCACGCCGGAGGTGTTATTCCTGTGGGGTGATACGGATCCCTTTGGCGATCTGCAGGTGGCCCGCCTGGCGGCCAACCTGATTCCTAATGCTTCACTGCACGAGATGCAGACCGGCCATTTACCCTTTCTCGACGAGCCTGCCGAAACGGGCAGGCTGATCCGCCAATTCTTGCGCGAAAATAGCCCGGCCTTGGCCCAACCAGTCACGCAAGCGGTTGAGTGATTCACGATTCAAAGTTTTGGCTTAGATAGATCGTGAATCACTATTAGTGAACTTGTTCACTCTGGATATATAATGACGATTATGAACAGGCCGAACAGGGATTTTTATGCTTAAAGACAATAGGCCGGGAAAAGTGGCCTGGGTTCTGGCCATAGCGGCCATCATCAGCGTGGTCATTGGCTTTGGCCTGGGTATCCGTTATCTTCTCGTCACCGGTGATGGCAGTTCTTTCCTTTCCCATGTATCCATCACGCCATTGGTCACCATTGTATATGCCATCATCGGCGCCCTGGTCATATCCAAACAGCCAAAAAATCCCATCGGCTGGATTTTCCTTTCAGTGGGTTTGTTATATGTTCTGAATAATCTTTCCATCGTTTACCGCGATTACATGGTCACTCTGGGGGGCAGCGAAGAATTCGCCGGGTTGGATCTGGCCGCATGGCTAAATAATTGGACCTGGATGCCGGCCATCTTTTTATCGACCATCTTCGTCTTCCTGCTCTTTCCCGACGGCTGCCTGCTATCACCACGCTGGCGAATCATTTCCTGGACGGCCGGGCTGGGCCTAGGCATGACCGTCCTGGCGGTCATGCTGCACCCAGGTCCGGTGGAGAGCTGGGACCTGGCGGAAAATCCGTACGGGGTGCCGGCCTTGGTTAGCGCCTTGGACGTCATGATTCAAATCGCCAACGTCATGCTCGTCATCGGCTTCGTGGGCTCTATCATCAGCTTTATCATCCGTTTTCGCCGTTCGCGAGGGATCGAGCGCGAACAGATGAAGTGGCTCATCTATGCCCTGGGCCTCATGTTGGTGCTGCTCATCTTCACGGCCGTCCTTTGGTTCGCTTATCCCGACAGCCAGTTGGTCCTGGATCTCAGCATCGCCCTCACCAGCCTTTCCATTCTGGGCATCGCCGTGGCGGCCAGCATCGCCATCTTGCGCTACCGGCTGTACGACATCGATCTGGTCATCAACCGCACCCTGGTATATGGTGGGTTGACGGCGGGCATCATTTTGCTTTATGCTCTGGTTGTCGGCGGGCTGAGCACCTTATTTCAGGTCCATGGTAGCCCACTGATCGCTCTGTTGGCTACCGGTTTAGT
>JAHEJP010000023.1 GCA_024638855.1 Chloroflexota bacterium
CAAAGATGAGTGTCCTCAAAGGCGGAGAGGGTGGGATTCGAACCCACGGTGACCGCAAGGCCACAACGCTTTTCGAGAGCGCCCCGATCAACCACTCCGGCACCTCTCCAATAACAACAATAGGAAGTAAAACTACGATCGGCTACGTCGTTAGTCGGTGAAAATATGCTACCTACAGTTCCCTCTCTCTTAGGCTGCGAAAGAATTCCTGTAGCAGTTCCGCCGCTTCGTCCTCTAAAATACCGGCCGATACATCAATCGAATGGTTAAAGTATGGCTTCGAAAGGATGTCGACGACAGATCCAGCGGCACCAAACCTCACGTCAGGTGCACCATATACCAATCGCTGAAGCCTGGCTTGAATCATGGCCCCGGCGCACATTGGGCAAGGTTCGAGTGTGCTGTAAAGGGTAACGCCGATAAGACGCCAATTTCCTAGATATTGGGCGGCTTGTTTTAAAGCCACTATCTCCGCATGAGCCGTGGGATCTTGGGAAGTTTCCTTGGCGTTAAATCCCCGGCCTATCACCTGGTTTTCCAACACAGCAATGGACCCCACTGGCACTTCGCCCATAGCGGCAGCCCTTTGTGCTTCGGCCAGCGCGAGGTACATCCACTGGCTATCTATTTCGTTTAAAAGGTACAACTCAGCCACAATGACCCATTATAGCCGACGGAAAATGAGTCGCCAAAGAAACGATCAGGCTACAATTCATCGATGACCATAATATTTCCGCCCTTGGGAACCTTGTGCAACTGATGAGCGTTGATATATAGTGGTGGAAGATGCATATTTCAAACACACAATGAATTTCCGATCCGGTAAATTATATCGAGAGATAATACGAAAAATGACCAAACAACGAGCGTTTCTAATTATCACCTTCCTACTATTGTTGTCGGTAATCCTGACAGCTTGCCGGCGGGAGGAATCCGATTCTACGCCGTCGCCCGAAGCAACAAAGACTGTTACTGATTCTCCAACGGTGGTGTCAACTGACTCAACAGGGTCGTCGCCTGAAAGCGAGACTGGACCCGAATCTGAGGTGCTTTATGATTGGGCGCCCACGGTGGTTACCAGCGAACCAAAAAGCGGCGAAGAACTTCCGCTGGATGGCGCGATTATCGTTCGTTTCGATCAGCCGATGGATGAAGAAACCGTCGAGAAAGCTCTGAGCGTCAGTGAAGCTGGCAAGACCGCGGGTGTCGACGGAGATTTGACCTGGATGCAACCGGACACTCTCATTTTTACGCCCAAGGAACCGCTGCGACGCGACACCTTATATGATTTGGGCATCGCGGAATCAGCACGAGGTCTCTCTGGTAAAGCTTTGCTCGAGCCGGTGAATTTGCAGGTATTAACTGTTGGTTATCTCGAGGTGAGTCAGGTTATCCCAGAACAGAATACAGAAGAGGTTCAAACTGATGCGGCTATCACCGTGATGTTTAACCGGCCGGTTGTACCTCTTGTTAGTACCGGCCAACAAGCTGATTTACCCCAACCCTTGGCCTTTGAACCGTCCGTTTCGGGTCAAGGGGAGTGGGTATCCACCAGCATCTATCGTTTTACTCCCGAAGATTCATTTGCGGGAGCCACAAGGTATCAGGCAACCGTGCTGGCTGGCCTGGAAGATGTCACCGGGGGAACGCTGGCTCAAGATTTTACCTGGAATTTTACGACAGAGAGCCCAAGCGTCGTCAGTACCGTACCGGAGAATCGGGCAATCGGCATTGACCCAAGTGAAGCCATGACAGTGACGTTCAATATGCCAATGGATAGAAGCTCTACGGAGGCAGCTTTTAACCTCCAACCCACGTCACCGGTTGCGTTCAATTGGAGCGAAAACGACAGCATTTTAACCGCTGTACCGGCGCCCAATCTTGACCTTGAGACAGCTTATGAATTGTCGATAACGAACTCGGCTCGAGCGGCAAACGGCCGAGCGAATCTAGATAGAGCGACAACTGTTCTCTTTGATACTGTCCCATATCCGGCAATTCTCGAAACCATGCCGGCTAATGGTGAGATCGCGGATCGCTTCCAACGAGGTGTTACCGTTGTCTTCGCTTCGCCAATGGATGTGGAAACAATAAAGGATGGGATAAGTATCGATCCAACGCCCGATGATCCCACATATTATTTCAACGAATACAATAATTCACTGTACATCAGCTTTGACCTTGAAAGAAATACGGAGTATGCGGTAACCATCCCCGGCAGTGCCGCAGATCCATTTGGGAATACAATCGAGGAATCGTACAGCTGGAGCTTTGCGACCCCGGGCTACGATCCCTTGGTTTCAATGAATTTGCCCGATCAGATCAGCCAACTCAGCACGAGCCAGTCAACTGCGGTTGATATCATCCACCGAAACGTCACAAGGATAGACGCCGCACTATACAACACTGATCTACCAATCGATGTTTTAGTAGAATCTCGTATTTATGATTATTTTCCGACTGGCGAACCTCTGAGCACATGGTCGATACCGGTGGAGAAGTCCCAAGACTTAACTGAAATCATGAACCTGCAACTGGCTGACGGGGACACCTTGTCGCCGGGCGTTTATTTTCTGGAGGTAAGCGGGCCGGAAATAGACGAGGAACATGGTTACTGGCAAAACCAACGTAATATGATCATCGTTGCCGACACAAACCTGGTCGTAAAGGAAATGTTTGGCCAGGTGTATATCTGGGCCACAAGGTTGATTGATGGTACACCAGCGGCCGGATTGGATGTGACGCTGTTTAATGTTAACGGAAAACAAATCGGGAAGGCGATAACTGACGGTGGTGGCCTGGCAAACTTTGCTTATCAACCACCAGAAGACTATCTACCCGGTGTTCTCGTAGTCAGCAATTCATTGGGAGAAGCCGGTTTTGGGGTAACAAGTAGCAACTGGAGTAATGGCATTAGTCCCTGGAGTTTCGGTCTGAACACGGCCTGGAATGCTGAATCGCCTCAGTATGTGTATCTTCATACTGACCGGCCCATTTACCGCCCAGGCGATACCGTACATTACCGAGGTATAGTCAGGAACACAAATTACGGCCGATACTTGTTCCCTTCGGTTGACGAAGTGACGGTGAACCTGGAATTCCTCACGGATTACGAACCTGTTGAGTATGAATTCGTAGCCGAATTGGACGGTAACGGCGAATTCTCTGGAGAATACACCATTCCCGAAGATGCTCAGCTAGGAACATATCGACTTTACTTCGAAGGAAGAGAGGTTGAGTCTGACCGGACTTTCACGGTTTCCGAATACCGCAAGCCGGAATTTCAGGTGACGGTGACGCCTAGCCTTGAGGAAACGCTCCGTGGCGAACCTGTCGAAGTGTTTATTGACGCAGAATACTTTTTTGGCGGGTCCGCAGCCGATTTGTTGGTAAATTGGACCGTGTCCGAGATGGATTACCGTTTGCCATGGGATGGTCCCTATTACAGTTTTGCTGATGATGGCAATTTCTTTTACGAACCCGGCGATGCCTTTGACTTTGGACTGGGTGGCGTTTTTGGCCAATATGTTACTAGCGGTGAGGGCCGTACCGACTCTGAAGGCCTGTTGGTGATAGAATTGCCGGCCGATCTTCTTGATGAAGTCGGACCTGGCAGCAAGGAAGTCGTGGTCGAGGCCAGTGTATTTGACATAACTGAATTTCCGATCTCCGCTCGCACCAGCACAATCTTCCACGATGGTGAGATTTATGCTGGCATTGTCCCGGCCGAAAATGTTGGCCTGGCAGGGACTGAATTGAGCGTCGATATCATTACGGTTGATTGGGACGGCATAATCCAACCCGGTCGTGACGTAGAGGTTGCTTTCTATGAACGCGTCTGGAAACCGATGGATAGCGAATCATCTCCGGGAAGATTCACCCGATGGGAAGCGATTGATGAGCTTGTAGAAATCACTCAGGTGACAACGGATCAAATAGGCAAAGCGGAGGCAACCTTCACGCCCACAGCAGGTGGCAATTATCTTGCCGTTGCAACTGTTGCTGATGATGGAGGACGTAGCCAGATCAGCAGCAGCGTCATGTGGGTCACGGATAGTAGCTACGTCGGTTGGCGAACCGATCCAAAAGAAAAACGGATGGATTTGGTGGCCGACCAGCAAGAATATGGTCCCGGTGATGTTGCCCGGGTATTAGTGCAATCTCCTTTTGAAGGACCGGTCAATGCCTGGTTGACCATCGAAAGAGGCGATTTGATCGAACAACGAATCGTCACTCTTCAAACCAATAGCGATATTCTAGAAATACCGATCACTCCTGATCTGGCGCCAAATGTTTATCTCTCGCTTCACGCTGTGAAAGGTGTAGATGAATCTAATCCGTTTGCCGATGTACGCATTGGTATGGTTGAGTTGGTTGTATCGCCCGAACAATTAGAACTTGACGTCTTGGTAATGCCGCAACGAGATCTGTATCAACCAGGGGAAACCGCGGTTTACGATATTCTCGTTACTGATTATCAGGGCAATCCCGTTAAAACAAGTTTAGCATTGTCCCTGGTTGATCTCGCAGTTCTCACATTGAAACAAGATAACGCGCCGCATATCATCGATGGCTTCTACTTTCAGCAGCCAATCCGCAGCCAGACCGGTGCCGGCCTGATCATTTCAGGAGAAGGATTGGAAATTGAAATACCGGTTGAACAATTAGGCCTCGGTGGCGGTGGGGGAGGTTTAGAAGCGGCCGAGGCTGAACGTGCGCTAGATTCGGAAGGAGAGGACGTTCGATCTGATTTTCGAGACACTGCTTTTTGGCAGGCGAAGGTTGAGACGGATGCTTCAGGAAAGGCAACAGTTGAAATACCATTACCAGACAATGTGACGACATGGCGTTTGAGCAGCAAGGGCGTCAGTGACTATGCTGCATCAAATGAAACATTGGTCGGCCAATCCGACCTTGATGTCATTAGCACTTTGCCACTTTTAGTGCGACCGGTTACGCCTCGGTTCTTTACCGTAGGAGACTTGGTTCAAATAGGAGCGGTCGTTCAAAATAATACGGAGGACGCACTGGCTGTAAGCGTTAGCCTTGAAGCAGCGGGAGTCAGTTTACAAGAATCGGCTCAACAAAACGTTTCTGTGCCGGCTGGCAGCGGACGATTGGTTCGCTGGCCGGTTATCGTCGACGATGCGCCATTTGCCGATCTGACCTTCATTGCTGAGGGAGGTGAATTCAGGGATTCGACAAAACCAACTTTTGGTGTCGAGCCAGACCAGCTGATTCCAATTGTTCGTTATACGGGTGAAGATGTGGTTGGAACATCGGGGGTCTTAACTGAAGCGGGAAGACGAGTCGAGGCTATCCTATTGCCACCCGATGTGGATACTCGCCAGGGTGAGCTACGCATTCAATTGAGTCCGTCCCTCGCGGCCGCAATGACCGAGGCGTTGGATTTCGTCAATGATTATGAAATCTGGCCGTCATGTGCCCATGCCATCTCCTACCGTCTATTAACCAATGCAGCTACGATGTTGGCAGTTCAACGTTTAGACCTGGCTGATCCAGGCTTGACGCAGGAACTCGACAGAATCATCGAAAGCGATATCAGTCGTTTAGAAGATCTGCAGAAAAGGGATGGCGGCTGGGGTTGGTGCTACAATGAAATAAGTGACCCATATCTAACGGCGTATGGGCTATTTTCTCTTTCGAATGCAGAACAAGTGGGTTATCAAGTCAGCAATTCTGTCTTGAACAAAGGCGCCACTTATTTGGATAACCAATTGGAAACCATGGCCGATTTGACGAATCGTAGCGAGGTAAACCGCCAGGCATTCTTTTTATATGTCCTATCTGAAGTCGGTCATGATATTGAATCTGAACTAGACGACCTGGTTGATAGACACAGAGGTTTAATGGACTCATATGCCAAGGCCTTATTGGTTGTAGCTTATGAACCATTTGGCGGCAGTTCAAACCAACAAACTTTGTTAGCCGACATAAATGATAGCGCAGTCTTAAGCGCCAGCGGCGCCCACTGGGAGAATGAAGAGCCAGATTGGGATAATTTGGCCAGCGATATTCGCAATACAGCGATGGTCATCCAGGCTCTGGCCCAACTCGATCCAGAAGGTCCACTGGGGCCAAACGCTGTGCGCTGGCTCATGGTAGCCAGAACCGCCGGGCATTGGCCATCGCTTCAAGAAAATACTTGGAGCGTACTGTCACTCACCGAATGGATGGTCGCAACATCCGAATTGGAGGCGGACTATTCTTATGACGTCGATGTTAATGGTAAGCCTTTAACTTCTGGTCAATTTGACCGCACTAACGTTACCTCGAACGAAAACTTGTCAGTTGCGGTGGATGAATTGGTGACCGAAGAGGTCAACTTCATTGATTTCCAACGAATTGATGGTCCGGGGCGCCTATATTACACGGCTCACCTTGATAGCTTCATCAGGGCGGAGAATCTTGATCCAATCGACCGTGGCTTTTACGTTCAAAGAACCTATTATGATGCTGCCTGCGATTCCGAAATTGAAGAGTGCGAGCCGATATCGACAATAGAAGCTGGAGAACAAGTACGGGTGGAACTGACCATCATCGTACCTAACGACCAGGTTTATGTCCTGATTGAGGATCCGATTCCTGCTGGGGCGGAAGCAATAGATCCGGGCTTAGAGACAAGCGTCTCAGGAACGGCCGGCTCCATCCAACGTTTTGGCCAGGAGTATGAATGCTGTTTATGGGGATGGTGGTATTTTAACCGGATTGAGTACCGGGATGAAAAGGTCGTTTTCTTGAGTGAGTTTCTGCCGGCCGGAACTTATCAGTATACTTATACACTTCAAACGGCAATACCTGGCAAATACCAGGTAAATCCAGCGACAGCTCGCCAAGAATTTTTCCCAGAGGTCTTCGGCCGGAGCGACGGGTTCTTGTTCGAAATAACGGAGTAGGGCCAGCCGATTTCTTTTTGTTTGGCCCTTTTACAGGTAAAACGGGCACTAATAGTCAGGAATTGACCTTAGGCAGCTGAAATATTACGAATTTCCGTTTGCGGGTTACTTAGATAAACCATGCCGTCGTTGGTAACAAGTACATCTTCCTCCAAGCTCACGATGCCTCGTTCCGGGATCAGGTCGTGCAGTTCAAGAGTAAAGACGTTGCCTTCTTCAACGGCAAGTTGGCAAATCCCATCATATCTTTCCCACTGCGGTGCCAAAACTGTCGCGCCGTCGTGAGCTGACCGGCCTAACAGATGTCCAAGAGCATGCCTGTATTCAGGATAACCTGACTCGACTACAAAGCCACGGGCAGCCGCGTCGACCTGCCAGCCGGGCACTCCGGGTCGGAGTGTGGCTTCGCCGGCCTGGATCGCACCCAGAACTGTCGAAAATGCGCGTTGCACATCCGCAGGCGCTATCGATTCCCCATCATCTAGTACATACCGCGTGCGCTGCAGATCGGAACAGTAGCCATCTATCTTGACTCCTAAGTCGATATGTAGCGTGTGACCATTTTCCAGCGGTATATCACCAGGAGATGCATGGCCGGTTTTGGATTGAGGACCACAGGTGACGATGGGATCGCCTGTCTTATCCCAGGCATAATCGTAACCTTCCTCCTCGATTCGAAGTTGGAGAAATTTGGCGATCTGTCGTTGCGTCATACCTGGTCGAACAAAGGCATCAATTTCGGCAAATAGTCCTTCGGTAGCGGTGATTGCACGTCGAATCCTATCGACTTCAGTGCCAATTTTTCGCCCACGAAGAGTGGCGATAATTGCTTCGGCTGATACGAACATTTCCGGATACGGCGTCCCTTCAAGGATTCTCAGCAGGGTATGGTAATTTCCTAATGTTAATCCATCTGCAGCAACATCCCTTTCGGAAAAATTAATGGCAATGTTCTTCGGCTGGAGCGTTTCCAGGATCTTTTTTAAGTGCTTGCTAAGCCCTTTGTGGTAGCCTATAACTTGCTCATAGACGCCCAAATCGCGGATATTCTCGGCGTCGAAGAAACCGACGATGGCGATGTGTCGGCCGCTGGAGGTTAGGAGAAAGGCGGAATGCCAGGTAACTGATTGGCCAAGAATCAAATCCAAAGCAGGCTCTGAGACTATGGAGGTCTCTCTAGTAAACGACAACCACAAATCAATATTGAATTCTTGCAGAATTTGCGTTGCTTGAGCGATCTTCTGCCGAATTAATTCCCCGTCATTGATAATTATGAGTGACCTCTGTCGAAAGAGAAAGTACGGCTATAAATAATCACTCAGCCTGAGTGTTTCACCCAACAAATATTGACGGATAAATGAATGATGCGGAACACTTAAACTGAAGCAAATATTTAAAGCCTCTATCCGGCCAAGGAAATCTGCTTCAGTACTAGTTTGGATCTGGCAACGCAACAGGCTATCCAACCTGGGACTAAAGCTACCGGTTTGGGGAAGCCAAAGCGTCTATGAGTCGCCAGTAATCACAGAATATATCTTTTGCAGTTCTTCATCCGAGTAATAATGGATGATAATTTTTCCACCTTCTGGCCCTGGTTGAATATTGACTCTTGTGCCCAACGATACACGAAACTGATCTTCTAGATCGATGAGCTCTGGCGAAACTGCTTTGGCCGGTTTGGCTTTGGGTTTTTCACTCTTTAATCTTTTTTCTACCAGAGATTCGGTTTGACGAACGCTCAAGTCCCGAGCGAGAATGATATCCTTGATCTCGGTCTGCATCTCTGACGTTGGCAGTGGAAGTAGGGCAACGGCATGTTCGGCGCTTATCTTACCGGCCGCAACGGCATTTTTGACCTCTTCTGGAAGATCGAGAGCGTAAACCGATACCACGGCCTCTACCTGGCGAACGCTAAGTCCGCGCTCTATGATGCTATCCATGACTGAATTTTGGGCCTCTTTTGTTGGCAAAGGGAGTAGTGCTCGCCCATGTGCGCCCCTGATCTTGCCTTCCACGATCGCAGCCTGAACGCTCTCCGGCAGGCTCAAAAGTCGAACAATATTGGCAATCGTGGGCCGGCTCTTGCTCACTCGCCTAGCTACCTCCTCTTGTGTTAGGCCAAAATCAGAGATTAATTGCTGATAAGCTAGTGCTTCCTCTAATGCATTGAGATCGTCTCGCTGGATATTTTCTATCAGCGCGAGTTCCAACATCGCTTGAGGCGTGGCTTCCATTACAACAACGGGCACTTCCGTTAATTTGGCCATCTTGGCAGCCCGCCATCGTCTCTCTCCGGCAATAAGCGTGTACTGGCCTTCAGATGATTGTCGTACGACGAGAGGCTGGATCAAACCATGCTCGTGAACAGAGTCCGCTAATTCAGCCAATTTTATTGCATCAAGGGTGCTACGAGGCTGCTGCGGATTGGGGCTGATAGCTTCAATGGAAACTGTTCGCAAACCGCTGTCTTCTTCGTTTGTAGTATCGGATGCTGGAATCAACGATCCAAGACCTTTGCCCAATCCTCTTCTTTTCGTCATATGCCGCTTTCCTCAAAAAATATCATGGTTATTCCCAGCTAACCAGATTTGACCACATCACCACTCAGGATTTCACTTGCCAGCAATTTATAGGCAATTGCGCCAGGAGATGTTGGCGCATAAAGATTTATAGGCTGCCCATAACTTGGAGCCTCACTCAGGCGCACGTTACGAGGGATGATTGTTCTAAAGACTTTACCCGGAAAATGGGTCCGCACTTCTTCTACAACCTGCCGGCTGAGATTGGTTCGACTATCGTACATGGTCATGATGAGTCCTCGAATCTTCAATTGGGGATTGAGGTGTCGTTGAACAAGTTGGATCGTTTCTAACAACTGTGTTAATCCCTCAAGAGCCAAATATTCGCATTGAACCGGGATTATCACGCCGTCCTTAGCAGCGGCGAGGGCATTAATGGTCAATAGACCGAGGCTTGGAGGACAATCAATCAGAATATAATCGTAAGAGTCTTCCACCGTGGTTAATACACGGTTGAGTCGGTATTCTCGAGCCATCAAATTCACCAACTCAACTTCTGCACCTGCCAGGGCTGGGCAAGAGGGTAATAAATTGACGTTGGTTTCGTCATGTTCAACAATCACCTCTTCGCCAGAGGCCTGTTCCAGAAGGAGATCATAAATTGATGGATCGATCTCGTGTTTGTTAAATCCAAAATTGGATGTCGCATTAGCCTGGGGGTCAAGGTCAATAACAAGAACTCGGTATCCCTGAGCTGTCAGGTAAGCGCCAACATTGACGACGCTGGTGGTTTTTCCTACACCACCTTTTTGCATGGCAATAGCATAAATCTTTGTCATGGTAATTCTATGCGCTAATTATCTGGCTCGTGTTGAGGATCAGGAACCGGAATCGTCTCAATAACTATGCTTCTTGTCCAATTATCTCTTTGATTGCCTGAAGTTTAGAATCCAGGCTATCGTTGGCAACTGAACTTGCGGCTATTCGGTTGGCAAAATCGCCAGCCTCCCAAGGATTTCCCTTAGTTTGGTGCAAACGTATTAAGAAGGCTGTAGCAAATATGTCGCCTGCACCAGTTGGGTTTACCTCGGTTACAATTGGCGCCGGTATCTGACGGCTTTCACCTCGAAAATATATGGTGCATCCACCTGCTTGTTGGGTCAATACCACTAGCGGCGACAGTTGGAGGATTTGATCGAATGTGCTCTGGTGTGGAATGTCTTCCATACTGACAATTACCGCTGCGGCGAGCGGCATTACCTTTGTTGCCCCTTGCCATTCGTGAGGAATTATCCGACCTTGTTCATCCCAGTCGCGGTACCAGCCTTGGGGAGTGAGACCTAACAGGCTATTTGTGAATAAGTCGATCAGACCCGGATCTATCTCATTGGCGATGGGCCCCAGGTGGACGATCGAAGCGCGCTGCCATTCGTTAGGCACGTCCTCGGCCGTTATTGTTGTGGCCAGGCCAAGGATCTGTTGTTGCCTTCGACCTTGATGATAAGTATTTTTAAAGACTGTGCTCTGTTGCGCTGGAATATTCCAAACGGAAATTCCAGGAAAGAGAGCAGCGAGATCATAGTCTGCTGAAGCGCTGGTTAATACCGCCGTTCGGCAACCCATGGCTTGCGCAGCGAGGGCTGAATAAACGACGGTCCCACCGGCTACATAACCATCAGCTGAAACATCCCGGGAAACATGCCCGACTACGAGATAGTCGACTGGAACAAGATCATTCACAACCTGATTCTACCTGATAGCATCTTGAGGAGACAACCCAACGCCTTATGGTATTATTGGTCCTCATTTATCAGTAGAGAGGTATTAGGCATTTGGTTAAGTATATTCCATTATTGGCTTTGATTTTTAGCCTATCGACATTGTCAGCATGTGGGTCTCAGGTAGAGATTACGACCCAGATTCCGGTCACAGAAACTAGCATACCTTTACCGCAGCGAGGTCTGGCAAGCATCGAAGTTGTCGAAATTCATCAATTCGAATCGTCTCCGGTACGAGTAAACGTTATTGCCAGAGGACACTTGCCTGATGAATGCGCCACGATCGATCAAATAAACCAGAATCGCATGGATAGCAATTTCAAAGTCACCATAGAGAGTATTTATTATGATGATGAATCGTGTACATCAGATCCAGTCCCCTTCGAGGAAATGGTTGAACTGGATATTGTCGGTCTTTCCGCCGGCATCTACGTCGTCGATGTAAATGGTCTTCAAGGCACATTTAAATTGCGAACAGATAACATTCCCGACCAGGAAAATGGCGTCATTGGCGGTCAGGTCTGGGTTGATGAGTGTGCCCTGGGGCAGGGTCAGGTAGATAATTCATCACCACCAGCAAGTTGTATTGATGTAGGGGAAGGAAAACTAGAGGCAAATGGCCTGGTCGATATTTCCGAATTGGGCCTGGGTGGGGTCCTGCTAAACTTGGGTTCAGGCTCTTGCCCATCAACTGGACTAGCTGCGACAATATCAGATAGTAATGGAATGTATCTGTTCAGCGGACTGAAAGGCGGTACCTATTGCGTATCGATCGATAACCTGGAAGCTGAGAATTCCACCATCATGCCAACTGGCGATTGGACGTATCCGAATCGAAGTGGCGAAGCAGCCGTGACTGTTTCCGTCAAGCCTGGCGAAAGCAATCTGCAGATATATTTTGGCTGGCAGTTTGAGTCGGCCGTTATCACCCAACCGACACCCAGCGAGTGTACGGACAAAGCTATTTTTCGAGAAGATGTGTCGATCCCAGACAATACTATCATCACGGCCGGCGAGCCATTTTCCAAGACCTGGAAACTCCAGAACATAGGCTCTTGTACTTGGGATGAAGATTATAATTTGGTCTTCGTGAACGGTGATCAGTTGGACGCTCCCGATAGCATCCCTGTGACGACCACTGTTGAACCGGGTGACGAGGTGGACTTTTCAATTCCGTTGGTCGCCCCAACCGAGGCAGGCGTGTATCGTGCTGAATGGAAAATCTTAAATCCTGATGGCTTTCTATTTGGCATTGGCCCAGGTTCAGATCGAGCCTTCTGGGTTCAAATATCTGTTGAAGACTAGCCCAGTTCTACGAAAAGCATCGGTATTTTATGTCAATAATTGAATTGGCCGAAGTTCCTATTGCTTGGAACGAAAAGGCAGGCTAAGATTACATAACTATGGGTTCAAAAGTGATTTGGCGTCGCCCCTTGTTGACATTAAGCCAGTTGATTGTGCTGCTATTTGTCATAGCTGCCCTCATCGTCGTCTTGGACCTTAATCGGAGAGCCAAAGCTGGGCGCCTAGTTGGCGTTGGGGAAGAAGCGTTGCAGAACGAGCTGGCGTTGGAGACGACCCGTCAGGTAGAATTGCAGGCTACGTTGACCTATGTTCAAAGTGATGAGTATGTAGCTGTGTATGCTCGCGAAGAAGGTGGATTTATATTGGATGGCGAAAAGAGAATTGTACCCTTGCTAATCGAAACCACTCCCATCCCAACACCGATTGCTCAACCAACCCCCGATCCAGCACAAGATGCTGAGCCCTGGCAGGCCTGGTGGCAGTTACTCTTTGACTCGCCTATGCCTGACTAATGAGAGTCGTCGTAATCCCTATTGGCAAATTCAAAAAGTGAATAGAAATCTGAATTTTGCGACTCGCTTTGCCATTATGATGCTCCCAAAAAACTTTAAAAAATAAAGAAAAATAGGGCTATAATAGTACCTTATGTAGGACATAGTACCTGTTGTCACCCCATTTTAGCTATGTTAACATATGTAAGCTGGTTTGGGCTTTACATATTGTGAGGAACGTGCCAGAAGTCCTATTGTCTGACTTGACATAGGGTGATACAGTAAGTGAAAATTCACGCGATTTTCACGTTTCTCGTGACCAGTGAATGAGGGAATTGAACTATGAGTGGTCGCCGTCTCATTGCCATTCTTATTGGGGTAGTTGGATTAATAATACTTGCCATCGTCGTGGTGATGGTGATTCTGCAGCCAGGAGATCAACAAGTGGAGGATGTCTCACCAGGTGTTCCTTCCGGTGTTGAGGCTGAACCCGGTTCGACGCCTGTGCCTGATTTTACTCCAACGCCAACGATCGATCCCAATGTAATCATGGTCGAAGTGGTCGTATCTCTTCAGACTGTGCCCCGCGGCTGGCAGATGACCGAGGCAGAATTGGCAACCGACAAACGATTGTCAACCGAAGTAGGAAACAACGTCATCACCAATATTGAGGATGCTGTTGGTCTGTACGCCAGGCAAGATATCTATCAAGGGGAAACCTTAACGACAGATACCTTGGTTCGAGATCCGAAGTTAATTGGCGTAGAAACTTACGGTCCTTCTTCCTTAATACCACCGGGCTGGGTGGCAATGGCTGTGCCAACAGATCGGCTTAGCAGTGTGGCCTACGCCGTTGCTCCTGGAGATACTGTCGATGTCATGTTGAGTTTCACTCTCAATCCTGTTGATCAGGAGTTCCAGACATTGCTATTTAATAGTACAACTTTCTTCCTGCAACAGCAGTCTGAAGAAGGTGAAGTAGTAACAAATATTTTTGTCATCGATCCGTACGGCCGATTTGAAACGATTGCAACCGGTGACTTGGCCCATATTGCCCCATCCGAAGAAAATCAAAGACCGGTCCCAGTATCGGTGATTTTACAAAATGCAAAGGTCATTGAAGTTGGCACTTACAAGCCGCCAGTACCGGCTATGCCGCCAACACCGACACCAGATCCAAACGAGCCGACCCCAACACCTGGCGGGCCACCCCCAACACCAACGCCAACACCGCCAGACGTGGTATTAGTCGCCTTACCTCCTCAGCAGCAGCTATTCTTGAAATATGCCGTAGAAGTAGATGGCGATATTGATCTTGCTCTGCGTAGTGTGGGAGATGGTCAACTGTATACAGTGCAACAGCTGGACATCAATTATCTGTTGCAACAATTTGGAATCAGCTTGCCCCCCAATGCTGTATTTGCCATTGGAGGTTTGTCTACCACCTCGGTGGAAGCCGAATTACAGGCGGAAGAAGCGCCCTAGTCTCGATTGACCGTTATCTTATTCGTGCCGAAAGCTGCTCTCAGGACTTTCCCAAAATGACTTGGGATCGAGTCCACAGTGTGATGTGAAGCGTTTAGAAAGAGGAACCGAGTATGCGTCCAAGAACTTTTATCCTACTCATCTTGGTCCTTGTGGTTGCCGCAGCAGCAGTCGTTTTGTTTATAGTTTTCCGCCCAGAGGGTGGATTTCTAGAAAACGTCTTGCCTGGGTCATCTGAATCAGAAGGACAAGCGCCTGCCCCAGTGGCTCAAGAGCCGGGACAACCAGTACCGACTGCCACGCCCGAATTGAAATATGTACCAGTAGTGGTTGCCGTATCGGACCTGCCGGTTGGCGAACGCATTAGACCAGATCTTGTCGCCGTTGAGAATCGTCCAGAAACCAACGTGGCTGTTGTTGCAGGCGTGACATTCTCTGATCCAGACCAAATCGTCGGCCAAATCGTCAAGACCGCGATTAGTGAAGGTCAGGAGGTTTTGAGACCGATGTTGGCGCTAAATCCTAGCGACATCGCGTCGTTGGGCTCTGACCTGAGCTTATATGTCGATCAAGGTAAAGTGGCAGTGGCCTTTCCTGTGGATCGCTTTAGTGGTGCCGCATATGCCATGAGACCCGGTGATTTAGTGGATGCCTTAATGACCTTGCAGTTGGTGGACCTGGATTCCGAGTTCCAGACGGCGCTTCCCAATATCATTGAGCGAGTTGATGAAGCTGCTTTGCAGAATGGCCAGGCATTCCTGTTTCCACCAACCAACAACGGGCGGTTGGAATTGATTCCTAATCTAAACTCTGTCGGCCTGATTGCTCCTGGTGAAGGGAGGGAACCGATTCCAAAGCGCATCACCCAATTAACACTACAGCAAATGCAAGTAATATGGGTTGGCAGCTGGCGAGATCCTCGAATTTCTATGAGGCAAGAATTTCAAGCAGATGCCATTCGCGATTCTCAGATTGTACCTACGGCCGTGCCGGGTCAACCTCTATCGCCAGAAGATCCCAGGCGAGAATTCTCTCCTGACATCGTCATTTTAAGCATGTCCGCTCAGGATGCCCTGACCTTAAAATGGGCCATGGAAACTGGGATCAATGTCGATTTGGCTCTCAGGGCACAAGGTGATAATAGCGTCTTCACTACGACAAGCGTATCGTTACCACAAATCTTCGAACAAGGTGTGTTAACGGCGCCGCAAACAAACGATTTTGGCCTGCAACCAAGGATCGATGATTTGCAGCCGCCCAGCCTACCGCCAACTCCTCCGTAAGTATAACGGCAGCTTTACTTATTAGCCGGACAGTAAACGGTCTCTCCTCAACCGAGGGGGGACCGTTTTTTTTTGTTGCCAGCATGAGTGCTTGGTTGACGACTTTTAATCAAGGGGTTCCTGCCTTTGCCAAAGTTGGCGCTCTCAGCCAACTCGTAATGGATTGGGGCGGATGAAAGGCATTGATTCAATAATCCAAACTAAAAAGCCTTTGCCCCAGGGCAAAGGCTTGACGTTGTTAGAAAGGCGACGACCGGATTCGAACCGGTGATGAGGGTTTTGCAGACCCTTGCCTTACCACTTGGCCACGTCGCCAAAAAACGAAACCGGCAAAGCTTATGCCCGCCGGTTTTGTTCTATGGAGCGGGCGAAGAGATTCGAACTCTCGACCTTCTCCTTGGCAAGGAGACGTTCTACCACTGAACTACACCCGCACTCGGTAGTGGTATAGTGCCAGGACCCAGACTCGAACTGGGGACTCCTGCATTTTCAGTGCAGTGCTCTACCAACTGAGCTATCCCGGCCTGTGGTCTATCTAGCAGCTTCATTAAGGCAGCGGTGATTCTATCCAATCGAATAATGCCTGTCAAGTTGTGGTGGTTGCCTTGACTTATAGCTTTGGCTATAGTGGTAGACATCTATGGGAGTGGTTGTGTCCCGGTGGATGCCCCGGTCTTCAAAACCGGTGGCCGGTCGCGCGGAGCGAGCGGCGGTGGGTTCGACTCCCATCCACTCCCGCCTAAATTGTAGCCTAATTTAGTGCATCTCCTGCCGACCGTCCATCGCCCGACCAAGGGTTATCTCGTCCGTATACTCCAGGTCACCTCCAACAGGCAACCCTCTAGCCAACCTTGTCAATTTTATCTCGAATAGTGCCAGGCGACGTTGGAGGTAGAAAGCGGTAGCATCCCCTTCTAACGTGGCATTGGTAGCCAAGATAATTTCTTCGAAATTGTCTCGTTCCAATCGAGTGACTAGTTCGGCAACCTTTAAATCGTCTGGACCGACTCCTTCCACTGGAGAGATGACGCCATGTAAAACATGATAACGTCCACCATAGGCACGGGATCGCTCGATGGCGACTACGTCCAGGGGTTCCTCCACGATACACAACAGCCTACTATCGCGGCCGTCATCACTGCAGATTGGGCATGGATCTTGCTCGGTAATATTGTAACAGACTGAACACAGCCTGGTATTGACTTTTAAGGTCTGGAGCGCCTCGGCCAGTTCTAGCGCCTGTTCATCTCCAGCTCTTAGCAAATAAAAGGTCAGTCTAGAAGCGGATTTTGGTCCAATACCGGGCAACCGGCCGAATTCATTGATCAGCCGCTCGACCGGTTTGGGCAAGACATTGCCTGCCACCGTTATATACCGCCTAGGCCACCGAGGAGATCGTTAATCCCTAAGCCTCCGGTAAGTCCTTCCATGCGTTGAGCAGCCAGGGCCTGAGACTGTTCGATGGCTGCGTTGACTGCTGCGACCAACATGTCTTGTAACATTTCTATCTCTTCTGGATCGACTAGTTCAGGCTGGAGTTCAATTGATTCAACGCGTTGGTGCCCGGTGATGACGACAGTAATAGCGCCACCGCCGGCCGTCACGGAGACTGTTTCTGTGGCAAGTTCTTCCTGCTGAGCGGCCATTTGTTCCTGCATTTCCTGCATCTGAGCCACCAAGTTACTGCTCGAAGGGCTCTTGGCCTTTTTGGGTTTACCACGAAAGCTTTTCTTTGCCATTTTTTCTCCCTATGATGAAATATACGGACGATACTTACTGGCCTGTCACTGTTTTCCTAAACAATACCCGTCAAGCCTGAAAAGGAATGGTTAGACACGCTATTTTTCGGTCAGTAGGATCGTTTTCAGCACTTATCGTGCGGACTATAAAACCATGTGTAGGTTACTTTTTTCGAATGACGCCGCCCAGTTCTTCAGCAAGAGCGACGAAATCTGCTTCGTCGATTTCCGTTGTAGCCGAAGACACTGTGTATTGTTCTGTCACGACTGATTGCACTTGGCAAGTCGCACCCAGTAGGTCGCCCAAGGCCCTGGCAACGATCTCTTTCGCTTGTGGTTTCTTATCAAATTTGTCTTTTAGAATTGGGTAATCGAAGCCAAGAATCAGCCTATTTCCCTCCATCGCCAGCGGCTTACAAGAAGCCAACAAGGCGGGAAGACTTTTATCCATCCGGCCGGCATTATCCCGCAATTGAGCCCAATTTCCGGTCACCTGCTTAAGTGATATTGTCTGTTGTTCCCCAATTTCTGATTCGGATAATGCTTGCCCGGTAATGGCATATTGGTCATAGTTTGCATCCGATTCGTCTTTTACCCTCACTTCTACTGGTGAGTGGTCCTTGCTTAAGATTGCCTCTTCTGGAACTGGAGGTGGTTTAACCTCGGCGTTGGATAATGACGGAGGTTCACCGATATTTGCCTCACTTGAAAAGGACAACAACTCGATGAAGGCAAGTTCCAGGGGTAATTGGGGTTGCCAACTTCTGGATGGCGTGACCGCCGCCTCGTTGAATTGTTTGACCGCTTCAATGAAGTCTATTCGCCTAGCCCGTTTAGCCTGGTCAACCATTGTTTGGCGCGTTTCTTCGGTGACATTGAGCGCAATGTCACCACCCGCGGTCTTGAGCAATAATAGTTGGCGTAAATAAGAAACCATTTGCCGGGAAAATTGGCGAGCATCGGCCCCGGAATCCAATGCCTGATGAATCGCAGTTAAACCTGCAGCGCCATCGCCTGATAACCAGGCATCGGTTAATTTGCTAACAGCGGCATCCGACGCGGTTCCAAGTACCATCTGTGCTCTTTCTAATGTGATGGTGTCGCTTGGCGCCCCTATCAATTGATCTAGTAAGCTCTCAGCATCTCTCAGGCTACCCGCGGCATGGTGGGCAATCATGGTAATCGCCTGGGGTTCGACGATGATCTTTTCTTCGCCGGCAAGCCAACCTACACGCCCAATGATTTCTTGCGTTGTGAGTAGCCGGAAATTAAATTGTTGGCAACGAGATTTGATGGTCAACGGAACTTTGTGTTCCTCGGTCGTAGCGAGCACGAAAATGGCGTGCGGGGGTGGTTCCTCAAGGGTCTTGAGGAGGGCATTGAATGCAGCTGTAGAAAGCATATGCACTTCGTCGATAATATAAGTTTTGAAGCGACCCTCGTTCGGAGAGTAATTTATTTTCTCCCGCAAATCGCGAATATCATCAACGCCGGTGTTCGAAGCAGCATCAATTTCAATAAGATCAAGATAGCGACCCTCGTTAACAGATCGGCAAGGGGCACAGATATTGCAAGGTCGCTGCATTAGATCTTCATCGAGGCAATTCGCAGCTTTCGCAACCAGCCTGGCAGTGGTTGTTTTTCCGGTGCCTCGCGGCCCTGAAAATAGGTATGCCTGTCCAAGACGACCGGCCGCCACAGCATTTTGCAGCGTCTGCGTTACGTGTTCCTGGCCGACAATTTCGTTAAACCTTGCCGGCCGCCATTTTCGATATAGAGCTTGTACCATATAGGTTTAGTTTAGCACTGAGAATAGGCTCTAGCAACCGCGCTGGAATCTGTTTTTCGCGTCATGCTAATTGCCATAGGTGGTACGATAATGATATAATGAAAACATCATTATCGTATATTTGATGCCGGTGATCTGGCATCCTATTATTTTGGACCGGGAGAATAAGCCATGCCGACTTTAGGCGGGTGGGAATGGGTCATCATATTGGTGATTGTATTGTTGATCTTCGGTGTTGGCCGTATCGGAAAACTAGGCGAAGAACTCGGCAAAGGCGTTCGTGCCTTTCGTCAAGGGGTGCAGGAAGAAGATAAGGAAGAGCCGGCAGAAAAACAAGAGGACGAGGCGGCCGAATAGAGGACTGCTTCAATAGACATACCTAGATCTAAACCAATACTAAAAGGGGCACCATAACACGGTGCCCCTTTTTTTCTTTACCCTGGTAAAGGCGAAAACAACCGGCTAGCGAATGTATCTTGGCATGTATGACGACATGATTTCTGGTACGACCCATAAGTAAATGGGCACATTCACTGGGTTGCCTGGGACATTTGGTTGCGTGGAGATAATAAGATTGGCTGAGTATTCGCCAACAGGTAAGCCATTGCTGTCCACGGTAATTGTTAAATTTTCACCCCACGTGCCGTTGTCCGCACTTAAATCAGGTGTTAGGTTCCCCCCAGGTTCAAGTTCTGCCTGCCAGGTAATGCCAGGTTGATAGGGGATTTTAATGGTTATCATCTCCTCTTTCACTTCGAATGCGTCTACATCTACTAAAAACCCAGATATCGATGGTAAGGTATGCAAATTAAGAATAATCTCAGGAACCACGCTCAGGCTGATAGGAACGAGTAAGGGGTTTCCAGGAACGTCTACATCGGTACTGATCATGACACCGGCCGAGTATTCGCCAAATGGTATATTCTTTGTATCGAATTGAAGCGTGAGATTTTGTCCGAGGCTTCCACTGTTCGCGCTCAAGGTCGGCGTTACGGTACCGCCCGGCGCGAGCTCGGAATGCCAGGTAATTCCTGGCTCATATGGCATCTTAATCTGTAATTCTTGAACGGTCTGTTCTTGTGATCCCGATTCGACGAGCAGATCGACTTCGGCCGGAGATGTTTGCAATCCTAGCTGGCATTGGCCGTTGAAGGCGACGAGTTCAGCATTATCCCAATAGACATCATTGTGAGACACTTTCCAAATAGGTTTGGCATAGGTGAATACCGTGATGTGGTTTGAGGTAGCGGTCGCACAAACGTAGAAGGTTCCATAAGCATCATATTGCTGGTTCCAAGGGCCCCAAACGATATTGGAGCTTGCCCAATCTGTACCACCGGTCGGATCAATGCCAATCCTTTGTTCCAGCGTGCTGTTACTATAAAAAGGACTTTCGTCTTTTGTTGACCAAGCATGGCCCCAAATCCTGAAACGATATTGTTGGCCCGGCGATGCGGATACACGTTGGTACACGCCAGCTTCGTGAAGAAGCCAGCGGGTAAAGTATTGCTGTGCTCTAGAGCCTTCCTGGACGCGTTCAGGTACATGCCATAACTCGGCCGGCTTGTACTCCGGCATGGCGAATTCTGGGGGATCGGACGGTCGCCACCAGGGGGTCCAGCCACTGGCTACCTGGGCCGTTGAACATTCGCCATCACCACAATCTGGATGATAGCCTGGCGGATCATAGGCACTATACTGTCCTTCAAAAGAAGGGTTATTCAGGAGATTTGCTTCTGGATTGATTGGATCGATAGACGGTTCTAGATCATCGTCCATAATTGGCTCTGCCGCTGATACAATGCTGACTGTGATGAGAAGTATCAGCGCAAACAGAGCAAGCCATTTTCCTCGTTTCATTCTCTTTCCTCCGCAGTGGACCACAATGGTTGACTTGACGCCCAATCGATCCAATGAGGCTAGTATACCGCAATAGCAAACGAGTGAACATAAGATAACTGTCACCTGTAGCCTATGCCAATATTGACCTTCTCAATTTTGCATGTTAAAAATGTTGGTTTCCTTCTGGGAAGAGTGAGAAAAGAGGAGAAAAGATCATGCGGGTGTTAGCCAAGATTGTTTTGGTCATTGCTGGTATCCTATTAATTGCGCTTGGGGCGGCCGCCATTTTTGGAATAATAAATATCAGGCAGCCGTTCCCTGAAACGGATGGTGAGGTAGCTTTACAAGGTCTGCAGGAACCAGTTGATATTTATCGGGACGAATTCGGTATCCCCCACATATTTGCAAAAAATCAACACGATTTGTTTTATGCTCAGGGTTACGTTCACGCCCAGGATCGATTCTGGCAAATGGAGTTTTGGCGTCATATTGGCCAGGGTCGGATTTCTGAAATAGTGGGCGAGACGTCCGTTGAGGATGACAAGTTCATCCGCACCTTGGGCTGGAACCGAATGGCAGATGATACGGTGGACTTTTATGAAGAGGAAGTCCCTGAATTTTACGCGATGCTTGAAGCTTATAGTGAGGGGGTTAATGCTTACATAAACGAAAATCGGGCGGATCTGTCCCTTAACTACGATATCCTGGGCTTGGTAAGCGACCCCTGGGAAATAGAACCATGGACGCCAATTAATACGATTTCCTGGGGCGTGGTTATGTCGGATGTTCTGAGTCGAGACATGTTTGATGAAATCGATCGAGCGCGACTGATAGACGAGTTAGGCGAAGCCACGGTAGCCAGCTTGTTTCCCTTCTACCCATATGACTCAAGGCCCGTGATCGCTGCGTCGGATGATCTGGTCAACGATTTACCTGAGTCCGCGAGTTTGATCGAACCATTGTCACATCTGGATTGGAGCCGAGTAAATACAGATATTATCGGCGAATCGCTGCCAGCTGGATTTTTACCGGCCTACGGACCCTTTGTCGGCAGCAATAATTGGGTTGTTGCAGGTGAGTTGACTGACACAGGAATGCCTCTTTTAGCCAATGATCCACATCTGGAAATGCAGATGCCTTCGATCTGGTATGAAGTTGGATTGCATGCCCCAGGTTGGAATGTGACCGGTTTCTCTTTTGCTGGCGTGCCGGGGGTGATCGTTGGCCATAATGACCAAATAGCTTGGGGAGTGACCAATACGGGCGTGGATGTTCAAGATGTATTTATCGAAAAGGTGAATCCAAGCAACACACGCCAGTATGAATTTGAAGGAGAGTGGCGTGATATGGAGGTCTTGGAAGAGGTTATTAAGGTTAATGGTGGGGAAGATGTAATCCTCGAAGTTAGGAGTACCCACCATGGTCCAATAATCAATGAAGTCGTTGATGGTCTAAGTGATGTTCTTGCCGTCCAGTGGTCGGCTCAGGAACCATCGCGTGTTCTGCAATCTGTTGCCATGCTTAACCAGGCCCAGGATTATGATGACTTTCGGGAAGCTTTACGCTATTGGGATGTGCCTTCTCAGAATTTCGTTTATGCAGACATGGCAGGCAGTATCGCCTACCAGACGCCAGGATTAGTGCCAGTCCGAAAAGATGGAAATGGCCTGGTGCCCGTTCCCGGTTGGACTGGCGAGTATGAGTGGACTGGGTGGATTCCATACGAAGAGTTGCCGGCCTTGTTCAATCCCGATTCCGGTTATATCGTTACGGCCAACAATGCCATTGTCGACCAGGAGTATCCTAATCTGTTAGCTCTTTATTGGGATAACGGCGATCGCAGTCAGCGCATCGTTGATTTACTTGAACGAGCGATCGAATCGGGCGATGTGTCCGCAGACGATATAGCTGAGATCCAATTCGATAGTTATTCATACCTGGCTGATTCGTATGTTCCTCTCTTGATCGGCCTGTCAAGTGATAATGCTCAAGTGCAAGCAGCGTTGGAGCGCATGCGGGGTTGGGATTTGCAGGAGCGGCAAGACAGTGTGCCGGCGGCAATATTCGAGATCTTCCTGATGAATCTGGCTCATGAGATATTGGACGATGACATCGGGCAAGAGAATGTCTCAGATTACGGGCAGGCCTTGACCGTGTTTCTTCATGAATTGGCCGGTGAACCAAAAGCTACCTGGTGGGATAATGGCGAGACGGCTGCCAAGGAATCTCCGGAAGATATTATGCTGCTAGCCTTGGGTGAAGCAGTCGATTGGTTTGAAGATGAAGCTGGCGGTGACATGAATAATTGGACCTGGGGCTCGATTCATACGGCAACATTTAGGAGTTTACCCTTAGGACGAAGCGGTATCGGTCCGGTTGAAGCGATTGTGAATCGCGGACCATTCCCATCAGACGGTGGACGCGGAATCATCAATGCTTTGTCTTGGGATTGGAACGAGCCGGCAACTGTTAATTGGCATCCTTCTATGCGTATGATCGTCGATACGAGTGATTTGGATGCCAGCCAGTCGGTTATTCCGACCGGCCAGAGCGGACACCCATTTAACCAGCACTATGACGATATGATCCCGTTATGGTTGAACGGCGAATACCACCCTATGTTGTTCAGCGAGGAAGCGGTTATTTCAGCGGCCGAGGATCACCTTTTGCTTATGCCGGCTCAATAGTCGCACCAGTCTGCATGAGATCAATCAATTCGTCGATGCGGTCACGACGATATAAATAGAGGAGCAAATTGCGGACCTTGGTTTTTTTATTATCACCGCCGATGAATTCCCAATCTATCTGAAGATCATTGCTCATTTGTTGTAGTCGTTCGGCCGAGTAATTAGCAATCAGATAATAACGTAAAACCGGATGAGGAGTATCGACTCCTATTTTTTCCAGCCTTGGTAAATTTTCAGCAGGAATGGGCGTCAATATCCGCTCCACCGCCAGGGCCAAGTTGCCCAATTGATTACGTTCGGCGGCCAAATTGATCAATTTCACGATAACCCGATTGTTATCCAGGTGATAACTGATAATGTCATTTTCGCTCCAATCAAGGTCAAAGATCAGATCCAAGATGTCATCTGGGCTGAGACGATCTCTGATTTGCTCGTATAACATTTGGCGGTCAACTACGGTGCCATCCGATTCATCTTCTGATCCTGGCCAATTGCCCGAATCAATATTAGTGTTGGCGACAGGTTCTTGCACGGCTCCGGCGATTTGAGTGGATTGGATATATGGTCGCGCCAGTACCCACATCCAGATGACCGCTCCTGCGAATATCGCTCCGGCAAGTACATAATAAAAGAATCCTAGTAGTTCTAACATTTCATCACGGCCAAATGTAGCCATGAACGTGTCGAGCAGGATCGCCGAAGTCACGGTAAGTAAACCAATGCCCCAGACCAACTTATCGCTGCGCAGGAACATAATCAAGAAGAAGACGACAACAATAATTTTAAAAACAAGAAAAAGTAGCGTCATGATAAGATACACAATCTAAATTGATATGGTCGCATCGTCTGCGATTTTAACATCCACCTAAATGGGCGCAAAGAGTCATTGGCTAGGGTAACGAGGGATGGTAACATTTTTACTATGCCAAGAAACAATCTGCGAAGCGTGGTAGCGATTCTGTTCGTGACGGTGGCGGGCCTCCTATCATTCATAGCTTGTGCAGCTAATGATGAGTTGCCAACACGTGCGGTCGCGGCGGCGACCGTTTCCATCCCCGGATCCACTCCGGTTATTGATTTGGCCGAAGCGACACCTGTTCCGGCTACATATACGGCCGAACCAATTCAGGTATCTGGTCACACCAATGTCCGAAACAGTACGATATTACCCTCGCTTACGCCAACGCTTGAACCTATACTACCGACAAGTACTTCTACCCAGACGCCGACCTCTAGCCCCACAGCCACGGCTACCAAGTATGTGAGCAAACTGCCTGATCTACCGCCGACGGATGAATTGGGTCCCAGCAAACTTGGGCTGCATGTGGTGAGAAATAATGATCCGGCTATCATGGAATTCGTTCGCCGCTCCCAGCCTGCGGTAATGAAGGCAG
>JAHEJP010000279.1 GCA_024638855.1 Chloroflexota bacterium
TTTGTTATTCGGATTTGTGCAGTCATTGTGTCAACCGCGGTTGACACTTGGTTCAGATGTCGCTTCTAGGCTGACATCTCGCCGCCATCGTCCTCTCCCAATGCGGCCAATAGGGAAGCAACGTCTTGTTGGATCAACTGCAGCAGGCGGACGATCTCGCGGCGCTCGGCCGGGTTGAGATCTTGCCTTTGGATGCGGGCCAAATGTCCCCGAATCCAATCCAGCCGGTCAACGCTGGTCGGCCGGCTCTGGCGTGCAGGCAGGACACTGCCTTCGCTCCAAGGCTGGCTGCGCAGCGGGGTGAGGGAGGTCGCTTCCATGTCACGCGCTGCTCGATGCTCGCCCGGCGCGAATGATGTTTCGAATTCGGGTTCATCCATGCTATCTGGAAGAGGCCGGCGCACCTCGTGGATGGCTTGAGACACCGTGATAGCCGGTTCACTTTTTAATTGGTAAACGACCAGCCTGAGCTCATTGGCGCTCAATTCTTGCTCGTAACGAGCCCGGTGTAAATCTCTCTGTTGCCTGGGCCTGAGCCCCTGGTAAACGCGTGTTTCCCGCTCGCTCAACTTGCCCGTGCGAACATCTTCCTTGATGGCCTCTGGCAAGTCCAGCAGGCGAATGAGCTGGTGGATTCGCTGGCGAGACATGCCCAAGCGTTTGCCTACTTTGGCCCAGGTAATGGTCTTTGACCAGGGAGAGCTATCGTCCGCCAAAGTGCCTTCGCGGATCATCACGTCAAGCTCGGCCTGCAAGAATTCTCGCATGCGCAATAAGCCGGCCGCCCGGTCGACATCGTTCAGATCTTCGCGCTGGATGTTTTCCACCAACTGGCGTACAAGACGGGTGATGGTGTCATAGTCATAACGACGAATGACGGCCGGGATCGTGTCCAAACCGGCCATTTGGGCGGCTTTCCACCGCCGCTCGCCATGGACGATCATATAGCGATCGGCATCAAGTTCCGTCACTTCAATGGGCTGGATGACGCCATCTTGTTGGATGCTATCACTTAATTCCTGCAAGCTATCTTCAGGAAACGTCCGTCGTGGTTGGTCCGGATCGGGCACGATGGCATCCAGGCGAACGGCCAGGAGTTGCATGCCTGATGCCTGTTCGGCATCCTCGTCAGTCGAAAAGAGTTTGCGCAGATCGCCGCTGCGGGGCTTGATGGCTTGCGCCAGGCTTACTCTCGGTCTCTTTTTAGCCATGCCTGACCCTCTCCTCGCTTACTCTTCTGGCAACCTCACTAGCCACTTCCCGGTACGCTTCGGCGCCAGGATTGCCTGGATCGTAAGCCAGGATACTTTGCCCGGCTACCGCACTTTCGCCGAAGCGGACGGAGCGTTTGACAACCGCCTCATAAATATGCTGATCGGCTCCATATTGATTTTCGACGGCCGCCAGCACGTCTTTGGTCAAGAGTGTCCGTGTGTCGGCCATCGTCAACAGAATACCTTCCACATGCAGATCAGGGTTGAGCTTTCGCTGGCGAATCGTCTCGATGGTGGACAAGACCATGGAAGCGCCCCGTGCTGCCAGGAACTCGGTCTGGATGGGAATGATCACGCTATCGGCCGCCGTGAGAGCATTGATAACCAGCAAATTCAGCGAAGGGCTGCAGTCAATGAGGATGAAATCATAATTATCTTTCACATTCTCGAGAATCGTCGCCAAAAACCGCTCCCGGCTGAGGGCATTCATCAAGGAGAGCTCGACCAGGCTCAATTCGGGTTGTGACGGTAACACGTCAAAGCCTTCCTCGCCTCGGTGGATTGCCTCAGAAACGTCCCCAGCCTGGCCGTCTAGCTCAGCCTTGAAGACATCATATATCGTGGGGTAGACCTGTTCGGGATCGAAGCCAGCGTGTTGGCTCAGGTTTCCCTGGGGATCTAAGTCCACAGCCAGCACCTGGTAGCCTAGCTCGGCCAATCCCGCTGCCAAGTTGATGGTGGTCGTCGTTTTGCCAACGCCACCCTTCTGCATGGCGATCGTTATGATCCGGGTCATAGTTGGTACTCCTGAAAGTCTCTGGGCGTCATCTGGTCAAGGAGTCGGCCAATGTCCTGTCCCCAACAGCCAAAACGATAACATGATCTCGCCTGATCGTCAATGAAATGTCAACCTTGGTTGACACTTCCCGGTTGTGATTTTGCCCTCAAAATGAGATAATATGACGCAGTGTGTTATATTTATGACGCGCTGCATAAATAAGCCGAAGTTGTTGGCTTGAACAAAGATTTTTATCTTTCGGTTTACTCAGTAGGCCGAATTTGTTGATTTGAACAAGAATAGGATTCGTCAGCTTACTTTTCAGTTGGAGAAGGAATGTTTACAATGAGCAAATACGGCGACAATGGTGAGGTTCAATCGATGGACGGCCAGGTACCTGATTTTGTCATCATTGGTTCAGGTTTTGGGGGTAGCGTATCTGCAATGCGCCTTACAGAGAAAGGCTACCGGGTCCTCGTATTGGAGCGAGGTAAACGGTATAACGCGGAAGACTTCCCTAAGACTAACTGGAACCTCTTTAAATTCTTATGGATGCCCCGGCTGCGTTTTTTTGGCTTCCAGGGATTGAACTTTTTCAAGGACATGTGGGTCTTGAATGGCAGCGGGGTTGGCGGCGGCAGCCTGGTCTACGCTTGCACCCTCATCAGGCCGGGCAAAGCCTTTTTTGAATCTGAAGAATGGGCCGGGTTGGCCGATTGGGAAACTGAATTATCTGCCCATTATGACACGGCCGAACGCATGCTGGGCGTGGCACAAAATCCGAAACTTTGGCCGGCCGACCAACTATTTCTCGACATCGCCAAGGAATTAGGACAGGAAAAGACTTTCGAACCAACCCCCGTGTCTATCTTCTTCGGCGAGCCGGGGAAAACGGTGCCCGATCCCTATTTCAGCGGCGAGGGCCCGGACCGGGCCGGCTGCATCCATTGTGGTGGTTGCATGGTCGGTTGCCAGCACAATGCCAAGAACACCCTGGACAAAAATTATCTTTACTTCGCCGAAAAGTTTGGGGCCGATGTCCGGCCGGAAGCCAATGTGATTGACATCCGGCCGCTTTATGGTTACCAGCCAGATAACGCCCGTTACGAAGTCGTTTACGAACGTACAACCGATTGGTTTGTCAGGCGACGCAATAGCGTTCGGACGCGTAACGTCATCGTCGCCGGCGGCGTGTTAGGGAGCGTCGAATTACTGCTCAAATGCCGGGACGAAACCCGTTCCTTGCCTGGCCTGTCAAGTCGCTTGGGATTGATGGTGCGAAGTAACAGCGAAGCCCTCATGGGCGTGACAGCCTACGAGGATGATGTGGATTATTCTCAGGGAGTGGCTATTTCCTCTCACTTTTGGATCGACGAAGTAACCAGCGTCGAACCCGTCCGATACTCCCCCGGTTCATCCTTTATGCGAAACCTGACGCTGCCTCTGATTCATCTGAACGGCTCAATGAAACAACGCCTGGTTGACATGCTAATTACCACCGTTCGCCAACCAATGGATTTATTAAATATTCGTATCCTGCCTGGCTGGGCTAATAAGAACACGGTGATCCTGGTCATGCAAACGGTAGAAAATCGCATGCATCTCAAGCGCGGCCGGAGCATTTGGACGCTGTTCCGAAAAGGTTTGGTGAGTGAGCGAGACCAACGTTTACCAATCCCGGCCGTGATCGATGTCGGCCGCCAGGTGGTCGATCGTTTCGCCGCCCGGGCCAACGGAGCCTCCTGGTCAGGCATGAATGATGTCCTGCTGGACACGCCCTCTACGGCCCATATTTTAGGCGGCTGCAATATTGGTGAAGATGAAAGTACAGGCGTCGTCGACATCAACCACGAAGCCTTCAATTATCCCGGCCTTTATGTGGTCGACGGATCGGTGGTTTCAGCCAACCTGGGCGTCAACCCCAGTCTGACAATTACGGCCATTTCCGAAAGGGCCATGAGCCGAATTCCGGCCGCCAAGGAAATCGAATCATTTACCCCATTGACGGCACCACTCGGCTACCACACAACAGTCAACCTTCGCCACCAGGAGAAAAAACGGCGTCTGGCCCTATTCGGCCTGGCAGTCGTGCCAATCGCTTTGGCGGCAACCTACTTAATTTTTGGCAAACGAAAAACTGCGTATTGAACCAATACGACAAAAAGGATTTACGATGGCTCAAATATTGCCTTTCACCAATCCTGCAACCGGCGAACAATTCGGCCAGGTAGATATGGCCAGCGAAGAAGATGTAATCCGGGCTGTCGAGGAGATGCGCCAGAACTCACAAAGATGGCGTGGGTACTCGCTTAAAGAACGAATTCGAATTTTGCGTAAGCTGCAAGCCTTTGTTATCGACTCATTGGATATCATCACCGAGACCGTGAATAAGGACACGGGCAAGAGCCGGCAAGATGCTCTGATCGAAGTAACCATGACCAGTGACCGGCTCCACCAATATTACCGGCGCGCACCCCATTGGCTTTCCCGCGAACGGGTGCCGCCTGGTTTGTATGTTTTTAGGCGTTTTTACACGGTGCCCAAGCCCTATGGCGTAGTAGTGGTCATCGCCCCCTGGAACTATCCCTTCGATCTGGCCATATCGCCTCTTTGCTCGGCATTGTTGGCCGGCAATACAGTCGTCCTGAAGCCGTCGGAAGTGACAGGCGCGACCGGGCTGTTAATAGAAAAACTCATTCAGAGCGTGCCCGAACTTTCCCCCTTCGTACGCGTCCTGCACGGCGACGGCCAAGTTGGCGCTGCTCTGGTTCAATCGAAGCCAGATCTGATTTTTTTGACTGGTTCGGTAGAGACGGGCCGCAAAGTCGCTCGGGCGGCGGCCGAGAATCTGACGCCCATCCTCTTTGAGCTTGGCGGTAAAGATCCCATGATCGTGCTGGAAGATGCCGATATCAAGGCGGCCGCCCGTTGGGGGATCTGGTCAGCATGTTATAACACCGGTCAAACTTGTGTGTCCATCGAGCGTGTCTACGTCGTGGCATCGATCTATGATGAGTTTGTCCGTGAAGCGGCTGCTCAGGCCAACCAGCTAACGATAGGCTATTCGCCTGACACAGAAAATCCTTACCACATGGCCCCGCTAACTTTTGAAAGGCAAAAGACTATCATCGAAAATCAACTGTCGGAGGCTTTGGATCGGGGAGCTAAGGTGGTGACCGGTGGTCAGGTTGAGGGCTTATATGCCAAGCCAACTGTCGTGGTCGACGTTGACCACGACATGAAGTTGATGCGCGATGAGACCTTTGGACCATTAATGCCCATCATGAAAGTCAAGGATGAAGCTGAGGCTATTCGGTTGGCCAATGATAGTCACTTCGGCCTGAGTGCATCGGTCTGGAGCCAAAACCTGAAACGAGCCGAACGCGTGGCCCATCAATTGCAGGTTGGCACGGTCAATATCAACGATGCCACCACCCATTACCCGGTATCACTCCTGCCATTTGGCGGCGTCAAACAATCAGGCACAGCCCGCACCCACGGCAAGATGGAGGTCATGCAATTCACCCAGGCTCATTCCTATTCGGTGGGCCGGCCGCCCATGGCCATCGACCTGGCTACCCAAATGCGCCAACCTGGGCGCTACCGCTTGGGGGCGGCGATCTTGCGTATGGCTTTTGGTGTGACGCCTCGGCAGCGGGTACAACCCCTCGCCGAAGAGTTGGAACGCCTAACTAAAAAACGGGAAAAAACGGCTTCAGCCGTCGTGGCAGCCACCGGCATCGCCGCCAGTCTGGCTGTCATCGCTTTTGGACTCTCGAAAGGGAAAAAGTAATCAGCTCACAGTAGACGGAGCTGATGTGAGGGACGTTTGCCATCCATAAGGACATATGGCGCCGGACGCTTGGGGTTGATGCCGATCGCCCTTAGATCCCCCAATTCTCGCAACTTATTGTGCCGCCTTGCAGCCAGGATGGCACCCGCCCCTTTAGGGCCGATACCGGGCACGCGTAAAAGATCTTCCCGATCGGCCCGGTTCACTTCGACCGGCATTTCGACCAATACCTCTTGCGCCCAGGCCATCTTCGGATCGATAACTAACGGCAAATTTCCGTCATGATCAAAGGGAAGCTCTTCTAGATCAAATCCATAATCGCGCAACAAAAAAGAAGATTGGTATAGCCGGTGTTGGCGCCATGGATTTTCGGCCGGATGGTTTTCTAAGGGAGTATCCGGCACCGGGTTAAAAGCCATGAAATAGGTCCGGCTGAGGCGCGCTTGCTGGTACAGATGTGCCGAAGTGGTCAACAGTTCCAGATCGCTCTCGCCTACAGCGCCGACGACGAATTGGGTTGTCGAGGAAGGCCAACGGCCGTTCCAGGTACTCTGGGGCTCCTGGCTGCGCCGGATCTCTTCCACCCACTTCAAGGGCTGTAAAAGTTCATCCAGGAAAGTTTTTTTAGGAGCGAGTAGTCCTAAGCGGTGGGTATTCGGCCCTTCCAGATTCACCGAGACCCGGCTGGCCAATTGCATGCTGCGATACACCTGATCTCGTTCCGACCCAGGCATGATCTTCAGGTGCATATAGCCGCGAAAACCCAACTTGGCACGTAAGATCTCGGCCGTCTCGATCAGTTTGTCTTGGGTTGTCACGCCGCCCTTGATGATGCCCGAACTGAGGAAAAGCCCTTCGACCAGGCCGGCCCGGTACATATTCAAGAATGTAGTGGCCATCTCCTCGGGTTTGAAAGTCGCCCGGCGATAATTGCGCCCGGCGCGAAAGGGGCAATAATAACAATTCCGTTCGCAGGCCGAGGTAAGCAGAGTCTTGAGCAGTTTCATTCGTTTCCCACCGGGCATCACTGCTTCGGTTACCCCCAATGATTGGCGCCTGGCCTCTATATTGTCTTGGCCTGTTGTCACCTGGTTCTGGCCAGTCGTCAGTTGGTTTTGGCCAAATGGCAGCTGGTTATTGCCAGATGCTACCTGCCCGCAAGGCATAACCCGCTCCCCTTCATGGCTAACCGGCCTGATGTTCAGCGGTATGGGCCGGGCATCGGCATCCTCGGCCGGTTCCAGGTGCATTTGGGTGGCGAATAAGCGTAACTTTTGTTCAGCCTCCATATCGC
>JAHEJP010000280.1 GCA_024638855.1 Chloroflexota bacterium
GAAGGTTGGTATGTATAAACCTGTCGCGCTCCAACTATATACCGTTCGTGATTTATTAAAGGACGATTTTGAAGGTGTTATACACCGTATAGCTCAAATTGGATACGAAGGAGTCGAAACGGCCGGCTTCCCGGATTCGATTAAACCCGGGCAGGCAGCCAGGCTCTTTGCCGATCTAAATTTGAAAATCACCAGCGCACATTCTCCATTGCCCCTGGGCGAAGATAAAAACCGGGTTTTGGATTCTGTTGGTGAATTGGGCTGCCGGCGTCTTGTCTGCGGTTACTTGCCGCCAGAAGAATATGACGGCCTTGACAAGATGAAGGCGACTTGCGATCGTTTGAACGAGGCCAATGCGGTGGCTGTTGCCAATGGCTTGAGGCTCGGTTTGCACAACCATTGGTTTGAATTTCAGCCTTCAGGAGGTGTCTATCCGTACCAGGCCTGGATCGAATACTTGGACAGGGACGTATTCTTTGAGCTTGATATTTACTGGATACATTCGGCCGGCCTTGATCCTGTGGCGATCATTGAGCAATTTGGGGAAAGAGCGCCGCTATTGCATGTCAAAGATGGCCTTACATCCTTTGATACTGATGCGCCGATGACTGCGTTGGGGGAGGGGGCGTTGAATCTTCCACCAATGCTCGAGGCAAGCGCGGCTTATGCGGAGTGGTTTATCGTTGAATTGGATCGCTGCGCCACCGATATGATGACAGCCGTCGAAAAAAGCCAAACCTATCTTTTATCAATTGGAGGAGGATTTGCCTCTTGATCTTGACTGGTTATGCAAACAGCAGAATAAAATACTGTCAATGTTGCCTTTCCGATCGGTTAGCCATGATCGGGAGAAGGGATTAAACGATGGAAAATAAAATGGGCGTTGGCATCATCGGTTGCGGAAACATTTTGAACCAGTATGTGAAGGGTTGCCGCGCCTTCGAAGTGCTAGAGATAGTGAGCTGTGCGGATATCAACCACGAAAAGGCCGCGGTTGCGGCTGAGAAATATGCTATCCCGCAGGTCTATTCGGTTGAAGACTTACTATCCGATCCACATGTTGACATAATCCTAAACTTGACCGTGCCAAACGTTCATGCTGAAGTGAATCAGGCAACGATTGCCGCCGGTAAACATGTTTATAGTGAAAAACCTTTGGCAACTGAGCGCCAGGCAGGATACCTTACCCTGTCAGCGGCCGAAGAGAAGCGCGTTCGGGTTGGTTGTGCTCCAGATACTTTTCTGGGAGGTGGGTTGCAAACCTGTCGGAAATTGTTGGATGATGGCTGGATTGGCCAGCCGGTTGGAGCGACGGCATTTATGATGAGTAGAGGACCGGAAAGCTGGCACCCCAATCCGAATTTCTTTTATCAGCCAGGTGGGGGTCCCCTTTTTGATATGGCTCCCTATTATTTGACGACGTTGATCCAGCTGCTGGGTCCCATTTCGCGTGTCGCCGGGGCCGACCGCATTTCATTCCCTGAACGTATCGCTACCAGCAATAAGCGGTTCGGGGACCGTATCAATGTAGAAGTAGCCACCCATAGCACCGCACTTCTGAATTTTTCGGCCGGTCCGATCGGCGTGCTCATCACAAGCTTTGATATTGTCGCTTCTGAATTGCCCCGGATTGAGATTTACGGTTCCGAGGGAACTCTAAGCGTGCCCGATCCCAACTTTTTTGGCGGCATCATTCGAATCCGACGTGCAGGAGCGGAAGAGTGGCAGGAGATCCCGCTGACCCATTCCAGCTCGGTAGGACGCGGAATTGGCCTGGCTGATATGGCTCAGGCCATACGAACGGGACGGGAGCACCGGGCGAACGGCGAAGTTGCCTACCATGTCCTGGATGTTATGGAAGCTATCGGCGAATCCTCAAGCCAGGAGTGCCATATCAATATTCAAAGCAGTTGCAGCCGATCGGCGCCGCTGCCGTTAGGGCTTTTGCCCGGCCGTTTGGACGGTTGATCTGATGTTCGACAGGGATCTTGATTAATCAATCCTGGTCGGTCTACTTGATTGTCTGAAGGCAGGATGGCATCGAGTTTTAGGAATTAGAAAATAAAATAGGCTGCAGAAATCTAGTTTACATAAAAGTGAATGTCGTAATTCGTGAGCTGAGTTGTACTTTCAAAAAAGGAGGGTAAAGACGTGGCTCAAGCAGAGAAAATAGAGACATTTCTTAATGAGTTAGGTAAACAAGTCAGCGGGGAACTGCGGACCGACGATTATAGCCGGATATTTTACAGTACCGATGCCAGCATCTATCAGGTGATGCCTTATGGTGTGTTGATACCGCAGACAATAGATGATGTTCAGGCGGCTGTCGAATTGTCCACCAAGTTCCAGGTACCCATCTTGCCCCGAGCGGCCGGCAGCAGCCTCGTAGGACAAGCGGTCAACGAAGCCCTGGTGATCGACTTCACCCGGCATCTTGACCAGATCTTAGAGTTCAATGAAGAGGAGCATTGGATTCGAGTGCAGCCGGGGATCGTCTTAGATCATTTGAACGCTTTTTTACGCCCGAAAGGACTGCAATTTGGACCTGATCCTGCTAGCAGTAATCGCGCCGCCATGGGTGGCATCGTCTCCAATAATTCTACAGGGGCTCACTCCATCCTATATGGCATGACGGCCGATCACGTGCTGGAAAGTTCGGTCATTCTTGCCGACGGATCACAGACGCATTTTGGTCCTTTAGAAGCCCAGGAATTGGAGCAGCGCAGGCAATTGAGCGGGCTAGAAGGGAATATATACCGGTCTATAGCCGACCTGGTCATTGATCCTAAGAATCAGGAAACCATTCGCGAGCATACGCCAAACCATTGGCGCCGTTGCGGCGGCTACAACCTGGACAGGCTGATCACTGAGAATGGTCTGAACTTTAAAGTGCCTCGTGACCCGCGCTTTAACCTGGCCAAGCTCATTTCTGGGGCGGAAGGCACCTTGGCCGTTTTGACCGAGATCAAGTTGAATCTCGTGCCCTTACCCAGTAAAACCGCACTGGCTATCGTTCATTTCGACGACCTCAAAACAGCCTTGTCGGCCGTGCCGGCGATGTTGCAAGTCGGACCAACGGCCATTGAGTTGTTGGATAATCTTGGGCTTACCTTGTGCCGCAACGTTCCGGAATACGCCCGCTTACTGACGACCTTCGTCCAGGGTGAACCCAATTGCGTGTTGATTACCGAGTTTTACGGACAAAGCGATAGTGAGTTAAGGGATAAAGTTGAGCGTCTGGAAGCACAAATTCGAAAGCAAAAAACCGGAGCCACTCACATCACGCCCGCTTTCAGCTCACAATTACAAGGCAATGTCTGGAAAGTTCGCAAGGTAGGTTTGGGTCTGATGATGAGTATAAAGGGCGATCATAAGCCTATACCCTTCATCGAAGACGCGGCTGTTCCTCCCAAACACCTGGCTGAGTACGTCACCAAGGTAGAGGAGTTTTGTAACAGTCTGGGTAACGACGTGGCTTATTATGCCCATGCCAGCGCCGGCTGTATCCATATCCGGCCGCTTTTGAATACAAAGGCAGCCAATGATGTGGCTAAGTTGCCTGAAATCGTGCGCTTTTCTGTGGACTTGTTACGCGGCTATGGCGGCTCATTCTCCAGCGAGCACGGTGACGGCCGGGCCCGAAGTTGGCTAAATGAGTATTTCTTCGGTCCGGATCTGTTTGGTTTATACCGTCAGGTCAAACGAGCATTTGACCCCGATAATTTGCTCAATCCAGGTAATATCGTCGAACGGGATAAGATGACTGAAAACTTGCGCTTTGGTGAAAACTACCAGGTAATCAAAGTATCGCCTCATATCGACTTTGATTCTGAGTTGGGCTTTGACCGGGCGGTCGAAATGTGTAATGGCGCCGGCGTATGCCGCAAGCTGACCGGCGACACGATGTGCCCCAGCTTCATGGTCACCCGAGAAGAAGAACACAGCACTCGCGGACGGGCCAACGCTTTACGTGCGGCCATGTCAGGCCAATTGCCAACCCGAGAATTTACCAGCCAACGAATGTATGAAGTTATGGATCTATGCGTCGAATGCAAAGCTTGCAAGGCTGAATGCCCATCATCAGTGGATATGGCCAAGATCAAGTTCGAGTTTCTGGCCCAATATTATGAAGAAAACGGCGTGCCTGCCCGAACCAGGCTGTTCGCCAATATCGGTAATCTAAACCGGCGTGGTAGTGGATCATTGTCTTCTGCCGCCAATTGGGCCGCCAAGAACGGGCTCTTACGGCGTGCCGCCCAACGCACATTAGGCATCACGACAAAAAGGTCAATGCCGCCTTTTGCCAGCCAATCATTCACGGCCTGGTTTAAGGAGCGTCAGGTCGCAGGCAGCGAGTATCCCATGGGAAAATTGGCATTATTTTACGATCCATTTACCAATCACAATTATCCCGAGGTGGCCATCGCAGCTACGGAACTGTTCGAGGCCGCCGGATTCCAGGTTGTCTTACCAGATCTCAAAAATGATGCCCGGCCCTATATTTCCAAGGGGCTTGTCAAGGAAGCCAGAGCGATTGCCAGGGATACCGTCGATCGGCTGGCCGATTATGCCGCGCAAGGGATCCCAATTGTGGGCCTCGAACCGAGCAGCCTGCTCTCATTACGAGATGAATACCTTTACCTTTTACCGGTCGATCCACGAGTGAAACAAGTGGCAGAAAATGCTTTCACATTCGAGGAATTCATTGATAAGCTGGCAAGTGAAGAGCAACTAAGATTGACCTTTACCGACGCCTCACGCAAGATCCTATTACATGGTCACTGTCACCAAAAATCATTGGTAGGAATGGAACCAAGTAAACGTACCTTGGGGCTGCCGGCCAATTACAGTGTCGAAGAAGTCGATTCCGGATGTTGTGGCATGGCGGGATCATTTGGCTACGAGGCCGAACATTACGAGATTTCGATGCAGATGGCTGAGCGACGTTTGCTTCCGGCCGTGAGATCGGCTGGGGCAGATACGTTGATCGCGGCTGCGGGCATTAGCTGCCGGCAACAGATCCAGCATGGCAGCGAACGCAAGGCTCTGCATCCAGCCGAGGTCCTTAGAGCCGCGTTAGTTTAGTTTAACTGATCCGATCAGTAAGCCTGCTTTGAGGCCTAAATTCATCATGCCTCTTCGCCTAAAATTGACATAATAAGTAGTTAGTAGGATCATAGATACTGTATGATCGACGTGCTCTGTGTCGGGATGGCAGCCTATGATTTAACTTTTTCGATAGGTTTTCATCCGGCGGCCGACGAAAAAGTGAAGGCCTCTACCCTCGTTGGTAGTGGCGGTGGACCGGCGGCTAATGCAGCGGTCACTGTCAGTCGCCTGGGGTATTCGACCGCCTTTGCCGGATATCTGGGACGCGATCCATTTGGTGAAGCTCATCTGGCTGAATTGGCTGAAATGGGCGTGATTACCGATCTCATCAGTCGTGGCCCTATTCGGACCTCGCTTTCGGCTATCCTGGTAAAGCCAGATGGACGGCGGACCGTCGTCAACTTTCAAGAACAAAAACCATGGTTGGCTGAGGGTTACCAGGAGCTTTTGTCTTTAGAGCCTAGGGTTATCTTGTTTGATGGGCATGAGCCACTGTTGTCACTGCCATTAGCCAGGCTTGCGCGGCAGAAGAGGATACTGACTATTTTGGATGCTGGTTCTGTCCACCAAGGGACAGTCGAACTGTCGCCATTGGTTGACTACCTGGTTTGCTCTGAAAAGTTTGCCCATGAGTTTACCGGCGAATGTGACGAGTCATTGGCTTTGACGGCGTTAGCGAGCTATTCTGCAAACGTGATCGTTACTCTTGGGGAGCGAGGCTTGATCTGGCAAAATCGCAGCGGACGAGGTCGTTTACCTGCATTTATGGTTGAAACAGTAGATAGTACGGGGGCAGGTGATACCTTTCATGGCGCTCTTGCGGCTTGCATCGCCATCGACTTACCATGGTTAGAAAGCTTGGAAATTGCCAGTGCCGCGGCGGCCATAAGCTGCACAAAAATAGGCGCCCGGCCTGGAATCCCTACGATGGCGGAAGTCCGTTCCTTCCTTACCGTTAATAAAAGGATGTAGTCGATGAAATATGGAATTGTTCTCCCTTGCGGAGATGCTCGAATCGCAGCTGATTATGCCCGCCAGGCAGAGAAGGCGGGCTGGGATGGGTTTTTTGTCTGGGAACCGGTGTGGGGTGTCGATGCCTGGGTATCGCTGGCCGCTGCGGCAATGCAGACGGAGAAGATCAAACTTGGCACCATGCTGACGCCCTTGTCACGAATGCGTCCCTGGAAATTGGCCAGCGAGACGGCCACTTTTGATAGCCTTTGTGGCGGCCGGTTAATTCTTTCGGTTGGGCTGGGAGCAGTGGACACTGGATTTGAAGCATTTGGTGAAGCGACAAACCGAAAAACCCGAGCTGAATTGCTTGACGAGGGATTGGAGATACTGACCGGCCTTTGGCGAGGACAACCTTTTCACTATGACGGCAAACATTATCAAGTTAAGGAGATCGACTTCATACCGGCACCAAAACCAATACAACAGCCACGTATCCCAATTTGGGTTGTTGGCGCCTGGCCGTTTAAGAAGTCCATGAAGAGGGTCCTGCGCTTCGATGGCCTGTTACCGAATGTGATGGACAAAGATGGCCAACATATTGAGTTAATCCCGGATGACCTGCGTAAGATGAAATCGTACGTCGAAGCCAATCGTACGCTTGAGACACCTTTTGATATTATCGTCGAAGGCGAGACCCCCGGAAATGATCCATCACAAAGTGCCTCAATCACTAGTTCTTGGGTAAATGCTGGTGCGACTTGGTGGATTGAAAGTCGCTGGTATGTGCCAAGAGATGATGAGGGTTTGAAAATCGTGCTGGAAAGAATCGAGCAAGGGCCTCCTCAAGCTTGATTACGGCGGTTGAAGCCCTAGGCTAAGACAGGCTTATTCAGGTCAAAGGCAGGCGTACGATGAAGCGGCTGCCCGTGCCTGGTGCGCTTTCTATATTTAGCTGGCCAT
>JAHEJP010000281.1 GCA_024638855.1 Chloroflexota bacterium
GTCAAGGCATTGGGGCCGGCATTGTTTTAGGAGGTCAACCGTATTATGGAGATGGCTATGGAGCTGGCGAAATCGGTCATGTAGTAGTAGATCAGCAAGGCCGGCAGTGTACATGTGGCAACTATGGTTGTCTGGAAACGACATCCAGCACCCGGGCGATTGTCCGTCGGGCAAACGAGGTGGCCCACCAAAATCCTGACTCAACCTTAAACCAAGAGGGTGTTGTCGATTGGGAGAACCTGGTTGCAGCTCTCCGGGCAGGCGATCAAGTCGCTTGTGATATCGTCGACGAAGCTGGTCGTTTTTTGGGTATTGCCATAGCCAACCTGATTGCCACTTTGAATATTCATCAAATCGTCATCGCCGGTCGTGTATATCAGCTGGGTCCATCCTTGCTTTCGAGCGCCCTTGATGAAGCTCGCCTGCGGACCTTACCTGCCATAGTCGAAGATACAGCAATCACTTATTCAAACCTTGGCCGAGATGTCGTCATGCTAGGCAGTGCAGCAATGATTCTCAATCGTGAACTGGGCGTGATCTAAACAAATTTCATAACAGTATCGGTTAAAGATATGAATCTTACCAGCAACGTGGATCAGAGCCTTCAGGCGTCAGGCAAAGTGCTTCTTGGCCTTGACATTGGCGGTACCAAAACCGCCGCTCTGGTAGTTGACGAAAGACTCAACCAGTTGAGTGCCATATCCCGACCGACGGAAACAGGCAATCCTGAAGGATTGGTAGCCGGGGTAATCGCCACCGTGCGTGAAGCTTTGAAAAATGCCCAAATCCCCGCCTCCGAACTGATCGGTATCGGCGTTGCCGTTCCCGGATTGGTGGATCCCCATCGCGGCGTGGTCGAATTAGCCGTCAATCTCAACCTGGAGTCCTATCCCTTGGGCAGGGCCTTAGCCGTTGAGCTTGGAGCACCGGCCTACCTGGAAAATGACGTACGCACGGCCGCCATGGGAGCCTATCAATTTGCCCGTCAAGAAGAACCCCTGAGACATCTGGCCTATCTAAGCATCGGCACCGGCATCGCAGCTGGCCTTGTGCTTTCAGGTCAGCTTTACAGGGGAGCAAACGGCATGGCGGGCGAAATCGGTCACATTGTGGTTGAACCCCAGGGGCCAATGTGCGGTTGTGGCATGGCTGGTTGTTTCGAGGCCGTTGCTTCGGGAACGGCCATTGCCAGGATGGGCCAGAAACAGATGGACCTTGGTGGACAGCTTATCACTGCCGAATTCGTCTATAAAGCTGCTAGTCAAGGCCATGAAGCGGCGAAGGCAATAATTCAGCAAGTTAGCGTTTATCTTTCCCAGGCAATTCAATTGCTGATCATGGCCTATGATGTGGAAAAAGTGGTTCTAGGCGGCGGCGTTACAAAACCTGGGCCGGCGTTTTTGGAACCGATTTTGGGACAACTTTCTCTATTACGGGCCCAGTCTGCACTGGCAGAAGCGATGTTGCCAGCAACAAAAGTGACCATTTTACCGGCTGGTTACAATGCTGGCGTCTGGGGAGCGATCATGTTAGCTACTGGAACGCCGGTTTATGCGCCAGCCTAGTACAGAGGGAGGTGATTTGGAAATAAACCTTGAACTGACTTTGGTTGTCAGCATTTTCCTTTAAGTGGCTCAGGTATCCCCGGTGTCACTAATTTATGAATTTTTGTCTGGTTAGTTAGCTAATTTCTACTCACAATATGGAGGAAAAAGAGAAATGTCAACACGTAAGTTTTTAGCTATATTGAGCACTCTGCTAATCGTGGCCATGGTCTTGGTTGCTTGCGGAGGTGCGACGACTGAAGAGGAACCGCCCCCTCCAACTGAAGCTCCGGCTGTAGAAGCTCCAGCAGAAGAGGCTCCGGTTGATGAACCTCTAGGCGAAACTGGTCCAGGAACATACCTGGAGCGAGCTCAAAGTGGCGAGTTTGCCGGTAGCGCATTGACTATCATGGGCGTCTGGCCTGACGAGGAAGCGGAGACCTTTCGAGAAGCCTTTGCCCCCTTTGTTGAGAGCACCGGTATCAACGTTACCTTTGAGGGTTCCGCTGATTTTGAAACTCTGATCATCGTCCGTACCGAGGCTGGCGATCCACCTGATATCGCCGTCTTTCCACAGCCCGGCTTGATGGCTGATTTTTCCCGCCGGGGTATCCTGGCCGATCATAGCCAGATCTTCGATCCGGATATCTTGGCCAATGACTATGGCGAGACCTGGACTGAACTGGCGACAATCGATGGCGTTTTGGCTGGTATCCCTTATCGAGTACAGACCAAGAGCCTTGTATTTTATGAACCGGCAAAGTGGGCTGAATTCGGTTATGAGCCACCCGAAAGCTGGGACGAGATGGTTACTCTGATGGACGCCATGGTCGCCAATGGACATATCCCCTGGTGTATTCCACTAGAAAGCAGCGGTGCGACAGGCTGGGTGGCCACCGATTGGGTTGAAGAAATCGTCCTTCGAACAGCCGGTCCTGAAACCTATGATCAATGGGTAAGCCATGAGGTACCCTTCTCAGATCCTCAGATTAAGAGTGCTGTTGAGGAGATGGGCAACATTTGGCTCAATCCCGACTATGTTCTTGGTGGCACGACCGGTATCCTGACCACATGGATCGGCGATGTCAATGCCCTCTTTGATCCGCCTGAAACCGGCTGCATGATGCATCGCCAGGCTGGTTGGATCACTGCTTTCTTCCCTGAAGGTGTTGATCCTGAAACAGACAGTGCCTTTTTCTACTTCCCGCCAATCGATCCGGCCCAGGGCAGCCCCGTATTGGGCGCCGGCGACATCGCCTCAGCTTTCAATATGGATCCTGAGGTTAGGGCATTTATGGAATACCTTACAACCCCTGAGGCGGCTGAAAGTTGGGTGAGGGCTGGCGGACTGATTTCACCCAATAGCCGGGTGCCTTTGGATTGGTACGAGAGTGACTTGACTAGGACTCAGGCAGAGATTTTACAAAACGCTAGCGTCTTGCGTTTCGACGCCTCGGACCTCATGCCTGGTGCCGTCGGCACAGGTAGTTTCTGGACCGGCATGGTTGACTACGTCAACGGCGCAGACTTAGATGAGGTCTTGCAGACTATCGACAATACCTGGCCGACGGAATGATCCAGTGTATGACCAGGTATTGTCTGAATCATATTGACCGGGGTTTCGTGGTGTAGTTCAGAGAGTCCTTTCAAAGTACAATAACGAGACCTTAATATTCAGGGTGGTTTAGTCAATAAACCATCCTGATTTTCCTTTTTGCACAATGGACGCAATACAATCACAGCTCGTTGAAGCCATCGGTCCTCGACTGATGTTGGCCTTCGAAGGCCTTGACCCACCATCATGGGTGTTATCCTGGATTAAAGAACGCAAGCCGGCCGGTTTTACCCTTTTCCGGCCGTTAAATGTACGTGATTCAGGTCAAGTACGATCGTTGACAAACGTCCTACAAAAGATAGCTGCCGACGCACAAATCGGTCCCTTGCTCATCGCAGCCGACCAAGAAGGCGGCCAACTCGTCGCCCTGGGCGATCAGACCACCCACTTTCCAGGTAATATGGCTTTGGGAGCGACACGTGATCCTCATTTAGCCTATCTCGTCGGCCAAGCCCAAGGGAAAGAAATGGCGGCTTTGGGCGTCAACGTTAATTACGCCCCTGTTTGTGATGTCAATACCAATCCAGGTAATCCAAATGTCGGCGCCCGCGCTTTTGGCGATGATCCGGGTTTAGTAGCTGACCTAGTTAGGGCGCTGATAAACGGCCTGCAATCGGCCGGCGTTGCCGCTACGGCCAAACATTTTCCCGGTAACGGCGATTCGGCGAGCGATCCGCATTATGATTTACCTCTCTTGGCTCATGATGCCCAGCGACTGGAGACTGTGGAACTTCTCCCCTTCCAGGCTGCGGTTCAAGCAGGGACAAAATTGATGATGACAGCCCATGTTGGTTTGCCGGCTTTAACCGGCCGGACCGATCTACCAGCCACGCTATCGCGGGATATCATGGTTGGCTTGCTTCGGGAACGAGTAGGCTTTGAGGGTTTGCTCATCACCGATGCCCTTGATATGATGGCTATTACCCAGGGTGCAGGTCAAATTGTCGACATCATAGCCGCTATTCGAGCCGGTGTTGACTTGTTACTTCTTTCCGGCGATCCTCAGATTCAAGAAAGTATCTTCGCTGGGCTGATGATAGCCTGTTCTCGCGGTTTAGTGCATGATGGCGCACTATTGGCATCCAATGCGCGGCTTTTTTCCCTTCGACGTTGGCTATCCGCTCAATCCCAGCCTGAACTGGATGTCCTTGCCTGCGCCGAACACCGCCTACTGGCTGAAACTGTCGCTCGTCGTTCGTTGACCTTGGTTCGCGATCGGGCCGGTTTGTTACCGTTAGGCCTAGGCACAGATACTCGCATCGCGGCAATTATGCCCCGGCCGGCCGATCTCACACCGGCCGACACCTCGTCATACTTGCAGCCCGGCTTGGCGTCGGCTTTACGGCTTTACCATCCAAATGTGGACGAGATCATCATTAACCAGGGTCCGTCTCCTGCCGATATTGCCTCGATAAGAGATAGGATGTACCAATACGACTTGATCGTCATTGGTACCACGAGCGCTCATTTGCAGCTGGAACAAGCTATTCTGGTGGAACAATTGTTATCAATGGATGTGCCTATGATCACTGTTGCTCTTAGGACTCCCTATGATCTTCCTGTCTACCCGGCATCCCAAACCCACATCTGCACCTATAGCATTCAGCCGGTTTCCATGAATGCCTTGGCAGCTGGCTTATTTGGAGCGATTCCATTTAGCGGAACTCTGCCGGTTACATTGCCAGCTGACTTGGCTGATTGAACAGTTCCAATCGTTGAGATATCTTCCGGTGCGACTACCAAATCAACCTTCAATAAATAATTATGTCAATTAACTCATTGTTTTGTATCGCCAATGCCACAATCATTACACCGGTTGTGACCCTGAATCAAGGCAATGTTTTCATTGCCGACGGGCTGGTGGAAGCTGTCGGTTCCAATGATCAATGTCCTATTCCGGATGAAGCGCCTTTTCTAGATGCGACTGGCATGATTATCGCCCCCGGTTTCATTGATCTGCAATTCAATGGCGCTTTTGGCCATGATCTGACCTATGATCCGGCCGCACTATGGCAAATAGGAGCAGCTTTAACCCGTTATGGCGTCACATCGTTTTTGCCGACTATCATCACCGCGCCGTTACCAACGGTTCGCCTAGCCCAGCAAATCTGGCTAGAAGGATCACCAGAAGGGTATAGTGGTTCAACGCCGCTAGGACTCCATGTCGAAGGACCTTATCTCAATCCTGAAAAAAAAGGAGCTCATGATCCTGCACATTTACGGCTGCCTTCTCTCAATGAGGTCATATCCTGGTCACCCGAGATGGGTATACGCCTGGTCACCCTGGCGCCTGAACTTCCCGGGGCTTTGGATGTAATTTCGGCTCTGGCTCAGAAGGGGGTTGTCGTCAGCGCTGGTCACTCGATGGCTACCTATGATGAGACCCGGCTAGGTATCATGGCAGGGATACGATACGCCACTCATCTCTTCAACGCCATGATGACACTTCATCATCGCCAGCCCGGTTTAATAGGTGCACTACTGGCTGATGAAAGAGTTACCATTGGCCTGATCCCTGATGGTTTACATGTTCACCCAGCTTTGATGAAGATGATCTGGCCAATGACTCACGACGGCCGCTTAAATCTTGTCACGGACGCCATGTCGGCTCTCGGAATGTCTCCCGGTAACTACAAGTTAGGCAGCCATGAAGTACTAGTGTCAGACGACCGGGCTACTCTGGACAACGGTACATTAGCCGGTAGTGTTCTTTCCCTGGATCAAGCCCTGCGTAACTTGCTTAAGTACACGGGTTGTTCCCCGGCCGAAGCCCTTCGGACCATAACCTCCACGCCCGCTTCTTTGATAGGGCTTTCTGGCCGTAAAGGGCAAATCGCTCCAGGCTATGACGCAGATTTGGTTTTGCTATCGCCGGATTTCCAGGTGATGGCAACTTTTGTTGGCGGTCAGATGGTCTACAGGCGGGCCGGGGTTTAGGAATCACCGTTTGCTTTGGTTATCATTTCGCCCCAGAATTCTCCCATGACATGCCAATCACATCAACGATAGATTCGAGGACCTGAGCTATGAAGATGGACGATAGTAGAACAACGCCGACCGGTCAGGACCGGCGGCGTCCCAGGGTGTTGATTTGCGAACCAATTTCACAAGCCGGCGTCGATATCCTGCAGCAGGCAGCCGACGTTGACTTCCGGCCGAACCTGTCCCCTGAAGAGATGTTGGCCATTCTTCCCAGATACGAGGCCCTCGTCGTCCGCAGCGCAACCCAGGTAACAGCCCAGGTCATCAAACACGGGCTCAATCTAAAAGTAATAGCCCGGGCTGGATCGGGTCTTGATAATATCGACGTTTCTTCGGCCCTGGATCATGATATTCAGGTCATCAGTAGCCCTGATGCCAACACCGTGGCTGTTGCCGAGCATACCATGGGCTTGTTACTTTCGCTGGCCCGACGTTTACCCAGGGCTGACCTGAGCCTAAAAGAAGGTCGCTGGGATAAAAAGCTGCTCACGGGTACTGGTTTGTCGGGCAAAACGCTGGGTATAGTGGGGTATGGCCGGATAGGTCGCGAAGTCGCCATCCGGGCCAAGGCCTTTGGCATGCGATTGTTGGTAAACCAACGACGGCCTACACCAGAATTGGGTTTGTCGGTTGAAGTGGAAGCCGTTGATCTCCTTGAGCTTCTCCAACGTTCCGATTTCGTGACACTCCATGTCCGCCTTTCACCAGAAACCAGGGACATGATCGGAGAAGACGAACTGCGGCAAATGAGGTCTTCGGCGTTTCTGATCAATACGGCCCGTGGTGGCATAGTTGACGAATCCGCCCTGTTAAAGGCTTTAGACGAGGGCGTCATTGCCGGAGCTGCCCTAGATGTCTTTGTCCAAGAACCGGCCACTGACA
>JAHEJP010000282.1 GCA_024638855.1 Chloroflexota bacterium
ATGTGCCATGCAGACAGGTATAGCCAGCATCGCTGGTTTGGCCGCCTGAAGATTTCTGATTGATTTGCGGGACTTTAGCTGCGTCGCAGTTCTCTATTCAAGAAAGGAAACCGTGACACCTAGAGGTGAAACAGGTCACCTAACCTGCTATATGAAAGCGAAAACTGTTTCACACTGGGTCGGGCTTTGGCTCAGATACTTACTATAAATGGCACTTGTTCATACTTTGAGTGCGAATGATAACACAAAAGCGTAAGAAAGGTATTAATATTAATTTTTCTGTCCTTGGCGACAATCTTGAATCCAGGAGGATCGGTTTGCTCATCTGCTCATGACAGTCTTCAAGATTTGGTCGGAATTTGCCCTCCATGAGGGGAATGATTAGTCTATGTTAAGCAACCGATTGGCTGAATTTGCCCGGTACTAGGTGCTAAGTAGAAAATCATAATAAAAAACGATCACAGTCGACCATCGATAGTAGGAGAACAAAAAGATGAAACTTCCCCAATCAGCCCGTGAATTGATCGAATCAGGGGCCCATGCTCACCTGGTCACCTTGAATCCCGATGGCAGCCCGCAACTGACCATGGTCTGGGCCGGGCTCGACGGTGACGACATCGTCACGGCACACCTGTATGCTAACAAGAAGGTGCAGAACATTCTTAATGATGGACGGGTCGCCCTCAGCTTCGAATGCGGCACCAAGAGTGCAATGGATTTGTCAGAGTATCTGGTCATCTATGGCCAGGCCACTATCGAGGAAAGCGGCGCGGCCGAATTGCTGCAGGCTTTAGCCCGGGTCTACATGGGGCCTGAGGTCAAATTCCCGCCTATGGACGATCCCCTGCCCGGCTTTATCAACCGGATTAAGGTGGAACGCATCGGCGGCGTCGGGCCTTGGACCGGCCGGGCTGTGTAACCATCGCGGATATCCACCTGCTATAGACCATGCGGTGCAGACACCTTTGCTAAAACAAATAACCGCGATTATTCACTTCACCTAGTCCCATGCTAAAGAAACCTGATCTCCAAGACGAAAGTTTAATTGCATGTCTACGGAATGAATATGGCTTACGAGGCGCTCAAGTCACTTTTCTTCCTCTAGGCGCTGATCTGAATACGGCCGTCTATCGCGCCACTACAGAAGATGGAATGGTGTACTTTGTGAAATTAAGGTGGGGTCTCTTTGACGAAACTTCCGTGTCCTTACCCAAATTTCTCGCTGACCTAGGTATCAAACAGATCATAGCTCCTCTGGTTACCAAAACAGGGCAACTCTGGGCCAACCTGGAAGCCTTCAAAGTAATTCTTTATCCTTTTGTCGCGGGCAACGATGGCTATCAGGTTAGGTTGGCGAATCATCACTGGGGAGAATTTGGCGCAGCCCTCAAGAATATTCACACTACTGAAATACCACCTTCGCTGACCGGCCGGATACGGCCGGAGAATTATTCGCCACAATGGCGCAAAATTGTGAAGAAGTTCCTGAAGCGTATTGAGGATGAAATTTATGATGACGCCGTTGCCCAAAGATGTGCAACGGTTTTAAGGACCAAACGCGATGAGATCCTTGATCTCGTCGGCCGCGCTGATCAACTTGCTTTGTCGCTTCAGGTTCGATCTCCGGAATTTATTGTCTGCCATTCTGATATTCACGCTGGCAATATACTGATTGGTGAGGATGATGCTATTTACATCGTCGATTGGGACGATCCCATCTTGGCACCCAAAGAGCGAGATTTGATGTACATTGGCGGTGGTCTGATGGGTGCCTGGTTTACGCCACAAGAAGAAGAAAGCCTATTTTACCGCTCTTATGGTCAAACACCGATAGATCCCACAGCGATGGCTTATTATCGCTACGAACGGATCATCCAAGACTTTGCAGTCTTCTGCGAGCAGTTGCTTTTGACGACTGACGACGCTGAAGATCGTGAACAATCCCTTCAATATCTGAAATCTAATTTTCTACCAAACAGCACGATAGAGATAGCCTACAAGTCAGATAAGACTCTGAGAGAAGGGTAAGCCACAAATCGGGAATGACGCCCAATTATGCTTGCACTAGGTGGTGAATCAAGGGCTCATGCGGCCGCCCTTCGTTTTCGGATCAGCAGAAAGATGATGATCGCTACTAGGCCAAGCACCATAGCCGGCAGCCAGGGGGGAATCACTACCAAGGATGCAGGAATTTCCTCCGGCGGCACCTTAGCGCTGCTCCAACTGACGGCGCTGGCCTGTGCCCCGGCCGTATTGGCGCCAGAAAAATCGGCGTTGCTGACATTGACGCCAAGCCACCGGCTACCCGAAAGATCCGCTCCGCTCAAGTCGGCCTTTTCCAAGTTGGCGCCGGCGATCCAGGCTTCGTTGAGTTGGGCATCGGACAGATTGGCGCCTTCCAGGTTCGCTCCCGCGACGATTGCCTGGCTTAGGTTAGCCTGGCTCAGGTCAACAGCTTCTGCGTTAAGGCCCAAGAGTCTGATCCCGGACAAATCAAGCGTGCTTAGGTTCAGCTCGCTAAGGTCTCGCTTCTGTTTATATGTCGCTTCAACTTCCGCCCGATTTAGATTGCTTTCTGTTTCCATGAACTTCTCCTAAAGTTACGTCGAATAGTATCCAGACGGCAGACCAAGAGGGCTGCCTTACGCAATTGCGTTAGATTCTACCCCATTTTGTTACAAAAGATTGGCTCGGATGGGCTCATCGATCTCTTATCAGACCGGCATTCCCATTTCTGGACACAGCGGATCCCGGTATAATCCATTTAGGAACGTTATCGATTGGTGCTTGAGGTGGGTAACAATGTCCGACTGGAAAGCTGAATTAGACGATTTCTTCGACCGTCAGGAGTATCTTAAGCGCGACGAGGCGGCAAAACAAGCCAGAGAGCGACAACAAATTGTCGTCTTCTTGGACGAGGTTGTGGTGCCGGCCTTTGATGATGTTAAAGCATATCTGGAAGAGCGCGGTCGCCAGATCAAGATTTCAGCCGATGCGGAGAAGGCGACCATCGCGGTTTCATATCAGGGTCGGCCGGAGATCTTGTATAGGCTTTACGCCAAATCACTCCAACCCGCCATCGTCTATGCCTATTTTGACAAGAATACAGGCAAGGCGATCAAGGCAAAAGACGTTATTACCGTGGCCGAAGGAGAAGTGCCGCTGACCGATATTACCCAGGAGGTTATCATTCAGCACTTCATACGCAAGTATAAGAGCGTTGCCTTTTAGCTATCCGCCAGGGTAGGGGGAATTTGATCTCGGTAGAATTACCAATTCACCCCGCTCCCTATCTGATAATCCCAGGAAAAAATCGAGTGGGGACAGGAGGGCAACTAATAGGTTAATGCCATCCCCGGGAACAAAAACCGGTCTGGATCGTCAATAAATATAGGTAAGGTTTCCATACTCTTTGGGTTACCTAACGCGATCATTGCCCTTACCAGAGGTCGGCTTTATGAAAACTATAACCTCTTCACTGCTTGTATTGCTAAGCTTAATGGTCTTGCTCGGCCTGTTATTAGCCGGCTGCTCTTCGATAAGGAGCGCAAGACGAAGTGTTGGACCAACCGTCTTTCCAGCTGAAGGTGCAGCTGTGACAGCCACCGTCGGGCGGGATAAACTTACCTTGTCTAACAATTCGTCAGACACGATCTATTTTCGGATCTTTCCAACCGAGATTCTACCCGTCATCGAGTGGGCACCTTGCATCGCGCCAGAAGTTTGCCCGGCCGAAGAGACGATCGACCCCGGTTCTGAATCCCAGATCCCCTTGCGAAATATCGTCGAAGATAGTGCGGAATCGATCACCGTATTCTATTGGCGATTTCTGGATAAACGACCAGGGGCCAGTGTCCCACCCATGGCGCTAGAAGAATTTTTAATAGAGTTGCCCTAATACGCTGTCAGGAATGGTGATCTCTGAACCTGCCCTACCAAACTGTTTCGCGGTTTTCGTTTTGAGTAAAATTAATCAATGGGGTTTTGCCAATTCTTGCGTGTTCGCATGCAATGAAATAATAATTTGATTTAGGGTGGCTTGCGAGCCGTTAATATGCTCTCGCCACCAGACATTACAACGCGCTCGAAGTCCACGAAGCCTGCCGCGACCAACCAGTTGTGGACTTCCTGTTCAGTATACGCCTGCCCATCTTTGTAGGAAGTCAAGAGCACCAGATTGTAGCCCACTATGTTTTGGGGCGATACCCTCGAGTCGTCGAGCACCCAACCAACCAGGTAGATAACACCCCCCGGCTTTAGAACAGTAGCGAGGTTGCTCAGGAGGGCGCGACTATCGTCTGCTGATAGAACTTGTATGATGTGACGCGCCACGACGACATCATACGACCCGGACAGCGTATCGTGAATTGCATCCGCTGTAAGGATTTCGACACGGTCAGCAGCCTTGGCTTCCTCGACGAATTGCCGCGTGATTGGCGTTACTAAAGGCAGGTCGATGACCGTCGCTTTAAGATGGAGATTGGCCTGGGTCATTGCTATAGCCAACCCTCCCGACCCCCCACCAACATCAAGCAGTGCGTTGTAAGTCGAAAAATCATACTGATCCATTAATCTGTCAGCATCTAGGATAGCGCCCGGATACAGACCCCGAAAGAGTGCCACCAATTCGTCCTGCGACATAGAATGGTAATCGTTCTTTTCGAGTGGCCCTCCGGCGCGAATGATACCCGCAGTCTTGAGTACACTGGTCCAGTTACTTGTGGTAAGTTCTTGTTGCCCGCCTAGGTAAGCGGGCTTGCCGCGCACAAAATAGTGGTTGGCTTCATGTGTATTGAGGAACAAATCGTTGTCGACAGTCAATAATCCGGCCACCACCAGCGCGTAGAGTAGAGGCCTAAGTTTGATGGCCTGTACACCAATCGTATCGGCAAGCTGTTCGACAGTCAGGGGTCCATCTTTGAGCGGCGTAAACAGGTCAAGCTCCATGCCGGCCAGCATAGCAAATGATGGATAAACCGCATCGAAGAGCCGGGTAATGGCTTCTGGTTGAGGAGGCGACTCGGTCACTGTAACATCTCCTAATAGCAGTTTCAACTTTATTAACGGCGAGATCGAGCATTAATTCGCAATGCCTGAGTATTGGCACAAACTTAGTCTACTACGAATTAATCTGATTACTCGCGTTCCCTCTAAACGTTTAGAAATTTTGAACGAGTGAGTGCCGGATGCAGATTGGCTTCTTTGTTCTCATTTCTGAGGATGGACACTATGGTCATGCAGAGCAGAACAGTTTCTCTAAAAGTGGCGGCCGTCTTTCGGCTACTCGAAAGAAACCTGATGTTGCTGTTGTGATAGAGATCTTTACTTCCGGCGTTGTTTAAGAGAAAAGTTCTGTCCTGACTCATCGGCTGAGTGAAAAAAGGAATTTTTCTCCATTCATAGGACGACTTGCCCATTCATAAACCTACATGTGGGATGCTATCATGCTTAGGTATATTGATCCTTGTCAATATCAAAATATCTATAGAGCTTAGATTTCCATTCCAGAGCGATTAAAGAGTGTGCCATGCCCACAATAATGGTTATTGATGACGACCGCCAGTTCTGTAGATTGATGAAAAAGTTGCTCGAACTTGATGGTAATGATGTCATTACCATCAACGATATGGCGGTAGCCTGGGAACTTTTGAGGCATGAATTACCCGATTTAATCTGCTGTGACATAAGGTTGCAAGACGCCAGCGGTCTTGATTTGCTTTCCCGGCGTGCAGAGATTGACGGGTTGGTAAATATTCCAATCGTGACCATTAGTGGTAATTACTCGCGGGTCAGCCAGGACCAGGCGACCAGGTTAGGTGCATTTGCCTACTTGACCAAACCTTTCAAACCCAGCGAGTTAAGAATTGTGGTCCATTCGGCTCTGGCCTCCACTACACCGGCATAGGCTTTCCCCCCAATCAACTTGCGCCAGAAACAAGTCTGGCTCAGGCCAAGCCATCCAATTTCCGATCGCGAACGGCGATGAAGGCATCCAAGATTTCGGATTTTGCCGTCCCGTCTGCACGCACGATCCCTGCATTTTGCATGTTGTCTGACCAAGCGAACCAGATGACAGCTTCGACCTGATCGCTGTGTTTATTGGCTACGCTCTTGTAAAAGTCCCGCATATATTGGGCCAAGACTGGGTGGCTGTCCTCTGGTAAGGGTTTATCTTCGCCGACAATACCGATCTCTGTGATCCATAGGGGCTTATCGGATATTTGCTTAGCAAACCCCTTCAGCTCTTTGTCCAAAGACCCGAACCCCCAGCTGCGAAAAGGCCGTTTGCCGGGCCAGCGACCATAGGGATGAATGCCAATGGCATCGACTGGCAGATCGCCGCCCAGAGCCCGCCGAACTTGTTTGACATAAAAACTGGCTTCCGCATGATCCGTGGACAGACCACCAAAAATTACTTTTGAATCAGGCGAGACATTCCGGATAGCACTTGCCGTTCGCCATAACATTTTGGCATAGTGTTTAGGAGGCACATAGATGGAGACCCAGGGCGTATCCTGGTTATCTTCTTCATTCCAAACCTCGAAGGCTACTTTATCTCCTAGGTGGGCATAATGATCGGCTATCTGGCCTGCTGCTGAGGCGAATTGGTTGGCATAGGCACCCCAGTCTCCATTTTTCCAGGGTGCATTTTTCCCTGCAACCGTCTGTTGGTTCAAGACGAATAACGTCCCGATTCCCTTTTTGGCGTATGCTGCCACGATTGGGTCATATTCTGCGAAGCTTTCCGCTACCGTTCGCTTCTTATCCGCAACCTTAAATGGGTAACGCACCCAATCCAACCCGGTCAATACGCCGACATCTTGCGGATTGCTGTGGGCTGCATCAGGGTTGATATTCATGCCTGTTTGCAGCCGCTCCTTACTCGCTGGCACAGAGGAAGCTCCATCACCCTGTTTTTTATCTTCATCGACGACCACAATATCGATCCAGAATTGATCGCCAAACGCCTGGCCTTTGCCATTGGCCAACTGGAAAACATGTTTGTGACGGCCTAGCA
>JAHEJP010000283.1 GCA_024638855.1 Chloroflexota bacterium
AGACAATACTTATCCAATCGGCGTGGAGTTTGTGGCCATGTTGGGGAACTATCTTTTTGCCGAAGAATTAATGGCGCAAAACCTGGGTGTGGACAGGCCGGTACAGAGCCATAAAGTCCCAGACCTATTGACAGAACAAACATATCGTTACGATATTCACGAGCAGGGAACAGGACCATTGATCGATGGGGGCTGGTCACCGGATGGCAGCTACGTGTTCATCGTTACCTATGATGAGACCGGACCGCAGACGCGCTTCGCCGGCCAGTTGGCCGTACCGGAACGTTTAACCAAACCAAGGGCCACTTTTGGACCCTATGATTTGATTGCTGCTGATGCTTTTTATTGCGATGGCTTGGTGGAACTAGCCTCGATCTGGTTTCCGGCCGAAGCTCCTGAGCCGACGACATCCTTATTCGCCCAGCTGCTGAATAGCGACGGTTTATTAATCGCCCAGGCCGATGGCCCGCCGCTGGGTTTGCGACCCGATTTGATCAATCTACCTCAAGGATGGGTCATTGTAGATCAGAGAACATTGTCAGCGGGTGATGGAGCGTTGGAGACAGTCTTGCTAGGCGTCTACGATTATGTTAGTGGCGAACGATATCCGGCCGTCGACGGTGATGGGCAAGCGCTGTCGGATAATGCTCTACGAATTGAGATAAACGAATGCCCAGAAAGTACTGAGTAATGGTTTGCCAGCGAAGGTGCAGATAATCGATCTCTCCCGCCATTGCTGCCCTGGGGAAAACCTCAGCTGCCGCTAGTTCGATGCCCTCCAGCTTGGCTAAAAAGATTTCCGCCCGTTCAGGCCATTGGATGGGTCTCACTCTGAACGAATCAACATCACCGATAAATATTACAAAGTATCGCAGCGTTGATTTATTGGCCGATAAGAGGCCCCTTGATTTCAACGGAATCGGGCAAATCGGACCCATTCGAACGCGGTAGTCGCGCACCACTGTCCAAATCGTAAAAACCCAGGCGCACCATGCTTTGACCAGTGGGTGTGTTTCCCGGCAGGATGAAGGTTCGCCGATCGATAATCGTGTCGCCTGATCCCCAGAAATGAGTCGGATAAAGCCCGTTTTGAGGGGGGCCATCCGCCTGGGTTATGATCTGGCCTTCTTCGTCGAGTAAATGGGCGAATATCATAAAATCCTTATCCAGAGGGTTGGCAGATTGCCACCAGAGTTGCAGTGTTACCTCATCGCCAGGCATGGTGTGGTCGGTAGACCATTCATAACCGCTCAAGCTTGCGCCTTGATCAAAGTTGGTAGAATGCAAAACGTGTTCCGCTGGAGCGAGTTCGGCCGGGTTTTCCGGAGATATTTTGATCCGGCCAATCGTCGCGAAGTCCAGCGATTGGCCGGAAGCCGTCTGTGCCTGTAAACGTTGACCAGGGTCTGAATCGTAAAAACCAATCTCTACCATCGCCGCAAGGGGCGCGTCCAAGGTGTTTTCGGTGATTGGCACACGGTAGCGGTCACAGAAGATATCGCCAGCCACCCACAAGGTAGTTGGAAAGTTGCCCAATCCAGGATGCATATCTCGTTGTCCTAGCGGGTTGAGATCGGTATCGAGCAAATGGACGAAGAATGTATAGTTTCGCTCTATTGGGGCTTCAGCGCGCCAACAAGCGGTCAGGTTCAGCTCAGCATCCGGCCCATCAGATAATTCAGATGGCTCAAGTTTGCTACCAAGTAGGCGGATGCCTTCTGCCCAGGTGAGTTCGCTAGGCGTCTTGATATTTTTCATAGCGGCCTCATCGTCAAGCAGGCGCGGCGCAGCGTATGTCCAGGGTACAAAAAAGACCAGGCAGAAGACAGCCAGGGCAAGCAGCAGGGAAATGATGGCGATTTTCACTTTGCGACTTGGTTTGTAGGCGATAAGACCGGCCGTTAAAAGGGCTGCCAAAGCGGGCAGGGCTGGATAGGTGTAGCGACCGTTTGCTCCTGTTGGATTACGAATACTAAAGTAGAACAGACCCAAAATAAATATGATTAAGGTGGCAACCAGGACCAGCCACAGTCCGGATCTTTCTGGCCACGACCTACGTCGAGCAAGATGTACGGCTTTCGTTAGTAGGCCTCCTATCCCAACCAGCACAAGGGCGCCGTAGGTCCAGTAGATGAATGACGGCAGGACTATCTGGCCATAACCAAAACGGCCCAAGAAAGAGGTCCAAATGTAGTTCAACGCGCCATTCACGTCGGTATCAAGAAACTCATTCGATGGTCGCTCACCCCAGATATCCAGCATTTGTTCTAGTCCGGTAAGTTCGCCGTACAGGTAGATATTGCGAACGAACCACCATCCAGACAATAATAGAGCGCCGCCACATATCGTTGCTGCTCGTGTAATCAGTAGTGACCAATCCTGGCGTTGCCAGCTCACCCATAACAAAGCAACGCCCCAAGGCACGACTAACAGGACGGCCGAGAGTTTGCTGAGCAAAGCCAATCCCCAAATTAATCCAATCAGCAGCGTGGTCGGCCAATCAAAACCATTGCGAATAGCCCTAATGGCCAACCAAAGTAATAACACACCGAGAAATATGACCAGGTTGTCATTGTTGATAGATCCCCCAATGAATACATACATTGGGATCAAGGTGGCAATAGCTAGAAACAATATTTGATCCAAGGTTTCATGGGGAAACAGCTCGTTTCCTAGCTGCCAGGTAACAATAACTGTGCCTGCCACTAATACTACAGACCATAATCGCAAAAGATGTGCCACGGCGGCCGTTCCAGTATATGGAAAAGCCATTTCCAGCGATGGCAAGAACTGAGCTTTGTTGTCGCGGTGCACTTTTTCCATCGGGTATGATGTCCAGTGGGGGTTTCGCTGGGGAATGGTCTGCTGGTCCTGAATGCCTGCTGTGAGTAATGCCCCAATCACATAATAGAGGGGGGGTTGGTGGAATTGGCTGAGGGCTCCTTCAGGGTCTTGAACAGGGAGCTTACGCTCGTCTATTAGGCTGCGGATAAAAAAATAGTGTTCCAACTCGTCTGGAGATTCGAAAACCGGGTTCGCGAAGCTGCTGATGACAGCGAGCACCACCGGTATAGATAGTAAGAGCACGATAGTCAGTTTTTGCCATTTACGATGGCTTACCGGGGAGATCAAATCTAGTTTATCGAAGCTTACCTCGTCGGACACATCTGCCATGCCGTTACCTGACCGTCATTATAACATACCGTTTTGATTGATTTCAGTTAATTCAAAACTACTGATCTACTTGAACGTTTTACAACCAGAGCCGATCATCTGGCAGTAGCTGGTTATTGAAAATAATCGGTAGACGAGATCCTTTGGAGGCCTAGCCAAAGTGAATAACTACCAGTAAGTAACCTGTTCATGATCATTCAGCCGGATGGCTTTATCACAAAGGGCCACTGAATGGTATCTCCCATCCCATCTATTCGAGGCACGCGGACCCCTGTATTTGGATTATACATCCCCACGGCTAGACTATATTTTCCGGAGGGTAGGTTGTCCGGCAACAACAAAGAATGTTTATCCACAATCTGCTCTCCAGCTAACCAATAAGTGGTTGGATAATCACCATTCACTGGAGGAGCATCGGCACCGGCAACCTGATTGCCGGTAGAATCGATGAGGTGGACGAAGACGGTGTACTCTTGTAAGGGCGTTGCTGTTGCCTGCCACAAAAGTGTCAACTCTACACTATCACCTGGACTGGGTATCTCTGGGTTCAGATCGTAGCCTTGTATTCGAATCCCGTCTGTTAATGCCACGTCTATTTCATTTGTTGCTGATAAACCCAGCCGATCGGCTTCAAGGCGGGCTTCACCCACCAGCAACAGATCGATCGGCATTCCATCTGGGCCATAGGCAGGCAAGTCACTTTTTTGAATGGGATCGTACAGGGCTGCGCGTATAGTTAATTGAGCGGGTCCTATGGCGTCGGTTGACGGGAAGAGTCGATAAACATCCCGCCAGATCTGTCCTGAATCCCACTGGCTTGTTGGTACCATGCCCCCGGCCGGATACCGATTGACGCGGCCGACAGTTTGGTTACTCCGACCCAGGATATTAACTGCACTCAAAAGGTCGCGATCGATTGGTTGGCTAGCCATCCAATATAGAACAAGCTCAACAGGATCCCCGCCCGGAGCCACGCTCTGGCCTGGCGGAACTTCCACACCCACAAGCTGGAGCGCTCCATCGTCAACCTGAAAAGTGATAGGACCGAAACGGGCTGCTTCAGGAACGGCTGTCAGTGGTTTGGGGTAAGCATAAGCTGGTCGAATGGCCAGCCATGGCAGCAATGCCGTGATGGCCATCGCCGCCAGACCAATCCCCAAGGCAAGCTTGTTTTTGAGTGCCGAAGGGACCAATGCCAGAAGCCCAACCGACCAAATGATGGTCACTGACCCAAGGGCTGGGAACAATAACCGGCCCTGGAAAGCTGGCGAAATGATGTTCCAGCGAACGAGCAGAAAAAACAATATTAATGGCCAGATCAGCAACAGCGACAGCCCGTCATAGGATGGTCTTGCCGTTGTCTCTTGTTTGCTTACCGATCTATCCTTGCCGGTGCGCCACTGACCCCAGGCCCAGATTACAAAACCGGCGGTGCCGACAATAGCCAACAGGTTAAAGATTAAGTAAATCCATTCCGGCGCGGACACGTTAACCCCGCCAAATAGCCCCCAAAAACTGCGATAGAAGGTTCCGAATTCGCCCCGCCAGCCCACCAGCGTGAGTGGCTGGTCGCGGGTGCCCTGAACCTGCACGAAAACATCAAGGCCGGTCAGGTCTCCATAAAGGTTCAGGTTGCGGATTAGCCAGGGCAAAAGGACCAGCAAGGCAACGATAAGGATTAATGAGCCACCCCCAATCAAATAGCTCCAATGTCGCCGTCGCCAGGCTAACCAAGCCAGGGTGAAGCCTGCTACCAGAAACAAGCCACCAATACTCAGCTTACTTAACATGCCTAGGCCAAGCACCAGTCCCAAAACCGTGTAGCGCATCCAATGACGCCGCGGATCAGGTGCTTCTCGCCACAAACGTATTAATAAAAAAAGGCCGAGATGAGCCAGGAAAATGGCCAGGCTATCATTGTTGACCGCTGCATTCACAAATATGAACATGGGATTAAACGCCACCAGCATGGCTGCCATTAATCCAATCCGGGGATCAAATAAAAGGGTTCCGAGACGTGCTGTCAGCATGATGGTGCCGATCCCGAGGAGAATCGATGCTAGACGAATGACGTAAATCGCCAGCACCGTGCCCTGCCAGGGAAACGCTTCTCGCTCCGGCTGGTGTATGATCAGGTTCTTATTGCCCAATTGATTGGGATTTCCGACAAAAGCATGTGGGTTTACCCTATGTACATCTTCAAGATCGGAGGTGTCTATCCAGGATGTAAGTCCAGCCATAATGATGTAGTACAAGGGTGGCTGCGTGCCCTCTTGCAGCCATAGACCCGGTTCGTTTGGGTCCAAGATAGGCAACTCTCGCTGATTCTGGATATGTTGTACCACAGGGTAATGTTTGTACTCGTCTGAAGCTTCTAGGGGAGGCGTTGCTTGAGCATATACGATAGCGAGCAGGAAGTAGGCCCCAACAATGAGCAGCAATAAGCGGCGCTGATCTTTGTTCAAAGCCATAAGAACCTCAATGTTCGACTTCAAGCCAGCCGACCAAATAGGCATCGTTCTGCTGGCGAACTCCGTCAACCGTTAGCGTCTGACGTGAGCCATTTTCTGGCCTGTAGAGGCCAACATGAACTGGATAAAGGCCCGGAGGAAGCGCTGGCGGGACGGTCAATTCATAGGTATCGCTAAATACTTCGCCGGGTACCCATAGGGTCGTTGGGTAATGACCTCCTAAAGGGACACTGTCGCCTTGCGCCACTGGCGGCCGTGATGGGTCGCCCAAGTGAACAAATGTAGTCAAGGCTAAACCAGGTGAATCGTTGACTTGCCAGCGTAACTCAACCTTGGTCACTTTGCCGGGCTTAACTACCTGTGGCAAGATAGTTGCATTGGCTAGGTCAATACCATTAAGACTGGCCAATGCCGATTCAGACGGATCTAGCCATGCTTCAGGAACAATCTTAACCGTGCCTACGTCGGCCGAGTGGTCCTGACCTGCCAACTTGACGTTGAGCCGGGCTTGAACAGGAGCCAAGAGATCCTGGTCAATTTCGACGGCCACCCTATCGGCAAGAACCTCATGGGCAGGCCACAAGGATGCAGGATAAAGTCCGCCTCCATGGTAACTTTGCACCTTGCCAATCAGCGCGTCATCGTGACCAAAGAGTTCTAGAACATACGTGGGTGCATCCACCTCAGACAGGTCGCTAATAACGTCGGTACCCTGCCAATAAAGCGTGAGCCAGACCCAATCACCAGCTTGAGTCTGATCGGTCTCTATCTGCGAAGCAAGCAGCCATATGCCATTTCCAAGTTCGATATTGATTTTTTGCGCGTCGGCCGGCAAGTCCTCCAAGGCGATCACTGGTGGATGCTCGTAAGCGGCCGGGATCACGAAAAGAAGGCTATAAACACTGGTTAATAAGGCCAGCGCGGGGATGAGTAGATAAATGCCTGACCACTGGTAGCCGCTCAAGCCAAAAGCAAGTCCCAGAGCCATAGGTACCACCGCCGGAAACAGGAGACGTCCCTGGGAAGCCGGCGTTTTCAGCATGAAAATTACCAGCCCCGCATAGACCAGCAGAACCCATAAGGCCAGCAGCACGGCCGGTAAGCCAGGCCAATCCAGCAAAGGAACGGCCTGTGTTTTCGCCTGTTGACTAAAACCACGCTCCGCTTCCTCGAGACGCGCCGCCTTACGGCCGCGCCAAACATGGATGATGACGCCGGTGATTGAGGCAACCACGATTCCGTTCCAGATCGGGTATACCCATTTAGGGGCCAGGATGTTAAACCAGCCGAAGACGGCGAAAAGTGAGGTCCACAGCCCGGGGGTCTCCCTGAGCACTTGCATCAATGAATACCCTCGATCCCCGCCGGCCAA
>JAHEJP010000284.1 GCA_024638855.1 Chloroflexota bacterium
TGGGCGAGACGATATTGAGCGTCGACATCGTCGACAACCAGGTCCATACGGCGACGATAAAGTATGTACCTAATTCGTTAGAAGTTTATGTGGATGGCTCCCTGGAATTGACGGTGCCGGTCGATTTGGCCGCCTTACTCGGCGGCAATACCGGCTGGGTAGGCTTTACGGCCGCCAGCGGCAATGATAATGGCGCTATCGATATTTCGAAATGGTCTCTGGCGCCATCAGGCCAGCCCGGACCTGACTACCACGTAACCACCACGGCCGACGAAGATGACGGCCTCTGTTCCTTTACTCATTGTTCGCTGCGTGAAGCGCTGGGGGTGTCCGATGGCGACGGCGATCCCAATACCATCGTCTTTGACCCGGGCATCACCCTGGTGCAACCAATTGCTCCTTTACCGCCCTTGACCGGCGATCTGACTATAAACGGCGAGGGCATCGTCACTATTGACGGCAGCGCCCTTACCGAAAGCGGCGCGGACGGCTTCACGGTGACCGGCGACGGCAATACCATCACCGGCCTGACCATCACCGGATTTAGCGGGGCGGGCATTAATGTGGTCAGTGGAACGGGCAATACCTTCTATAACAATCAAATCTACGACAATGGCGGTCTCGGCATTGACCTGAATGACGACGGTTTAACCGCGAATGACGAGGCCGATCCCGACAGCGGGCCCAATAATCTGCAGAACTTCCCGGTCTTGTTCGCCGCTTTTCCTGATGGGTTGGGGATCACGGTCCAAGGCGGCGCCAGTGGTCCGATTAGTGATACGCTGACCATAGATTTCTACAGCAATACCAGCTGCGATCCCAGCGACTTCGGCGAAGGTAGCGCCTACCTGGGCCAGCTAACGTCCCCGGTTAATGAAAATAATGTGGCCCTGTTTGAAGCAGCGCTAGACGCGGTGCCATTCGGTCAATTTGTAACGGCGACGGCGACCGGCGCCGACGGTAGCACCTCGGAATATTCGATGTGCATGCCGGTCCAACCGGACAACACCGACTGGACCAAGTCCACAGTGGTTGACATGGTGGATCAGGGTGGTGTGTTAGCCGGTTCGATTGAGAGCTTCCTGGCCCGTCGCGGCGAATCGCGCTGGTTCAGGATTCAGAATGTGGCGCCAAATAGCACTTTTAACGTCACTTTGAGTGGTTTGCCGGCCAATTATGATCTGGCCGTCTACAAAGATATCGCCCAACAATACGAGGTGCTTAATACGACCGAGGAGTTGGCCTTATTGAGCGAGGAATTAGCTTCCACTGCTTCGGCCAATGCTTTTGCCGTAAGCAATCCCTTCGCGGTGAGTAATCCCTTCGCGGTATCCAACCCCTTCGCTGTGTCCAATCCTTTCGCGGTAGTCAATCCTTTCGCTGTGTCCAACCCCTTCGCTGTGTCCAACCCCTTTGCGGTGTCTAATCCCTTCGCTGTGTCTAATCCCTTCGCCGTGAGCAACCCTTTCGCGGTGACCAATGCCTTCGCCGTAAGCAATCCTTTCGCTGTGTCCAATCCCTTTGCTGTGTCCAATGCCTTCGCGGTTTCCAATCCTTTCGCCGTAAGTAACCCCGAGGCTTATGGGGCGGCGCAGTTGCTAAGCTTAACCGGCCTCTCCATTCGCGACGGCCTTTCTGATGAATCGGTGACGGTCAATACCTGGAATGAGACCGGCGACATTTATGTGCGGGTGGGCGGCCGCAATGGCATTTTCAACAGCGTTCATTCAATGAACGTTGAAGTTTCCGTGGAAAGCCAGGATTGTAATAACCTGCCGCCGCTGACAGCTCAACCGAGCTTATTTCCTGAGGCCAACGGCACTTACGAGACGATTATCCTGCATGATGTGGCTAATATGACGGCCGGCCCGGATGAACGGGTCACTCTACTGGCCAAGTTGGATGATTTAGCTTCGGCCGTAAACGGTATAGTCGTCGATGTCAGCCAGGATGATCTGGTCGAGGCCAGCCGCACCGCGGCCCTGGACAATCCCCAATGCGTATACGCCACCAATTTATGGGCTGGGGCCATCAAGGGCGTCGTCGATCGCTACCGGGCAGAGAACCCCATACAATATGTGACCCTCGTGGGTAGCGACCGGATCATTCCCTTCTTCCGGCAGCCGGAAACCACCCAAAACTCGCCGGAGTCGGAATACTTCCCGCCGGTGATCGAAGATACTATTTCTCAGGCCAGCCTACGACTGGACTATATCTTGACCCAAGATGCTTATGGCTCCCAAACAGAGATCAAGCTGCAAAATACGCGCCTGGCCTTACCTGAGATAGCCGTTGGACGGGTCGTTGAGACGCCGACCGAAGTGCAGACTGTCATCGACGCTTTCCTGAGTTTGCCTGGCGGCACTCTAGATCTGAGCCTAGCATCGGCAAAGGCGGCCGTGACGGGCTACGACCATAACTCGGACGGCGCGCAGGCCATACTCAATGAATTAACGGAAGGTCTGGCAGGAGGAGCTTCCCCGGCCGATATCAACTACCTCATCGACTCGCCTGATCTGCCGCCCACCGATCCGTCGGCCTGGGATGCTGACCAACTCCGCGCTTTGCTGCAGTTAAACGACCCCAGCGCACGTAAGGATATGGTCTTCCTGGCCGGTCACTTCAGCGCTGGAAAAGCACTGGCGGCCGATTATCAAACCACGGTCTCGGCCGAGGAAATCGCTAATTCGGCTGTCGATCTGAGCAACGCCATCATCTTCAGCAACGGCTGCCATACCGGCTACAGCGTGGTTAACGAACATGCCGTGCCGAACGTGACCGATCCTATCGACTGGGCCCAGGCCTTTGCCCAGAAGGGAGCGGTTTTGATCTCCGCTCCAACTTACCAATATGCCGATGCCGATTACATTGATTACTCGGAGCGTTTCTACCTGGAGTTCGCCCGGGCGATGCGGACTGGCGACGATCCTGTGGCCATTGGCGATGCCCTGGTACAGGCCAAGATTAACTTCTTGAGCAATACAGCCATCGAGTTAGACGGCGTTTACCTGAAGACGGTCCAGGTGCCGGCCATGTTTGGTTTGCCCATGCTGCGGGTCAATATGCCGGGCAAGACGATCGAGCCCGTACCCCAATCGGATGTGCCCTCGACGACACCTGTGGTGAACGGACTGGGCGCCGATCTGGACCTGAGCACGGCCGACGTGGGCCTTACCCCCACCTTCACCGAAGTTCTACAAACTATGAACCTGGAAGATGGCAACGGCACCGAGGTTATCAGTGGCACTCTTGATACCGTTTACTATATCGGTAACGATGGCCTGGTTTCGCGCTCTGGCCAGCCGATCCTGCCGGTCGAGATCCTGAACGTCACCAATAATGCGGCTGGCATCATTACCGGCGCCGGTCTGCGCGGCGCCGACTACCATGACTTGGCAGATGTGGTGCCTCAGACCAGCGTGGCCGCTACCGAACTGCCGGGCAGCCATCCTGTTTTTGCCTCGCCTGACTTCTACCCCTTTAAATTCGAACGCTTGAACTATGTGGACTATCTGGCCGACCCAACCAACGGCGCGGTTAGCCTGTTGGTCACACCGCTGCAATTCAAGTCCAACTCTCTGGACGTACCGGAGGGGACGTTAAGGTTTTACGATCACCTGGATTACCGGTTGTATTACCTGGATATTAATGTTGACAACAAGGAATCGGCCGTGGTGGGAGCGCCGGCCTTGTCGCGCGCCTTCGCCAGTAGCGAGCAGGTTCCTGGCCAACTTGTCTTTGAGATCGAAGTCACCGGCCTGGTCCAGGAGGTATGGGTCATTTATACGGCCCTGAATGGCAACTGGTACGGACAATGGCAGCCCTTGGACCTGGCCCAGCATCCGGCCAACCCCAGTTCCTGGACCGGGACGTTGGGCCTGCCCGCGGGCCTGAATTCGGACGATGTTCGTTACATCGTCTATGCCGCCGGGGCCAACGGCATGGTTACCAGTTCTGGTGAAGCCTTCACACCCGACATCGATCCGGGGGCCCTGGGCCAGGGTCAACCAACGGCGCTGTCAATCAGTGGGCCGGCTTCCGGCGTTTATGCCGGCCGAGCTACCTTTTCGGCTCTCTTAAGTGACAATGTTAGCGGCGCACCTTTGGCCGACCAGATAGTGAGCTTCAGCCTAGGTTCGGAAAAACGAACGACCACAACCAATGCCCTGGGGCAGGCTTCGGTTACTTTCATTCTTTCCAATGTACCCAGCAAATATGATCAGGTGCTGGCCGCCTACCCGGGAAACGCTGACTATGCCGCTTCGACCTCCGGCCGCAACTTCACCGTTTCCAAGCGTCCAACTGAGCTGATTTTATCCCCTGATCCGCAGACGGTTACGGTTGGCCTGTTGGATGAATCGACCATGACGGCTACGCTGACTGACGACCAGGCAGGGGCCTTGAGAGAGAAACACATTCTGGTCATCGTGTCCGATGGTCAAAACAGTATCTACCGCGATACATTCATCACCGATTTCGGAGGCAATATCAACCTGGATCTGGGCGATCTTCCCATTGATTCAACCGGCGATTTCATGGTCCAAGCCTACTTCGCCGATAGTCCTGTGAGCGATGTGACCTTGTCGGATAGCCGCTACCTGGCTTCCTCTGCTATGGCCCAATTGCTGGTCATCAATACGCCGCCGGTCATCGACTTAACAGGCGGCCAGGCAGAAGTGACCATAGATGAAGGCCAGACGGCCACAAATGGCGGGACCTTCAGCGATGACGATGGCGATGTGCTGACTCTTTCCGCTTCGGCCGGTAGTGCGACCAACAATGGCGACGGTACCTGGTCGTGGTCGCTGGCTAGCAGCGATGGCCCGGATGATTCCCAGACGGTGACTATTACGGTATCGGATGGGGAAGCCCAGATCAGCACCTCATTTAACCTGGTCGTCAATAATGTCTCGCCTGTTGCGACGGCCGCTCAGGCGACGGTGATCGTGGCCGAAGGCCAGATAGCCAGCAACTCAGGCACTTACAGCGACCCGGGCGACGACAGTGTCACGCTTTCGGCTTCGGCCGGTAGTGTCTCAGATAACGGCGATGGCACTTGGTCTTGGTCCCTGGAAACCAGCGACGGCCCCGATGAATCCCAAATGGTGACCATCACCGCGACGGACAGTGACGGAGCCAGCAGTACAGTGACCTATCAATTGGTGGTCGATAATTTGGCACCCGCGATCACAGTCAACAATGTATCCGTGACGGTGAACGAAGGCCAGACGGCCGCCAACAACGGCACTTTCAGTGACCCAGGTACCGATACCATCCTCTTAACCGCTTCAGTCGGCACGGTAACAAAAAACGCCAACGGCACCTGGTCCTGGTCATGGGGCACGAACAGTGGCCCGGCTCAATCCCAAACAGTGACCATTACCGCCAATGATGGGTCTGCTCAGAGCACCGTAACGTTTTCGCTCACCATTAACAATGTGGCGCCGGTGGTCGGGCCGATTACTGTCTCCCAGGATCTGGTTCCGGTCAATAGTAGCTTCAGCGCTGAGGCCAGCTTCAGCGATGCCGGCACCGGTGATACGCACATCGCTACCTGGAATTGGGGCGACGGCAACACTTCGGCCGGGACGATCGCTGAAGCCAATGGTTCCTATACAGCGGCTGGCTCGCACGTTTATTCGGCGGCCGGCTTCTACAACATCACGCTGACCGTATCAGATGGTAGCAACTCTGCTCAGGTGATGCTACAAAATGTGCTCGTTTATGAAGTTGGGGTAGGCAAGGTTACCGGTGGTGGGAAGATCGATGCGCCGGGCGCGGCTTGTGTATTCGGCCAGCCCTATTGCAATAAAAACAAGAATTCAGAGCTCAACTACGGTTTCGACATTCAATATATCGATGGCGGCGCTGTGCCGGTAGGCCAGACAACAATGACGCACAAGTCTGGCATGGTGTTCGTTAGTAATGATCAGTATGAGCTCCTGGCGATCGTAGACGATGTCGCCTTTTTCCACGGCCAGGGAACGTTGAGCGCTAAGAATGTCCCCGACGTGACTGCATACTTTGAGGTGTGGGTCGTCGATTCCGACATCCACAACCCTAATGCTCCGGACCGGTTCGGCGCCAAGATCTGGTATGTCGATAACAACGGGCAGGAGGTTGTCGTTGTCGACACGTCAATCAACAATGATGATCCGTTCGGGACTCTCGCAGATGTCAGAGGTGCTTCGGTGAAAATTCACTAAAGCAAAGCAGCGTCCCTTGAATGTCCATCCTAGGACTTAGGGGAAGGAAAGAATTAAGAAGAAGGTAAATGGGCTGGTCTCTTGACGAGTCCATTTTTCCATCAAGTGGGGACAGATTAGGCTATAATAAGCCAATTACGTAACGAAGACGGCCGAAAAGTACAGGAACAGGATGGATAGAGCGAGCGCTTATATCCCCATGGATTGGCGTCAGGCCATTGCCCGGGGTGAAAGGCTGCCTGAAAGGGCCGAAGGTGCGGCGCTTTTTGCCGATATCTCCGGTTTTACCCCGCTGACCGAGGCACTGGCCTTGGAATTGGGGCCCAAGCGCGGCGCCGAAGAATTGACCGTTCACCTGAACCAGGTTTACGATGCTCTCATCGCCGAGCTACACCGCTATGGCGGCAGCGTCATCGGCTTCGCCGGCGACGCCATTACCTGCTGGTTAGACGGCGATGACGGCCGCCGGGCGGTCGCTTGTGGCCTGGCGATGCAACGATCCATGGCCCAATTCGCCGAGGTCAAGATCCAATCCGGCCGGATCGTGTCCCTGGGCATGAAGGTCGCGGCCGCCACCGGTCCGGTCCGCCGCTTCCTGGTCGGCGATCCTGATTATGCCATCATCGACGCCATGGCCGGTAAAACGTTGGAGAATATGGCCGCTGCCGAACACCAGGCCGAACGGGGCGAGGTGATCCTGCATGGTCCGGCGGCCGAGGCGCTGGGCGATCAGCTGGTCATCTCCGAATGGCGAGAG
>JAHEJP010000285.1 GCA_024638855.1 Chloroflexota bacterium
TGATATTGGAAACCGTCGTGTTAACTGGCAAGAGAGGGCATGGTTAAGCGAAATGTCGCAGAAAAAGGTGCATCGTAACAGGTTGTTTTGGATTTTAGCCTTCCTTGTGATGGTGATTGTGTGCCCATTTGCCTACCATTTCTATATGGTGATGACGGACGGTTATGGGATATTTCACAGTGCCACCGACGTGGCTGATCTGGACGGCGATGGCGACCTGGATGTACTCCTGCACAATGTGCGCCAGGAATCGGAATTCACCGCTTTTAGCGGTAGTACACTGTGGTTCAACCAGGGCGACGGGTATTTTATCGCCAGACGCATCGAAACAAATGTGGGAGAGACGGGAGGTTGGGCCTCTGCGGCCGGAGATCTCGATCGGGATGGAGACGCCGATCTGACCGTCTTCATGGGTTATAAAGTAAGCCTGATCCTTAACCAGGGTGGTGACCAGGAAGGGCAAGTTGGCGAGTTTAGGAATAGCTCAACCATTATGGGACCAGAGGGAAACGGCCAATACGGTTCGGTTCTCCTGGGTGATCTGGACAATGACGACCAATTGGATGGCCTTGTACTGGGCTGTTGTGGCCGTTTATTCACCGTGAACCCGGATGACGATTCTCCCAATGTTTCTGGGGTTTGGATTAACCGATGGGACGACGGGGGTGGGCCTGGTCATATGTTTCTCCTATCCAGCCTGGAAGGTTTGGCCGTGCGTGGGGCCGCCCTGGGCGACCTGGATAGCGATGGCGACCTGGATCTTTTTGCCGCCATCATTGCGCCGGACGAAGGTCGAAACAGAAATCCGGCCGACCGGGTCATTCTCAATGACGGCGCGGGCAATTTCACCGACTCCGGGCAGCGCTTGGGGGAGACGGATAGCACGGCTGTAGCCCTGGGTGATCTGGACGGTGATGGCGATTTGGATGCCCTCGTCGGCGCTGAGAAGTTGGCGTCGGTGTGGATCAATCAGGGTGGGGCGCAAGGCGGCAAAGAAGGTGCGTTTGCGCATTTCGAGCAGGCGATCTCTGGTGATCGGATCAGGTCCGTCTCCCTGGCCGACCTGGATGAAGATGGCGACCCAGACGCCTTGATAGGTGGACGCCGGCTGGCGAACATTTGGTGGAACGATGGGCAGGCCCTGTTTACCCGGAACCGCCAAACCTTAGGCTACAGCAAGCGGCACGGTTTAGCCATTGGCGATTTCAACGGCGACGGCCGGCTGGATATTCTCGCCGCCGCATATGACGATGATTACCGGCTCTGGATTAACCAGGGAGGCGGCACCTTCCAAAACACGGGATGGCCATGAGCCTAACCGGCGCGCAAATTGACACATAATAAATCCCCTATTTGCCGCTTGACCGGAAGCGTGCAATCCTAACGCTCTCGCGCAAGACGATTTCTTTACCTTCCCCCGGTTCGCCCATCAACGCCGCCGCCCGCTCGATTGTCTCCTCACGCAGCACGGCGTCCGACCATTCGGCCTCAAGATGGTCGGCCAGCGCCATGATGCTCGGGGCGTGCAGCATGAACGTGAACAGCCCCTCGCGCTCCAACGCGAACAGCCCACACCCGGTCACATCCGTCAGGGCGTCGCCCGCTTCGAAGTATTCTACGAAGTCGTTCGTCTCCTCCAAATGCCCCGCCAGTAAGACTTCTCCACCTACATGCGCCTCAATCAGCGGAGGTTCGCCGCTAGGGTGAATATCTATGAGCAGGCCGTCTGTCTTCAGCAGGCTGTGAGTAATCTCTAAGGCATGGACCATGCCCTCAGTTTCAATTCATCACAGCGCCCATGACATCAGTGCCACATCGAAGAGCGATTCTTGTACGTCGCGTTGGAATTCCTCCAGCGTCGTTTCCAGCATAACGACGTGACCTCGCAAACCTTCGGGCATGTCATTCTTCGCGCGGTTTATCCGTTCTGGGTTGGGGTCGATGCCTACCACCTCTCCCGCATTTGGGGCGTAGCGCCAAGTCAGTCGCCCATCTCCAGCGCCGATTTCGAGCACGCGCTTGCCCTGCAAATCCCCAACAAATTCGAGTAGGGCGTCAACCTCATTTCTTTCCGGGTCAATCGTGATGTTCATTGTTTTTTGCTCCTCTGGTTATGCGTCTGCGCCATTGTACTATACTGAACTCCTTTGAAAATGGATAGAGGAGCAGGAAACGTTGCCTGTCTAGCAGCGCCCCACCGCTTATTGCATTGTGTATTATTTAGCAAAATTAACTTTTGGTGTAAATACACCTTCTTTGTTCTACGGGCCACAAGCTTGCGTGTTTAATAGCCAGCGTTTGTTGATTAAGAACAAGCGTTCTATAATCTACGTCATTCTTTAAGCGAATTTCATGGAAGTCTGCGCAATTGCACTTAACTATGCAAATGCAGAATGAGCTGGAGAAATAAAACAATGGCAAAACAAATGATTACCCCACATTTATGGTACGACAGGGAAGCCAAAGAAGCGGCCGAATTTTATGTGTCTGCTTTTGGCCAGAATTCAAAGATTAAGGATATTTCCACGATTCATGACACCCCGTCGGGCTCAGCAGATATCGTTAGATTTGACATTTTGGGGCATGAATTCATGGCGATTAGTGCTGGCCCGCTGTTCAAAATCAATCCGTCCATATCATTTCATGTTAAATGCAAGAAGGTAGAGGAAGTGGATGAGATTTGGGAGAAACTTTCTCTCGGAGGAACCGTCATGATGGAACTAGGCGAGTATCCGTTTAGCAAGAGATATGGCTGGATTCAGGACAAGTATGGGGTGTCATGGCAGGTTATTTACGCAGAGGGAGATTACTTGCAGAGGATCATACCTGTTTTAATGTTTACCAGGGATGTTTGCGGCAAAGCGGAAGAAGCGATTAATTTTTACGCATCATTTTTTCCTGACGCAAATGCACAGGTCTTGGCCCGCTATGCCGTAGGCGAGGAGCCTGACGAGGAAGGGACGGTGAAATACGCTCAATTCATCCTTGACGGTCAGGAATTTGGGGCGATGGATTCTGCTAGGATGCATGACTTCAAATTCAACGAAGCCCTTTCTTTAATTGTCAACTGCAAAGATCAGCAAGAGATAGATTACTTCTGGGATAAGCTTTCCGCTGTTCCTGAAGCCGAACAATGCGGCTGGGTCAAAGATAAGTATGGGGTAAGCTGGCAAATAATTCCTGAAAATATGGGCGAGCTCATGTCTAAGAACCTTGAAAAGACCACACCCGTGATGTTGGAGATGAAGAAGATCATCATTGAAGATCTGAAACAAGCAGCGGAAGGGGAATGAAAGGAGGTAACTAGCATGAGAAAAATCATAGTTCTATCTTTCATAACAATCGACGGCGTCATGCAAGCGCCCGGCGGACCCGAGGAGGACACCTCTGGTGGTTTCAAATACGGGGGCTGGACCGTTCCCTACTTCGATGATTTTCTTGGCAAGGTCATGGGAGAGCAAATGAGCAGGCCGTTTGATTTGCTTTTGGGGAGAAAAACATTCGAGGTATTTGCCTCATATTGGCCGCATCATGAAGAGGAAGGAGCTGGCATCAACAAAGCAACAAAGTATGTTGCTTCGAATACGCTTACAAGGCATGAATGGAATAAGTCGGTCTTTTTAAAGGGCGATGTTGTGGAAGAAATAAAGAAGCTCAAGCAACAAGATGGCCCTGAATTACAGGTGCATGGTAGCGGCGATCTCATTCAGACCCTATTGGAGCATGATTTGGTGGATGAATTTTGGCTCAAAATATTTCCTGTGACGCTCGGTATGGGAAAACGCTTGTTTGATGAGGGTACTATTCCCGCTTCCTATACATTGACCGAATCTAAATCTTCACCAAGTGGCGTGATTATCGCGACATTCAAACGTGCGGGAGAAGTCAAAACAGGATCATTCTGAGCGAGGATGCTTCTACAGCGCGTTCATTCGCTCCTGCTAGCCCAATTAGACCGATCACCGGCTTCTAATTGGCTCCCAGACCGACATTTTGCCCGGCGATCTCCCGCAGCCGTTCCACGTCGCGCATGGGTGGTTCACCAAAGAGGCCCTTATACTCTCGACTAAAGTGTGAGGTATCGTTGTATCCAACTCGATAAGCAGCGCTAGTCGCGTCAAGGTCTTCGCCAAGCATCAGACGTCGTGCTTCCTGTAACCGTAGTCGCTTCTGGAATTGCAATGGGCTCATCGCCGTTACGGACTTAAAGTGTTGGTGAAAACTTGAAACACTCATGCCCAATTCTTGTGCGACATCCTCGATACGAACGGGCTGATCAAAATCATGGCGAAATCGCTCAACAGCTCTGGCAATGCTTGTTGTGTAGCCTGCCGAAACAGTCAGATGACAGAGTCTGCCTCCTTGATCACCTGTCAGGAGGCGATAGATAATTTCACGCTTGATCAATGGCATGAGAATCCGTGCTTCGGCTGGAAAGTCAACCAGCCGCACCAGCCGCACCACAGCATCCAGTAACGCCTCATCCAGAGAGCTGACATCAATTGCCCGGACATCAGCATTGCCTGATGGTATGACATGACCAGCTTCAATCATGACTGAACCAACCAGGTTAGGATCGAGTACCAGGCAAAAGCTGAGGTATGGTTGTTCCTGCGATGCTTCCAGCACCTGGCTCACGCGCGGCAATTCGATGGTCGCTAAAAAATAGTTAAAGGGATCATATTGATAGCGGCTGTCTCCTACAAACACCACCTTGCTACCCTGTGCAATCACGCAGAAAGAGGGTTCAAGCACACTGTGAATCTTTTCCATTGGGGCAGAAAGCCGCGCCAGATGAAGGCCCTGAAGTGGCTCGACGACACCATCCTTGGGCAGGGCCGACATAATCCGTTCAACGAGATCTTCACGACTGGCCCGTGCTCGTTGTGCCTCACGTTCTGTCTGTTTGTAGTTTACTGCATTCATGAGAACCTCTTTACTCTAAGCCATTGACGATTTAGAGAATTGTACGATGATCTTGCACTTTTCTACGACTTTATACTTGAAGCTTTGGAGAATTATACAAACATCGTGGATTATTCTACTATCCCTCCACATCACACCCGCCTATAATGAGACTCAAAACAGGAAAATTCCAATCTGGTTTGCTAAGTACATTGGAATTTTATTCAAGATGCGACAAGGACCTGATCGTTCAATAGAAAGGAGTAAAAATGCAAAAACGCAAACTTGGCAACAGTAATCTAGAAGTTTCGGCTCTTGGGCTGGGTTGTATGAGAATGAGCCATGATGAAAGCCCGCTTCCAAACAGGCAGGAGATGATCGCTTTTCTGCACAAGGCGGTTGAGCGGGGCATCACCTTCTTTGACACGGCCGAAGTATATGGCCCTTTCATCAACGAAGAACTTGTCGGCGAGGCACTTGAGCCGTTTCGCGGGCAGGTAGTGATTGCCACCAAATTCGGCTTCAAACACGACCCCAAGAAGGGGCCGGTTCCTGGTGTTGGTTTGGATAGCCGGCCAGAGCAGATCAAGCGGGTTGCCGAAGCATCACTCAAGAGGCTCAGGGTCGAGGCCATTGATATCTTTTATCAACACCGGGTTGACCCAAACGTGCCCATCGAAGATGTGGCGGGCGCGGTGAAGGATTTGATTCAGGCAGGCAAGGTCAAGCATTTTGGCCTTTCGGAGGCAGATGCCAAAAACATCCGCCGCGCCCACGCCGTTCAACCCGTTACTGCCCTGCAAAGCGAATATTCAATCTGGTGGCGCACCATTGAAGAAAATGACGTTCTGCCAACCTGCGAGGAACTCGGTATCGGTCTTGTGTCTTATAGTCCCCTAGGCCGGGGTTACCTCACGGGAACAATCGACGAAACCACGACGTTCGCCAGCGTTGATATCCGCAGCCGCAATCCCCGTTTTACGCCAGAGGCGCGGAAAGCCAACCGGGTGGTGATTGATTTGTTGACCAGAATCGGAGAACAGAAGGGAGCAACATCACCTCAGATCGCGCTGGCCTGGGTGCTCGCGCAGAAGCCATGGATTGTGCCCATTCCTGGCTCGCGCAAGCTGGCGCATCTTGATGACAACATGGGCGCGGCTGAGATCGAATTGACGGCAGATGATCTCAGCGATATCGAAAAGGCCATGACCCAGATTACGGTTGTCGGCGACCGCTATTAGAACAGTATGACGGTTTTCAGAGTCGCATAGGATGATTAGGGAGTTAGAAAATGGAAATTAAAAGAATGGGTTCACAACCTTCTGCTATAGGCCCTGTCGATTGGTTTACCGGCACAGTACGGATTGACCCTCTGTTTGATGCAATCGATCCGGGCCGCACCGGCGCCGCTGGCGTCACCTTCGAGCCTGGCGCTCGAACGGCGTGGCATACACATCCGCTGGGTCAGACCCTGATCATAACCACCGGCTGTGGTTGGGTGCAGCGTTGGGGCGGTCCGATTGAGGAAGTCCATCCCGGCGATGTGGTTCAGTTTGTGCCGGGTGAGAAGCATTGGCACGGAGCTACAGTAACCACGGCGATGAGCCACATTGCCATTCAGGAATATCTTGACGGCAAAGCGGTTGAGTGGCTGGAATTCGTCAGCGATGAACAATATCTAGACGCGCCGACCTCAGACTAAAAGGCGAGAAAAATCAAAAATATTGAGCAACCGAAGCTTGTATTGATAACGGTATTGTGATCCCGAAGCAGTGAAAAGGCTGGACAATGTAAAATCTAGAACCACTGTCTTTTCATCTATATATCGCATGACGAAATACCAAAAAGACACATAAAAGGAGGTTTGAAATGGAATACGTAAAACTTGGAAATACCGGAATGGATGTATCACCGATTTGTCTAGGCTGTATGAGTTTTGGCACTGCGGAGGGATGGGTTCATAATCAATGGGCGCTTAATGAGGAGGATAGCCGCTCTATCATCAAAAGGGCACTTGATTTAGGTGTTAATTTCTTTGATACGGCCA
>JAHEJP010000286.1 GCA_024638855.1 Chloroflexota bacterium
TATTACTCCTCAGGCTCGGCGCCGTTTACCATGATGCTGGCAAAGCCTATACACAAGAGATTGAACCCGACGGCCGCATTCGATTTTTTGGCCACGACAAAGTCGGCGCTGAAATTGCTGGGCGTTCTTTGCGCCGTTTAAGATTGAGCAACGAAGCTGTCAAGCATGTCAAATCCATCGTCGCCGGGCACATGCGCCCCTTGCTCCTCTCCAGGGAACCGATCGTTAGCCGTCGAGCGGTCTATCGATTTTTCCGGGATACTGGATCTGCCGGTTTAGATATTTGCCTGCTTGCCTTAGCAGACCATCTAGCAACCCACCAGGCTCCGGGCGATGATGGTGAATGGGAACGCTTATTAAATGTGGTCGAAAGATTGTTGATCCATTACTTCGATCACTACGCGGTCACCGTTGATCCTGAACCGCTGCTTACCGGCAGCGAGCTGATTCAGTTGCTCGAGATCGAGCCAGGACCAGAAGTAGGCCGTTTATTGCAGATCATTCACGAGTCCCAAGCTGCGGGTGAAACAGCTACCCGTGAGGAGGCTCTGGCATTGGCCCGTCAGGAACATCAGGAATCGCAAGATCCGTAAATTTCTTTGCCGCCAGGTGAGAAACCTTTAGATCGACACATTTTGGGAATCCAGGTGGTGTAAGAATTCATTACGCGTCTTATCACTTTTACGGAAGCAACCGAGCATGGTGCTAGTCACCATTCTAGCATGCTCTTTTTTGACGCCCCGCATCATGGAACACAAATGAGATGCCTCGATCACGACGGCTACACCCTGTGGTTCCAGGACTTCCTCGATGAGTTCCGCGATCTGTCGCGTCATACGCTCCTGGACCTGCAGTCGGCGAGCGAACATCTCCACGATCCGAGGGATTTTGGAAAGGCCGATCACCTTATGGCTAGGAACGTAAGCCACGTTTGCCCGCCCGAAAAAAGGCAACATATGGTGTTCGCACATGCTGAAGAATTCGATGTCCTTGACTACCACCATTTCATCATATTCGACATTGAATAGGGCATCATTTACCAATGCCACTGGGTCCACTGAGTATCCGGCTAGAATCTCGTCGTACATGCGAGCCACTCTTTCGGGCGTCCGTTGAAGTCCTTCCCGAGCCGGTTCTTCGCCAACATTGAATAGAATTTCCTGGACGGCAGCCTCGATGGCCGCTTTTCGTTCGCCATAACTTCTGGACGTTAACAAATCTCCAGTCTGACCTTTTTTCATTATCTTGTTCATTACCTTCTCTCCTGGATACAAGCGTCTATAAACGCGAGACTATCCATCATAAATATTGGCTCGTAAATAAACTGGTAATCACTCCATCACCTATATGAGATAGGCCATTCATCTAGTCTTTGACGTCTCCCAAGCGCACCGAGGGCAAAAAATCTCATCTGCTTGCAGGATAAGCTGACACTGACCGCAGACTATCTGACCACAATCCGGACAATCGCCCTGGGCCGGATCGAAATTATCGCCGCAAGTTGGGCAGGAAACAATTCGTGCCATCTTTCGGCCGACGATGAACGAGCGAATGGTCCGAGCGCTTAACCTTTGCTGCAAGGGTAACAGGCGCCGGCACTGCGGGCAGCGATCCGTCCCCGGTTTCAATAGATTGCCGCAACCTGGACAAACGGTGGGGAAGAGTGCGTTACAATTAGGACAAATCTCAGTGCCGGCCGTTAACTCAAACTCGCATAGTGGGCAATCAAAATAGAGATGTTGGCCACAATTGGAGCACACTTCGTCGTCATCCTCCAGGCTGTGTCCACAGCTGTTGCAAACCGCTTGTCCACATTCTTTGCAAAAGCCATCCTCGATAAATAACGATGAATCACACGATGGGCAAGAGCCATTGCTATTTTCTTGCTCGCTCTCATCCCCAGATCTGAAGCGCGTGTACTCTGGTACGACCTGGGATTTGATGTCCCTCAACAATAGGCCACACGTGGGACAGACCAATGCATCCTCTTTGACTTTCCGACCGCAATCCGGGCACGATATACTCACAGTTGAATTGCACCAAGCACAAAATTCATCCCATTCATCTATGGGCTCAAAGCAGGCCGGACAGAACATCTGCCCACACTGACGACAATTTGTAGCTTCTACGGCAAGTGGAGCCGAGCAATTTGGACAAAGATCATTTTCACTCATGAGCTGAATCAAAAGCTGATTCTAGGCGGCCATTTGGTACAGTACTCATCTATTCGACAGAAAGCTAGATTATAACAGATGTGGCTCCTAAGTGTTTCTAGACTCGAACCTGAGGATTCACGAATAAGTTGTCAGACAGTGTTGTTGGCCCCGTATTGCCTCAATTGACAATGTTATCGATGGCGCATTTCGAGCCCTATGAATGTGCTCCAAAAAGAGATATAATGAGGCTCAATTTCCACCGGTAATCGTCGATCGAAATCCTTGGAATAAGTAGTTATTAATCCCGTTGACTGCTCACGATACCTCAGTATTTTATCTGTGGTGATGAATATTAATGTCTAAATGATGGAGGAATAAATGACCCAAGAAACCCTAACTGTTACTGACAATCGAACTGGCCAAACGTACGAGTTGCCCATCACAGATGGCACTATTCGGGCCATGGATTTGCGGCAAATCAAGGTTACGGCCGATGAATTCGGAATGATGAGTTATGATCCAGCTTTTAAGAATACTGCGTCAACACGCAGCGCCATCACCTACATTGACGGCGAGAAAGGCATTTTGCGTTATCGTGGTTATCCAATCCAACAGTTGGCCCAAAACTGCACTTTTCTCGAAGTGGCTTACCTCATCATCGATGGTGAATTGCCTACTCAAACCCAGTTGGAAGAGTATGAAGGGTATATCAAACGCCACATCTTGTTGCACGAGAATGTTAAACAACTACTGGATGGTTTCCGCTACGATGCCCATCCGATGGGGATGCTGATAAGTCTTATCGGCGCGCTGTCGACCTTCTATCCCGAGGCAAAAAATGTCGAAGATCCGGTGATTCGACAGTTACAGATGACTCGGCTGGTGGCCAAAATGCCTACCCTGGCCGCTTTTGCCTACCGCCATGTCAAAGGCTTCCCCAATGCTTATCCCGATCCAGAACTCAGTTATGCAGGCAATTTCCTGAATATGATGTTTCGGCGGGCTGAACCCAAGTACGTACCCAACCCAGTGCTTGAAAGGGCCCTGGATGTCCTGTTTATCCTTCACGCTGATCACGAGCAAAATTGTGGTACCAACGCCATGAGAGCCATCGGCAGCTCCCGCGTAGATCCTTATTGTGCCATGGCTGGCGCAGCCGCGGCCCTTTACGGACCCTTGCACGGCGGCGCTAATGAGGCCGTATTGAGGATGCTTGAGGTCATCGGCAGCGTAGACAATGTTCCCGCATATGTCGAGCGAGTCAAAGCTGGCGAATTTCGGCTGATGGGCTTCGGCCACCGGGTTTATAAAAACTATGATCCCAGAGCTAAGATTATCAAACAGATCGCCGATGAAGTCTTCGAGATCAGCGGCCGTAACCCGCTACTAGATGTTGCCCTTGAGCTTGAGAAAATCGCACTGGAGGATGAATATTTTGTAGCCCGGAAGCTTTACCCCAACGTCGATTTCTACTCCGGAATCATATACCAGGCGATGGGTTTACCGGTAACGATGTTTCCCGTCTTATTCGCCATTCCCCGCGCCGTTGGCTGGCTGGCGCAATGGGCAGAAATGATAAGCGATTCAGAGCAAGCTATTGCCAGACCACGCCAAATCTACACCGGGTACGATGAACGAGATCTTGTGCCCATGATAGAAAGAGGCTGAGCCTAAAAAGAGAGGCTGAGCCTAAAAAGAGAGGCTGAGCCTAAAAGGAGAGGTTGAGCCTAAAACCTCCGTAGGTTATAAGAAACTAAAACGCCGCGGATCATCCGCGGCGTTTTGGTTAATTGTACACCCAGCAGTCGGAGTGGCTCGAATTCGATAAATTGTTTGAATAGGCGTTTCAATTTTTAGCCCGGACATCGGGCAGAATTATGACCCGTTATCTTTAGCCTCTTCTAGGCCTGCAGGGGTTAGCCAATAGGTAGCCACCGGGAACTTCTTGTTGCTGTCAATGAGCTGTTGCTTGCGAAGGCGTCTAACCACAGTAGAGTTTATCACGGTAGCCTCGCCCAACTGGCCGTGTAGCAAGAACTGTTTTGTGCCGTCGATTTCCCGGTGTGATTTTAAAAACCCGCCCCCTTTCATTGCCCGTAGCAAAGCCTTATCAGATTTACCTCGATCCATTCCTTTGTTTTAGCCCAAATCTTGGACGTACGCTTGCATTTTTCGCTGTGAAATCTTCGTATAATTTTTCTTGAGAATCTGACTCATTTCTTCGTCGGACAGCCGGTAACTTAAGATTTCTAGAGCATCCTCAGGAGATTGGCCATATGCCAGTTTCTTTTTGCCGTTCTTCAATTCGAACAGGTACATATAGTGGGGATTACTGAAGCTACTCATTATTATGCCTTCGTTAGTGCATCCATATAGCTCTTGTCGGCATCCAGTCCAGCCAGGACCAGGTCCTTGTTGATTTCATCGTCATACTTTCCTGCCAATAGGTCACGGTAGAAACCATAATCTATGCCCTTGACCTTTTCGTCGTCAGGAAAGCGATGATAGTTGTCTTTTGTCATCAAACTTTTACCTTCGGCAATGAGTTGGTTTCCGAGAGCAGAACCAGGGTAGGGGGCATAAAAAGCTATTGAAGGCATGACGCGTTTCATTTGTCTGAGCATGCGCATCGTTTTGAAGGCGTCTTGAGGCAATTCGCCGGGTATACCGAGCATGATATTAGACCAGAAAATTGGCGGTTTTCGACCCTCTTGTTCCATCTCGTCACCCAGGCGGTTTACCAGATCAATGGCGAAGAAATTATCTTCTTCGCTACATTCCTTGTTCAAGATACGCAGCACGCGGTCACTGCCTGACTCAAAGCCAATGGAAATCGTATCCCAATTCGTCTCCCTGATGAGGGATTCAAACAACTCGGGCCATTGGCGTACCGTATCGGACCGGCCTGCCGCCCAGTATGGCCAGGTTTTATTTGCTTTTGTTGGATATTTTTCGATCCACTCTTCTAACCAACTTGGATTCTGGAAGAACATAGAATCATGAATTACCACCGAGCCAATGGGGCCATAAGTCTCGTCCAGATAATTCAGCTCGTCGATGACCATCTCTACCGGCCGTCGGCCCATATTAGGGATATAAGAATTTTCATTGCAGAAGACGCATTGCCAGGGGCAAACCCGGCTAGTCAAAATAGTAGCTACCGGTCCGGGTCCCCAACCACATTCAGGTTCGAGCGGCCAATTAAAGGAGCGCTTTAGGCGGCGGTTCGTCGGTTTCGGCCATAAGGAACGGTCAATCAGTGGCCATTCGGCCATTGATTTAGAACTGTTACCCAGAAAAACCCGCGGAAATGAAGCCGGGTCACGAACTAGGTCGACAATGACATTTTCGCCCGGACCCTGGCAGATTCGGTCAAATTCAGGAATAGCCTTCATTTCATCCAGCGCAACAGTGGCATGCATCCCCCCAGTTAATACCAGGCCATCAGGATTTAGTTCTTTGAATATCTGAGCTGAGCGATAAGCTACTGGGAAAGTGTAGCTGCGCACGTTCATGATTAATTTATCATAACCAGCTAGTTGGCTACGCAACTGATCCCACGAGATTGCCGCCCTAGTCGACAGTAAATCGGTCCTGAGGCCGTTTTGGTGAAGAATTGTTCGCAGCAAGCCCAAGCCATGATCCTGCCATTGCTCGTGAGGTCCATTAGGATTGACGAGATCGCCAAGATCCCCCAGATCTAGCCAAACGGTGTCAGATGTGGGGACGTGTTTTTTGCCAAAAGGCCAATGATTCGTCAACACCTTATTGTCACTCCTCGTCCTAAGCTTGCGGGTAGACATACTCTTGCAGGGGAGGCAAAAGTACCGGACTCATATTGGCTGTCGTCCTTGAAAACCGCTATGGAGTTCGTGATAATGGGAGATACGGGGTTCACCATATTGCCAGCACAAATAGATTTCCCGACCTTCTCTGGTCGACAAAAAATCTACCAGACCGTTATTTAAGTCTTTGATGATGCAGCCATGAGATCGTATCTTTCGAGCCGTTCTTTCGATGGCCAGGAAATCTTGAACCAGGGATGATGCGGCTGCCCCACCGAAATCACCTCGTTCATTCTCTAGCAGACCAGCAATAGCTTGACGAGATTTGATGACCTTTTCTCGCCGTTCTTGCAGTTTGGCCATGAGTGGCTCTATATCTGATAACAAGGCGTTCGCCTCTTCAACTGAAAAATATTGTAGTTGCATATTCTTGGTACATACAAAACGGGACGCCTGCTAAGTGTAGACGCCCCGCAAATGGAAAAGATTATGTTGCAGCGATGCTCAGCAAGCGCACCCACCACCGCCACTATATTCACTCGAAGCTTCTTCGCTGCTGTTTGCGGTTTTGAACGAGTGACCACAACCACAGGACGCAACAGCGTTCGGATTGTCAATCCGGAAACCACCGCCCATTAGGCTGTCTTCGTAGTCTACGACCGAACCTGATAAGTACATCATGCTGATTGAATCAACGAAGATCTGAACGCCTTCGCCGCTAACCACGTAATCATTTTCACCAGGTTCAGCATCGAGGGCCATCCCGTATTGCATGCCTGAACAACCCCCACCGGACACAAAGATGCGTAGCCCATAGTCGGGAACATTCTTCTCAACCAGTAAGTTACGCACCATATTGGCTGCACTATCAGTTAATTGGATCGTTTCAGTCTGTTCAATAGTTGTCATGCTTGCTTTTTCCTATTGTCTCCGAA
>JAHEJP010000287.1 GCA_024638855.1 Chloroflexota bacterium
TCGTCGAATGCCACCAGAGCATTAAAGCCCTGGTAAAAGCAATTAGAACACGAGAAGATTTGAGCGGGCTCCCAATCCTTCAGAAATTCTCAGAATGGGACCACCTCCAGTTCCACAATTCGAATCTAGTCTTATACTTTCGAAAATTTGTTGCAGGCAGCGCCAATAGATTATGCGCGGCCAAGCCAGTTGGCGGTGCCAAACACCAAACACACTTTTTGGGTCAAAGTACCATTGTCATAGGAACAATTGCCTGTAAACAATCCGCTAAGCTTTCCCTCTGTATGAATGAAGTTTATTGATTCTATTAATTTTTATACTGAGAGGTTATTCATGTTAGGAGTTACGTTGTACTTGTTATTCTCGCTCACCGGCCTGGCTATTACGTTCACGCTATTTGTTTATTTAATACATCGAGCTTCAGTCCGAAAACCGAAATCAAAAGCCTTTGAACAAAGATCAGTACCATATGAGATCGATCGCTATCATTTGCCTACTTCAGTGTGACCTCATTCAGGATTATTGGACAGGCGTCGCATGGGCTTCCTCGAAGTTAGTAGGGCCTAGATAGCCCAGCACTGTCTGTCTCGATTGTGATTGAAGGGCTCTTCAAAGTAGAAGACGATATCCGTCATCGCTACTTGACGAGTTCAATAAAGGGCACAATTGACCAATTCCGTTTTGAGCGCAGCAAGGATCTTTCTACCGTGGCATTATCATAGAAGTTGCCGCGGGCGGACAGCAACCGCACAATATACCGCCAGGTCAATCTGGAAGAACAGGCGTACGAAAGACATCTTCGCTGCTACAGCATGCCCTTCTCGCACAAAGATCTAGCAACCTGGCAACCGGCTGATTAGACCATAACTACGGCACATATCTGTCGCCGTGGTCACTGCTCTCGAGTAAAAATTTAGGCCTGGCACAACTTGTTCATGCGGCGTAACTGGTCGAAGGGCGATCACAAACTGCATATATTAGCTCCCGCTAAGGCCACCTTCAGAAGACTTTGGGAATAGTGATCCTGGTCAAGACTTTATTCGACGCCCGTGGCAATCGGCCGGTCCTGATCGGTGATCCACTCGCTCCAAGAGCCAATATAAAGCCGGGAGTCGTCTAAACCCGCATGGGCCAACGCCAACAGATTGTGCGCGGCCGAGACGCCCGAACCACAGTAAAAGGCTGCCTTTGCCGGTGGCACACCGGCCAATATGGCTTCATAGCGGGTTCGAAGTGCTTCTGGTGATAAGAACAGTCCGGCTTGGTCCAGATTCTCTGCATAGGGCGCCGAGACAGCCCCTGGGATATGGCCCGCGACTGGATCGATGGTTTCATTCATGCCTTGAAAACGATCAGAGGATCTCGCATCCACGAGACAGCTTCCGGGATCTTGCCGTATTGAGTCGATTTCAGGCGCATCTACTACCAAACCTGGACGTAACAGCGGATTGAACTGCCGCGGCGATCTCGTCTCGATACCGGCCCGCGTCGGCCGTGACTCGCCGAGCCATTGAGGCCAGCCCCCATTAAGAACAGCAACAGTGTCATGGCCTACCCAACGCAGCATCCACCAAAGACGGGCAGCATATGCGCCTCCAGCATCATCATAAACCACTACCTGCACTCCGGACCCGATCCCCCATGAACCGAGCCGACGGGCGAAGGTATCGATCTCTGGCAATGGGTGCCGGCCGGTTTTACCGGGCACCACCACTCCGGATAAATCATCATCCAGGTGAGCGTATAAGGCTCCTGGAATATGAGCCTTTTGATAATCGCCAAGACCACGATAAGGATTATCTAGCGAGAAGCGACAATCAACGATTGCCCAATCGCCGTCAGATAGATACGGCGCCAGCTCAGCTGGCGAAATCAGGGTTGTAGAATTCACTTTCTTCTTCCGTGCCGTCGCTTTCAAGTTCAACAGGCTCAGGCGCGGGTAACTCTTCTTTATCACGAGTGATAAGCAATTGAATACCAACGCCCAACAAGGCTAAAAATATCCACAAAAGCGCCGCCGCCAATGACTCTTGCACGATTGAAGGAAGCAGTGGCGTCAATCCAGACCTGAACTCGTCAAAGATCGATGGTGAGAGTAAGAAAAGCAAGCCCATCACGATGCCGGTGGCTCCAATTAAGGCTGAGAAAATGATGATGAGATACTTCTGAATCGATTTCTGGAAAGTTAAGACAGCGAAAAGGATCGCACCCAGCAAAGCCAGGATCGTGACCAATACGCGCGAATCCATGCCAAGCCAACCTAGAATCGCAGCTACAAGCCACAAGCCAAATGTCGCCCCGAGGATAGCCAGTGCCGCCTGGTAAATGAAGTAGGAAAGGGCTGCTAATGCTAATCCGCCCACCAGCCCGATGATCCAGCCGGCGATCACGGCCGAGTTGCTGTCGCCAAAAAGTGTTGCGATAAAAGCCTCGCTAATCCAGAAACCGGCGATAAATCCCCATAACGGCAGCAAGATCCGGAAAAATTTATAACCCAAAAAACAGAAAACAATCCCATAAATCAGAGTAAGTACGCCAACAATCAAGTTGCCCGCTTCCATGTGCCACTCCTTTTAGGCAGGTCTCTGGGTGATCGTTTCATCTTATGGCTCATTCTATCAGATTGAGCCATCAAGACCATTCACAGATGCTATCAAGATAGGCGGCTGAGCCATCCCGAAGCCAGCCATCCAATTGAGCCGGTTCCTTGATTTGTTGGCCCCGGTTACGCGAGACTACGGCATAACGACAATCAAGCTCTGGCAAGGCTGTCATGTCACCCCAGAGTTTTTCAAATTGAGTCACCGGGAAGATATCCTCATGTCCTTTTCCCCAGCGCTTTTTTACATCTTTGATGGTTATGTAGGTCGGCATCCGGGCTGCCAGCGAACGGACGGCGACGGCCACTTTGTTCATATCTTCTAAATCCGGCCGCTTTAGCCCAAAAACTGCTAATAATTGATCGATATCAACCCAGGTAGTGCTAGAATTATAATATGACAAGCCAAATTCTACCTCTTCACGGGGCAGAGCCAGGCCTTCAATTAAACGAAGCTGGCCTTCGATCCGGGCCAATCCCCCGCCTCGGTCTTCTACCCGACGGGGAACCACCTCAGTCGTTAAGGCCGCGCATTGTTGGATGTGATAACCTAACAAGCCGGGATCTGCATCAGCCCCCAGGGTGTCAATATTGTGAATCATCAGGTATTTGAGACCGGGCCGTTCCCCTAATAGCCTGGCTAACACACCGTTACGAAATAGATTGGGCACTTCATACCAATGTCCCACCGGATGTAAACATTGGAGAGGCAAGTTATCAGTATAGTCGTTTCCTTCACCCGCCTGCTGAGCCCAATTGATTAAAGCGGCATGCAGGCTTTCCTGTACCTTTTGCGCCTGTTCATCCAAAATCTGCTGGGGCATTTCTTCCCACTGATAACGCAGATCGCGAGCCATTGGTATCAGCCGTTGACCGACGATACGGCCAGGTGATAAGATTAAGGGTCCCTCGTAGTGATAATTCTCTTCAGCTGCCAAAAATGCCTGGATTGGATCGTGGGTCATGTAACTGGTGGTGATAATATGGGGTATCGGGACGCCGCAAATTTTGCCGATCCGCCGGCTCTTGGCTAGGTGAATTTCCACGAAGTTCCGGTGTTTTCCACTCAATTTACAAAAAGGATTTAGCGCTTTAACGACGCCGGCTCCTTTCGTCCAGCGGCTGCCTGTACCGCCTGCCAAAGAGACAACGGCGACAGACCCGGAAGCCAACGCCTCTAAGCCTATTTCTTGTAGATCACCGTCGAGCCCGCCGGTAGCATCGAACAATTCACCCTGTTCTACATCCTCTATCTGAACATTGACCGGCAGCCGATTCTGAGCTAAGCCAATGCGACCGCTTCGCAGATCTGAGCGAATCTGTTCGTGCTGAACTGGATCAAAACCATATTTATCTAAGAGCGCCTGCAAGTTCTCCTGATCTTTTTCCTCGCTTCCGCTGTACGGTAGCAGGCGGTCGAAGAGTTTTTGCACCATATCCGACAGTTCGGGGTCATTACGTGAGGCTGCGCTGAAGCGATCTAACTCCGCTCGCCGAAAAGCGGATAAGTGGCGAAGCTCCTGCCGCAGCAACGCTGGCACTGTCTGGGTATAGTAACCGGGAGGCATCAACGCCTCTTCTTCGTCGTACAAATCGGCGTAAGATCCATGCTCGTTGATCGTGAAGTCATAGACGACAGGTTCCATGGCAAATGGCACACCCTTCTCAAGCTGTTTCTTCGTCCCGCTCATAATCTCTTGAAGGCGTCTCTGGGCGATGAGCTTAACCGTGGGATTGAAAAGAAAGCCCATGCCACCACCTGACATGCCTCCCAACATCCAAAAACCCCAAAAATCCTCTCTAAATTCTTTGTCAACTTCTTGAATTAGCCGGTCCGTATAGAGATTGCCGGCCCAAGGAATGATCGTCTGGATCGGCCGGCTGAAATTGCAATGGGTTAATCGGCCAATGGCCTCGATATCCCCGTTCTTAAGCTCGTTCACAACCTCATCCAGAAGCCGAATCGCCTCTTGCCGGGCGAGCCATTCGTCTTCCGAGCGCAGGAGATACTTTTCCGTCACCATTTCCAAGATCGGGCCGACATCCTGGGCCATACCGCCATGAACCAAGACCAGGCTATCTTGAAGCTTGCGACGGGTTTCAGGCGAGGCATCGTTCGGACCGAAAATGCGGTGGTTGGGCAACAACCGGCCGCGACTAATACCGAATTCGGGATCACCCTCGGCCGCTTGGACTCCCTGTATGAGTTTCATACCCGGCCAAACGCCACCAGAATCCTGCCAGCCACCTCCGGAACCGGCTAACCATTCACCTAAGATAGCCCTGGCAGCCACTAAGCGGCGCTCTTCTTCGGTTAGCGGACCTGTTAGCGATTTGGCCTGGCCCGTTGCCCGCATACAGACGGCAATAAGGCAAGCTAGTAAGTTGGTAGACACGGCCAAACGCGAGCCCTTAGGTATGCCATTGACCTGGCTGACGATCTCAATTCCGTACCCCGGTCCAATCATTTGGGTCAGCACATCAGCCAGGGGTTGATCCGCCCCTTCCATGCCTGGAGGGATGATGCCCGAAGCAATGACGGCCGCTTTTAACAAACCCAGGTAATCGCGGGCGAAATCAAATACCTCTTCCAAAACACTAATCTCAGCGCTGACACCTAAGTCGACGCTTACCAAGCGCAGGATCGGCTGGTCGATGATCCGAAAATAGGCTTCAACCGGCGGGCGCGGTGGCTGTGTTGCATCCGAGCCATCAGCTCCCCGGACGCTCAAGTCAATCGATATATTGATGACCCGCGCACCCTCAGGAAAATCCATGCCCAGGAAGAAAATATCGCTCCAACCGCTATGGGTCAGGTCCATGCGAACAGGCGTCGTTTCGCGAAGAATCGGGAATAAACGGTTTCTGTTCTCTCGCTTGACCAATTCCGGCCGGATTCGCAAGGGATGATCGGCCGGATGACCAATACGAAACATCCATTGATTTCCCCAAACCGACCGTACACTATGGCGTACCTGATCAGCCAAAGTTTGGAAGCCCAACCTATGATATGCGGCCGCCAGCGCACTGGATATGGCTTCATTCAATCCATCCGCTTCTTGGACGGCCATGAAGATGTCGATCGCCTCTTCAAAGCGACGCCTGAGTAAATTCATATAGCCGTCAAACGGGACGTAGCCCACAGCTCTTACGCCAGCCTTTGACGGAATATGAAAGCGATGAATGGCATAAAGAAAAAAGAGCGCTCTTACGCGTACGTAGAGATTGGGATCTTCTCTTCTAAGCGTATCAAGGGCCGCACATTCCGCCAGAAGTTCCTCTAATGATGCTGATCGGCAGTATTCATCAAGAGAGCGATCTCGAATCGCCGGGTCGGTCTCAGTAATTATCCTCGTCAACTCACTCATGGCTTATCCTAGCTTCCCGCCAGCACCCAGGTCTCGCAGAGCCAGCAACTCTATCAAGTGTGTCAGTACCTGATCGCGATCCCTTCCGCTCAGCGCCAAGGCTAGTTGGGCGATCAGCAAACCATATCGAACCCCGATATCATATCGCCAATCGGACTTGTTCAAGGCCAGGTATTGCTCGCGTCCGGCAAGTTCGGCCAGGGCATCGGCCAGGGTAACGCCTCCTGCAGGGCCGGCCATCACCACCTTTTCACTCAGGATTTCCATCACTGCTGACGTTAGCACGTGCATGCCAAAGAAACAAAGGTAATGTCCGGCTCGAAGACCAGGCATGATGAGACGTTGTTCAGCTTCCGTCGGCGTAGGTTTTTCGACCACCTTGTCAACCCGGTATAGGTCTGGGCTGGCGGGTACTCTTTGGCCACCAATCGCCCCGTAATAGGGCAGTAGGTTCTCCCGTGTGGCCTGTACGGCCGACACCGCACAGGCTTCCCTCTCGGCGACTCGAGTCAAATGTTGAGCGCAACCCTCCTCGGTCCGACTTACATAGAGGTGATCGCCAACCAGGTGCAAAAATGGCGTCTGGCCGACGAATTCCCTGGCACAATAAATCGCGTGACCATAACCAAGGGGCTCGACTTGTTGGACGAAGTGAAGGCGTCCAGCATGGTCGCCGGCGACTTCCGTATAGGCGGCTTCATCGCCTGGCCTAACGACGATGCAAATCTCTTCTACTTGGGCGCGCAGAACCTCTTCCACAATGATGGCTAAGACCGACTTCTCCAAGCCATCACGATCGATCAAGGTTTGCAGGGGCAGAGTACGTTGCCCTTTTCCGGCGGCCGTAATCACAGCCTTTGTGATCTTCATGGTTCAACTCCGTTACT
>JAHEJP010000288.1 GCA_024638855.1 Chloroflexota bacterium
CCCGTGACATTGTTTGTACTTTTTGCCGCTGCCGCAGGGACATGGTTCATTCCGGCCGACTTTTTCTAATGTTTGCCCAGCCGTTTTCTCCTCGGCCGCCAGGATGCCCATCACTTCGTCGGCATAACGCCGGTTCTTGAGCAACTGGGCCATGATCCGCATCGGCCGGTTGACGTGATTGAAAAAGGCCTTGTAGCCGGCGCATAAATAATTCAAGCCCGGCTCGCCACTTGGGGTATTGATGAAACGATTACGGGGACAGCCACCGTGGCAAGCAAAGCGGACTTCGCAATCCAAGCAGTATTGAGGCAATGTATCGCGTTTGTCGGTGCCGAATTTGCGCTGTTGCTCTGAAGCCACCATAGTCAGCATATGCTTTTGCTTAATATTGCCCAGGAGGTAATCTGGCTCAACAAAGTGGTCGCAAGAGTAAAGATCGCCGTTGTGCTCCAAGGCCAGCGCATCACCACAGGTCTGGCGGTGAATACACACCGAAGCGCCTTGTCCAACCCATGAGCCCAGTGATGAATCGAAAGTTTGGACAAAGACCTGGCCTACGTCGTTACGCACCCATTCATCGAAGATGGCTATCAGGAACTTTCCCCACTGCTCAGCTGTGACCGAGCGCTCGGTTACCAGGCTGCCCTGGGTAGTGTATAGGGGGCGTTTTGAGCTTTTGGCGACTGGTATTTCCTGGATGATTGGCTCGACACGGGGGTCAACCCCTACACCATCTAGGTTGTTGTCGTAATCGCCCCAACCCAGGTTGGCAATGGGCAACAGTTCCGCTGTGGCCCGTTCGATGATGGGGATGAACTGGACGAAATCAGTCCCGACGTCATCGCGGAAAAAGCGATATATCTCCAAGGGATGGTCGCCATTGGCCGCGTGGACGGTGCACAGGATGTTGAACTCGACTTTGTGCTTTTGCAGCAACCGGGCAGCCGCTATTACCTGGTCATAGGTGCCCTCACCGCGCTTATCTACCCGGTACGCATCGTGCATCTTTTTCGGACCATCCAGCGACAGACCGACCAGGTAATTATGTTTGCGGAAGAATTTACACCATTCGTCATTAAGCTTGGTCCCATTGGTTTGGATGGTATGGTTGATGGTCACGCCCGGCCGGGTGTATTTCTTGACCACTTTCATAACTTGCCGGAAAAAGTCCAAACCCATAAGCGTTGGCTCGCCGCCTTGCCAGGCAATAGTCACTTCGGGAGTCTGCTGCGACTCAATGACCTGTTTGACATACGCTTCCATGACGTCATCGGCCATACGGAAAGGGCTGCCCGGATACAGAGCTTCCTTAGACAAAAAGAAACAATACTTACAGTCAAGGTTGCATATGGCGCCGGTGGGCTTGCTCAATACGTGAAAGTATGGCGGCGCCGTTTCCGGACGGTTGGCAGGCATAGTCAACGATACAAAGGTTTTTGTCAAAATGATTTTCCTTTCTATGAAGGAGGCTTGTCCCGTTATTCGCGATCTGGTCTTGACCTACAGAGTGCAAGACCGTAGCTTGAGGAGAACAAACTTCAAGATTGGTCCAAATTTTCTTCTAGTTTAGCCTTCTTGGCCTGGTATTCCTCTTCAGTGAGGATGCCCTTGTCTCGAAACGCAGCCAACTGATCTAGTTCTGACATCTCTGAACTAACTTTAGCCGGTTGGCTGGCTTGGGCTTTCTCTTGAGGCGGTGGGCCAGGCGTTGCTGACTTAAAGTATCCTTCTGATTCTTTCTTTTGCTGCCCTGGTATCCCCTGGCGATTGCGAACGATCTGGCTCCACTTCATGACATCCAGCATCACGCCGAAGGCTAGCCAAACCCAATCAAAGCCATGAATGCCGACCGGACTCCAGATGAGCAGGTACATGATGGTTGTGTAAGGTAGAAAAATGATTCCTAACAAGGGCGCGATCCAGTTTCCCCGCCAAACCTGGTCCCACCTGTTGCCAAAAATCCAGGCCAAAACCAGGACCAGTCGTGGCACAAAGGCCGCACCAAAAGCAAGTAAACATCCCAGTAATAACATGATTCTTCCTCCTTCATGCCTGAATTATGAGCAGCGCGCCGGTAATTTGTGCACAGCAAGAGAGTCCATGAAAAACACAGATCTTGATTTTAGCGCTCAATCGGAATCTAGACCATCCCAAGGCAAATTGACGTCAGTCTTATACCTGATCGGTTCCGTTTCTACGCTTAAGCTGAATATTCAAGCTATCCTAGAGGAATTGCGACTCTGGCCTTATTTTGATGTGCTACTATCGGGCCAAGCCTCACCCACGTTAACCAGTAAACCAGCGCCGGATATATTTCTCGAGGCTGCCCGACAATTGTAGATGCTCCCAGCCGGTTGCTTTGTTATCGAGGACTCGGTCGTTGGCGTTCAAGCGGCCAAAGCAAACGGCATGGCTTGTTCGGCTTTAACCACTCAGCGTCACGCCAACCGGGTCCGTTGTCGAAGCAGGCGCGATTTCGATGCCATCAGGAAGGTTCCCAAACCATCAGGAAGGTTTTCCCGCTCGCGCGCGTAATGCATCGATTCATTAACCAACTGGCCCCGCGCTCGGCAATCCTTAGAACAATTGCCATTTTGCCAGCTCTGGCATACAATCGGTTTATCCTGAAGAGAGGGCGAATACCCGGCCGGACAGGTCGGGTATTTTTTGTGTCAAAAACGCCCTGACGAGTGAACTATGAGCAAGATACTGAAAAACAATATTCGTAACATCGCCATCATCGCCCATGTCGACCATGGCAAAACGACCCTGGTTGACGGCATGTTGCGCCAGACTAATGTCTTCCGCAGCAACCAATCCGTGGCAGATCGGGTGCTAGACGATAACCCGCTGGAGCGGGAGCGAGGTATCACCATCCTGGCTAAGAATACCGGCATTCGTTACGGTGACGTGACCATCAACATCGTCGATACGCCGGGTCATTCCGATTTTGGCGGCGAGGTTGAGCGAGTTGTCAATATGGTGGACGGCGCTTTGCTGCTGGTCGATGCTGTGGAAGGGCCCATGCCGCAAACGCGATTTGTATTGCGCCAGGCCTTGGAACAGGGCGTGAAGGTGATCCTGGTCGTTAACAAGATCGACCGCCCAGCCTCCCGGCCGCTGGACGTGGTCAACGAAACCTTTGACTTGTTCCTCGATTTGGGAGCGACCGAAGAACAGGCCGATTTCCCGGTGATCTATACGCGGGCCTTGGATGCCCAGGCCGGCTATGAAGCCGATGACCTGGCTGCCGATCTGCGGCCGCTGTTCGACACGATCGTTGGTTATTTGCCGCCGCCCCGGGTCGATCCCTATGGCCCCACCCAAATGCTTGTCACCACTCTAGACTACAGCCCCTACGTCGGCCGCATCGCCATCGGCCGGCTGACCAGCGGCACACTGCGCGCCGGGCAGGCCGTGACCCATATCAATGCTGAAGGGGCCATGGCAGCAGCCCGGGTTACCGAACTTTATACCTTCCAGAACTTGCAACGGCAGGAACAAGCTAGCGTCGAGGCTGGCGACATCGTGGCTGTTACTGGCATTCCCAATGCGAGCATAGGCGATACGCTGGCCGATCCTGACGATCCGCGCCAACTGCCGCCCATCACCGTCGAAGAGCCAACAGTTCGTATGGCTTTCAACGTCAACGATAGCCCCTTCTCGGGTCGGGAAGGAAAATACGTCACCAGCCGCCAACTAGGCGAGCGGCTCATGCGCGAGCTGGAGAGAAATATCGCTTTGCGGGTGAAAGAGGGCGAGCGAGCCGGGCAGTTCATCGTCTCTGGCCGGGGCGAACTTCACCTGGCCATCCTCATCGAAAATATGCGCCGCGAAGGGTATGAGTTTTCCGTTGGCCGGCCGGAAGTTATTTTCCGCGAGACCGAAGAAGACCGCCTGGAGCCGATCGAGGATGTTTACCTGGAAGTGCCTAACGACTATCTAGGGACCATAACCGAGATGCTGGGCAAGCGCCGGGGCGAGTTGATGCAGATTCGCTACGGTGACGGCGGTACGGTTTATACTGAATTCCGCGTGCCCACACGGGGCATGCTTGGCTTTCGCCAGTCTTTCCTCACCGCCACGCGCGGCATGGGAACTTTCAACAGCCTGTTCCACGGCTACGAGCCCTACCGGGGAGCGATCGAGATCCAAGAGACGGGCTCCCTGGTTTCTCTAGAGACCGGCCCAGTCAGCGCCTACGCCTTGGAGCACCTGACGCAGCGGGGAACCTTCTTCTTAAGCCCCGGTGAAGAAGTATACGCTGGACAGGTGGTCGGGCAGCATATCCGCGCCGAAGATCTGGTGATCAACGTATGCCGAACGAAGAACCTGACGGGTCACCGCGGAGTCCCCAAGTCCATTACCGATGCCTTACCCAATCCGCGTCAAATGTCGCTGGACGAGTGTATCGAATATCTGGGTGCGGAGGAGTTACTCGAAGTCACGCCTCAGTCGCTGCGCATCCGGGCTAAAGAATTACACCACGCCTCACGCCAAAAGCGTTCCAAACGCTCCAAAAACGGCCATAATTCGCCCGCCTAGCCCGCTTGCTACATAGCGGCCGATCACCCTCACCTAATTTCTCGTAGATGGCGAGATTGGCCGCAATGACCTGTCAGGCGGCAACGGTGACGATATGTGCGGGCGCATCAAACTCTACAGAACCATCGGCCAAGACAAACTGCGATAGTTTTTTGGGCGCCTCTTTTCTTAGCCTTTCATAGCTATCGTCGTCTATCACCTCGGCCAGCGTCCAGCCTTTGATGTCGGTATAGATCCAAGATTCAATCGAGTCGAAACAGGCCTTACCGGGAATTGTTTCAATTGTGACATCATTCACCCCGGCATCATGAAACAAAGTTCTCAGTCTTTGAGTATTGCCGAGAGAGTAGGGGGCTTCCAGAGATCTTGCCACTTCAGGACCAAACAGTTCCTTTAGGATTTCCGCCATGGTTGCATAACCCGGTGTGTCTTCCAAAGATGTCCAGACCGCTACGCTGATTTTGCCACCTGGACGGATCACCCGGCACATCTCTGATATAGCTTGGGCCGGATCTAAAAAGAACATCAGACCAAATTGGCTAACGACGCGATCAAAGGATTTTGGATCAAATGGCAATGACTCCGCAGCGCCGAGTTGCCAGGTAATGTGCGGATTATTTTTACGAGCAACCGCCAGCATACCTTCATTGATATCAACTCCGGTTACCGAACCGCTGGAGCCAACCATGAGTACGGCATGTCTAGCCAGGATGCCTGTTCCGCAGGCAATATCTAACACATCGTCGCCTGGCCCAACGTCCGCGGCCGCTAATACATGAGCCGGCCAATCGATAAACAGCGCCGGTATAAAAAACTCTTCATATATTTCTGCTGCACTGGTTGCCACCTGACCAGATTCGTGTTCACCCATAATTCCTCCAATGTGTTATTTTGACGCCCCCGTTATCTTATTCGCTCTCGCGCACCATCCAAATCTTAGCTGAATCGCACGGTATAATCTGTAAATATCATTCCAGTCATAAAAGTATCTTTACTATCTCGTACTCTTCCTAGACATATGGCTCAGAACGTAGCCGGACACCTCCTAAATGTTCGTAAGAGGTCTGGTGGGGTTGACGACCGGAAATCGGAACAGCATATAAAATATAGAATCTTACTTCTTGGCCGTGTATTCTTTAAGTGTAATCCGATTTTGGGCAATGATCGAGACCCGGCCGCGTAAGGCGTCTTGGTTAGCATCAATAAGTATTCGGGTATACGTCGGATAATATCCAATCCGTGCATGTTTCACCAGGATATTTGCTGCCATCTATCTGCTTACCTATTCCAGCGGCGTGTAATACATAGTTTCTAAGAACAACTCGTGCTCCTTCCCCGTCTCGTCCTCGAATTGATGCTCCTTGAGCATCCCACCAAACATGTACCGTGAACCATCCAGCCTCTTGGAACCGCGCACTGTCGCGACCACAGTCCTAGGCTCTATCCGCTCGGGCGTATCATACACCTCATAGACATCAAACTGATCCATGATTGGGATCATCATGATCACCGGCGTGATCAAGACGATGTCCCTGTAAACTGATTTCTGTCCTCGACGAACGATGGGAAGCCAGTGACGATTGCCGAAATGCCTGCTCTCCCTTCAGACTCCACGGCCGAAAGTGCCAGGACCGCAGGCAGTTTTATCTCAAGCTGCTGTTTCAGATCAGGCGTTAATAACGACAGCACTTCTGACTTCTACTTAGAAGGCAAATCCATCAATGCCATCTCAAAATGCAAAAATGCTTTTGTGTGCGATGAATAAACCCCGGTCGCCCTGGCTAACTCGCTGGCGTCTACCAAATCATCACTAGACTTAGTCCAAAAGTGGTAGAATCGCTCCTATTGTCCAACGATCTTCTCGCTCCTTGGACGGTCCGATAGGGTTTAATCTGCCGCATCAAGCGCCTCCAAATTGAGATCTCGGCATTCGTTTACGACGAACCGTTATCGCGTGTTGGCCTAGCCGCGGTCGAGATTGCGAACCCTTGTCCACATGATACTGAACGCCATTCGTTAGCATCACAAAACTGGAGTGACGACTAGATATCGGCTGCCCTCTAACAGATCGTCGAGATGCTATTTGATTGTAAACCTCCTGCCAATCACCTCGACAGCGACTAATTCCGCGGCAACAAGAGCCTTTTGCGCACCAGTTATTCGGACTAAGGCGCTTTGCCCAGATCTGCGTCCTTTAATTCTATCTTAATGCCGCCAATGATCCCGGCGATAATGTTGTACAGGAAACCCGCAATGGCCCCAAATACGAAGCCC
>JAHEJP010000289.1 GCA_024638855.1 Chloroflexota bacterium
TTGGATCTACATCGATAGCGCGCCCTGAGGCAGCTTTGAGAACCACTTGCTTTTGGGCTCGACTTTCTTCTGGGACAGTGACCAGAACATCGCCTAGTACGCGTGCTGTACAAGAAAAGCGGCTGCCAGGGGGAAAATCCTGGTTTTGTCGGTAGCGTTGCTCACGTTCGCTCATCGGGCTCAGATGGGAAGCAGTCGAATGTATATTGTGTTTAGCGAACTCCCCCTCCTCTACCCGCACGAGACATTTATTGCAGGTTTCATGTCCACCGCAGATAGCTTCAATGCCTGTACCCAGTTGCTGGGCAGCCTCCAGAAGCGTCGAACCCTCGGAAACCATTCCCTGGCGACCTGAAGGTTGAAAAATAACTTTAAACAATTGATTGGTAGCATCATCTCGCTGGAGTTTAGTGCCAGCCTCAGTCTGAGCTGATAGTTCCTCCGTCTTTACAAAATCTGGATCGCTAACCAATTTGAACTCCGGCACCAATTCTTTTTTTGGAAGATGCTAATCCGAAAGACCCATATAGTGATAGCCTGTTCGTCAAAATTCGAATATAATTCAATATATGAACCATATTCATATCCAGACCATAATTTATACGATATTTTGTTGACTGTCAAGCATTGCTTCAGATGACAGTTGGTGATGAACATGTCTAATTTCGGGCAATAAAACTTGTCCCAAGAGGGTCGAAAATGATTGAAGGTTTATCACGTCGCGAGCGGCAGTTTATTGAACGAGAAAATCTAATACTCGAAACAGCCCGTGGACTCATTCGTGAGAAAGGTTTTCTTAGCTTGACGATGTCAGAACTGGCGGAGGCGGTCGAGTATTCAGTGGGAACGCTCTACACTCACTTTGAGACAAAAGAAGATTTATTGATAGCCCTGGCTGTACAGACAATTGGCCAACGAGCTGTCTTATTTGAGCAAGTCAGGCAAGCAACGCTAAAATCGCGTGACCGAATATATGGCATTCTGATTGTTCGCTTGGTTCTGGCCGAATCCGTCCCTGAGACATTTGATATCGAGCGCTTAGCAGCATCCCCTTCGGTATGGAAACGCGCAACCGTGCAACGATATCAGGAAATGGTGGCTGCAGAACAGCACTGTAGCATCATTGTCGCGAACATTATTGAAGATGCGCTATCGGTGGGAGATTTAGACGCGGAACATGTGTCTATAGCAGACATGATTTTTGGACTATGGTCACTTACGATTGGCTTTCATAGATTGACGTTGTCATTTGATGATCTCGCTGAGGTTGGCGTCTCAAATATTGAGGAGGCAGTAAAAATAAATTACCGTCTTTTGCTGGATAGTTACAGATGGTTACCATTGTTAAGTTGGGATCATAATGCAGTTGAAGAAGAATTAAGAGAGAATATATTGATTTTTTAGTCGGTTCCCCGGCATAAAGGCTACCGTTGCGCATTGGGTATCTCACAAAAATGATATTTGCGGTTTACATATGCCGCAATGTCACCTTCAAACAGTCGTTGCAGCCTGACCCCAATACCCCCATAACTTTATCCTTCAGTTTGGCTGTTTTGACCAACTTCTTTATTGGCTTGGCAAGCAAGCTCGGCTTATTCAACCTCGTTTCAGTACAGCGTGTATTCAATGCTAAACGAACGCTAGCTCTTGCTTACGACGGTTGACTTTGGAAATGCCATGCCTGAAAATCAGTGCCCATTTTGAGGAGTTATCTAGTTGGGTGAAAATATGAGCCTACTTAAGACTATGTGGACTCCAGAGCGGCCGATTGAGATAGAGCCGGATCCTCAATAAGTACTGGCGCGGACAACTATGTTGAAATCACAGAAGCTCCTCTCAAGGAGGAGGTAAGCGGTTTGGAAAGACCTATCTTCAAGGCTCCATCAGGTATCCCCTATTGGCCGGTTTACTTTGTTTCTGTGACCGGCCTACTAATTTTTTATTTCTTGGCTTTGCAGGCCGCTACCATTAATTCGCCTACATTTGATGAGGGAACGCACTTGTTACGGGCGCATGTCCTGTGGGATTCTGCTGACCTTAGCTTGCAAGGTCAGCATGCGCCACTTAGTCACTGGATCATGGGTTCCCTATTCTTCACCGATCCTACTACCCCTAATCTTGATACTGTGCCCTCGTTGTCGGAACGCTCGTTCGCCGGGATGGGTTGGGAGTTTCTGTGGCGCAACGGAGTTGACGTCAATCGGTTCCTGGTGATCGGCCGATTACCGATTATCTTTGCCGGTTTGATTCTTGGTGCATTAGTGGCGCGCTGGGCGAAGATCGTCTCTGGGTTATTTGGATTAATTGTCGCTACAGTTCTATTTGCCTTTTCGCCCAATCTGCTGGCTTCATCATCGGTGGCGACAACGGACCTAATGGCTACAGTCACCTTCACGGCCGCCTTGTTCACTAGCTGGTATTATTGGCGGCGTCCTACCCGCTGGCGTTGGCTGCTGAGTGGCATCATGCTCGGTTTGGCCCTAAGCTCGAAGTTAACCGCTGTCTTATTGCTGCCCCTTACACTGCTTCTAACCTATGCCCATTGGTTTAGACTTTCGCCTGTCGCGCGGGCGAAGACCCAATGGTGGCGTCCAGGTTTCATCTGGTTGGGCAGCGTCATGGTGGCCGGCGCTATCCTATGGGCAGCGTACGGGTTTGAGGTAGGCTATGTGGATGGCCTGCCTTTACCCTTCCCGGCCGCAACGTATGTTGAGAACTTCGTCCAGGTGCAGGGACACATCAATAGCGGACACTCTTCTTTCTTGCTCGGTGACTTAGCTTTTGGCTGGTGGCATTATTTTATCATCGCCTACTTGATTAAAACGCCGGCCGTCGTCCTGCTGCTGTTGGTTCTGACCATCGTCTACTTGTTCTCTAGCGCGAACTGGGGGAAAGCCTCGTATCTATGGTTTCCGGCTGCTGCCTTGTTGTTGGTTGCATCCTACAGTCGTTTAAATATTGGTTATCGTCACATTCTGCCGATGGTTCCGTTAATCTGGGTGCTCATCGCCTTTTCCAAACCTCTCTGGCTAAAAAAGAGAGGATCACTGCTGGTGCTCAGTGTTCTATTAGTCTACTATGCATTTGGCACGCTACGATATCAGCCTCACTTCCTGGCTTTCTTCAACGAATTCATAGGTGGCCCATCACAAGGATACAAGTATCTGGGCGATTCCAACCTGGATTGGGGGCAAGATTTACGTCTCGTGGCCGACTACGTTGAACGATCTGACTCTAATCCCGTTCTCGTCGCCTATTATGGCATTGGAAATCCCAGCTACTATGGACTAGAGGTACCGCCAATCTTCGACGATGCAGGTAACGTCATTGGCTTTGCCCGCGCCAACCCAGCCCCTGGCCAATACATCATCAGTGCTAGCCGATTACAGGGAGCGGCCGATTATGAACCCCATCTGTTTGATTGGTTTCGACGGCACAAGCCAGATGAACAAATAGGATTCACATTTCAAGTCTACGATGTTCCCAACGCAAAGAGCGGCGCCTGGATTGGACACTGCTTAGATCCAGAACCGCGGTTGACCGAATCAGAAGCAGAACAGTTGATAGGCATCTCATCCCTTCAACACCATTATTTCGACTGTCAAAGTAGCTGGTTCATTCCGGTCGGGAATGAACCAGGGTGGTACATCTTGCCCTACGAATTGGAAACAGAACCGATCCAAAAGTTGTTTGGCGATCGTTTCACACTGGTTTTTGCGAATGCCTACAGCCCCAAAACACCGGACTACAAGGTCTACTATTGGGAAGGTGGCCCAGCTATCGAAGAACAGATCATTAACCGCTCTCAATTGGTGACAGAGGACAATGGTGAGATGATCGAACTTCCAGCAGCGGTTGGCTCGGCAGCTACGTTTCTTGGAGGTTGGGATGAAGAGGGCCTCTGGACGAGCGCCTGGCAGGCGGGATCCGATCCGGGACAGTTTCTTTCCGTCATGATGCACCTGTACGTTGCTGGCGACCCTCCCCTCGTCGGCGATGGATTGGGCTATCCGAGCGCCAACTGGCAGGTAGGCGATATCATTTTGCAGTTCCATGATTTTGGTGAGCAGCCGGCTGATTACTTGGAGACAGGCCTCTATGACTACAATACGTTAAAGCGATTATCTTTTACGGTCGCCGATTCCTCGAACACGTCGGTGCGTATATCACTGGATTAAAGACTCATTATTAGGGGTTAGTCCGTCGCCACGGCAGCTACCATCTCCGTATGGGCTTCGGCGCTGGGGCTGGTGAAGTAGAGCAGAGCTGACCCAAGAGCCGCAGCCAGGATGGAGGCCACTAGGATGGCCAGCTTGGCCGCTTCCTGAATCACGGGGTCGCTGAAGGCGGAGTTTGTGATGAACAGGGACATGGTGAAACCGATACCGGCCAGGACACCAGCGCTGATGAACTGACGCCACTCTATCCCGCCGGGCAGCGAGGCCAAACCCAGGCGGCTCGCCCCATAACTGATTAAGCCGATTCCCAAGGGCTTGCCCACCACCAGGCCGAAGATGATGCCCAGGCTCAAGCGGCTAGTCAATGTACCGACGCTGTCTGGATTAATAGCCACCCCGGCATTGGCCAGGGCGAAGAGGGGCAGAATTAGATAGGTGGTCCAGGGAGTCAGGCTCTCCTCTAGCCGTTGAGCAGGCGATTGCATTCGCTCGGTGATTTCCTCCAGGGTGCTGACGGCCGCCTGCCTGCGGCTATCCACTTGATCGCGCCATTTCACCGGTAGCTCAAAGCTCTGCAACAATGAGATGACCTGGGCCAGCAAGGTGCGCATATTGGCTGGACTACGGCTGGGGATGGTCATTGCCAGCAACACGCCGGCGATGGTTGGGTGTATGCCAGATTCCAAGAAGGCCAACCATAGGCCGATGCCTAACACAACGTAAGGCAGCGGCGAATAGACCCTGGCCCGGTTTAGGATGATTAGAGCGATTAGAAAGACGGCCGCGACGCCCAAGGCCAGGAAGGAGATGCCCGAAGAGTAAAAGATGGCGATTACCAGAATGGCCCCCAGATCGTCAGCGATGGCCATAGCTGTGAAAAAGACCTTCAATGGTAAAGGCACGCGAGAGCCGAACATCGTTAAGATACCCAGGGTGAAGGCGATATCGGTAGCCATGGGGATGCCCCAACCTTGCTGGGCCGGACCGCCGGCGTTGAATAGCAGATAGATGGCTGCCGGTATGAGCATGCCACCGATGGCCCCAGCTAAGGGCAAAGCCGCCTTGCTTGGAGAGGCTAGTTCTCCTGTGGTCAGCTCGCGCTTGATCTCCAGACCAACGACGAAAAAGAAAATGACCATCAAGCCATCGTTTATCCAGTGCAACAGGCTTTCCGATAGCTCCCAAGGACCCAAGTTGATAGCTAGTTCCGCTTCCCAGAAGTGGACGTAGCTCTCGCCGAAACCAGAGTTTCGCCAAACAAGGGCGATGATAGTGCAGATGAGCAGAACAATGCCACCGGAGGCCGCCTGGCGGGCGAAATTCTGAGTCAATAACCGCACGCGCATGCCCAATGGTTTTTCCACAAGTTCCAACAAAGATTCTGTGTCCCAGGCGCCATCGTAACGCTCGCCGTTCAAAAAGAAGGTGGGCGTGCCGTTAACCCCACTGCGAATGCCGCTGTCAAAATCTTTCTGCACTTTGTCAGCGTAGATCCGGTTTTCTAAATCCTCACAGAAGCGATCCTTGTCAAGACCGATTTCTTCAGCGTAAGATACAATGCGAGCTTTGTCGAGGTCGGGGTGAACATAGAGTTTATCGTGCATTTCCCAAAATTTACCCTGGGCTGCGGCCGCTTCAGCCGCTTCGGCCGCCAGTTGGGCATTAGGGTGCGCGGAGGAGATGGGCAGGTGGCGGTAGACGTAGCGCATTCTATCGCCCAGCAGCTCTTGCAACTCCTTAATATTATAGTAGACCTGCCGGCAGTGGGGGCATTGATAGTCGCCATATTCAACCAACGTTGCCAGAGCATTGGCCAAGCCTTGGGCGTGATCCCGCTCATTGACAGGAACGACTAATTGGGCTTTAGATGGGGTTGATTCGCCAGACACAAATACCTCAATTAGCCGCTAATTACTCAGTGGCTATGGGTTGGATCTTTCCTAAGTGACTCTAGCGCTTCCAGGATACCATGAGCCCCAGGATTAACTTTGCGGGGCGAGATATAGCTCCACTGGATAATTCCCTCAGAATCGATCACAAACAAGGCTCGCTCGCTTAGGCCGTCTCGCTTGTTAAAAACGCCATATCTGTTGGCCACAGCTCCGGCAGGGTCGTCATCAGCCAGCAAGGGGAACTGCAAGTTCAAGGATTCGGCGAAACTTTGGTGGGAAGCGACATCGTCCACCGAGATGCCTAGAAGCTGCGCACCGTGTTCTTCGAATAGATGCAAAGCTTCATTATAAAGGGCTAGCTGGTTGCTGCAGACACTACTTTCGTCGGCAGGATAGAAGATTAGTACCACCGGCCGGCCCAGGTATTCACTCAAGTTCAGGGTTTCCCCATTCGAGGCTGCCAGAGAAAAGCCAGGTGCCTCCGAGCCCGGGGAGAACAGTTGTGGGTACTCTTTGTTTTTTCCACTACGTTTGAATAGATTTTCGATTTTTATTTTCAAATTACGGTTTTTGATGCTGGTCTAGCGATTGCTTCACGGGTACCTTGTAGATACGCTACCCACCTAATATTATCAGATTGTCTAGATTCGGGAACCAGAGACAAACTATCTTAGCATATGTTTATTAGATTTCCGTTTATGGAAGGAGGTCT
>JAHEJP010000024.1:0-8655 GCA_024638855.1 Chloroflexota bacterium
GAAGCTCCATCACCCTGTTTTTTATCTTCATCGACGACCACAATATCGATCCAGAATTGATCGCCAAACGCCTGGCCTTTGCCATTGGCCAACTGGAAAACATGTTTGTGACGGCCTAGCACCTCTGGCGCTGTAAAGAGTAGGGTGACGTCTACTTCCTCGCCAGGTGCGACATTGTGCTTTCCGGTGGCCTCGAATAAGGGCAAACGTTTCCTAACCATCAGGCTCTGGATTCGATTGACAAGATGGTAGCCTAATTTCCAATGCGTTGTGCCGTTATTTTTTACCCGCCATGTGGCCGCGAAATTTGTGCCGCCAAGAACCTGATCGAGATCGGCCGGGCTGTGAAAGCTGATGAACTGGGAGTCGTCTTTGCTCATATTGTCATTTGATAGATTCTACTTGCTTACGGAACAGGTGGTCTCAATTGAACAAGATCTTAATATGGTTTAGGGGTTATTGTCAAAACTGCGAAACTGCTCATAGTTTCCGCGTACTGGTTTGTAAGCTGTTATCAGTAGGAATAAACTACAGACGCGATCTTGACTATGTCCATCAGGTATCATTGACGAACCATTCATATAGCGACAGGATAGTGTGTCACGATCAGTAAAACCGAAGAATAAAAAAGTAACATTCTGAGATGCAACGGCTCGTCGATTAGTATTTACTTTGAAATAAGAGTCACTGCACAACGCTAAGTACTCTGTTGACATGAAAGTTAAACGATCACCCTTCTTTGTCATGTCTGTGTAGGCACGGGAATGACGTATTTCGCGAAGCGTTCAAAAACCAACTTAAAAAAGCACCAAGGTCTTTCATGCAAAACAAATCAGAACCAATCATCATCGTTGACAATGTCCACAAATCCTACCTCATGGGCAAAGAAGCGGTTCCAGCCTTGCGAGGTGTCTCGCTAGAAATCTATCCCGGTGATTTCGTCTGTCTCATGGGACCAAGTGGCTCAGGCAAGACCACTTTATTAAATATCATTGGCGGCCTGGACGAAGCTGGCCGAGGCCATGTCATCGTTGATGAAGATAATCTCGTTGCCCTTTCAGAAGATGAACTCGCCTCTTTGCGCTTACACAAAATGGGCTTCATTTTCCAAAGTTACAATTTGCTGGCCAGTTTTACCGCGCAAGAGAATGTAGAATCACCCATGGTGCTGGCCAAGGTCGGCCGTGGCGAACGGCAGGACCGGGCCAAAAAATTATTGGATAAGGTCGGCTTGGGTGACCGAAGCCATCACTATCCCAGCGAGCTGTCCGGCGGCCAACAACAACGCGTGGCCATTGCCCGCGCATTAGCCAACGACCCCTCGATTCTCATCGCCGACGAAATGACGGGTGACTTGGATTCGGAGACAGGCTTCGCCATCATGGAGCTAGCCACACAACTTAATCAGGACGGCATGACTATCGTCTACGTCACCCATGACCCGCGTATGGCTGAATTTAGCGAGAAAGTGATCCAAATACGTGACGGCAAGATCGTCAATAATTTATGACCATATAAGCTCGGGCCGACAATACACTCGGGCACTGAACACATGATTCTTAAATACGTTCTCAAAAACTTCTCTCGTCGCAAAGTGCGCACGATTCTGATGATCTTGACATTGATGGTCAGTACCTCGCTAATCGTCGCCATGAGTGCCACGGTAGAAACGATGCGCCAATCCACCGTCGATTTAATAGCCGGTGCTATTGGACGATACGATCTATCATTGGTCAAGCGAGATACCAGCAGCAACCCTTTTATCCCGATTTCGGAGGGAACAAGGCAAGTTCTAGCGGCCGATGCTCGGATCACGGCCGTCTATCCTCGTATTGAGGCGCTGGTCGAAATTGCGGCTAAAGACAATACCGGCCAAGCCGGCTTAATCGCTTTGGACCCGGATCATGATGACATCGGTTATATCGACGTGATCAGCGGCACCTATCAACTAGGCAACGGGCAGGTGGCTTTGTTGGAAGAAACCTCCTTTGCCTACGACCTGGACATCGGTGACACCATCGATGTTTCGTACAGTTTTCCCGTGCCCCGTGAGCGAGGCCAACCCATTGTTGCCGGAGCAAGCCAGCGCCGCACGACCGAACGATTCACTATCTCTGCCATTGTGCGCCAGGATGGCGTCAGTGGTGGCTTTTCTAGAGAAGGATTTATCGTTCACCTGGCTGATGTCCAGGAATGGCTCGATATGCCGGATCAGGCGCTATCCCTCATCGCTACGGTGGATCCCGGTCTCTACGAGACCAGCAACGCCGAGGCGGCCGCCTTAGAGGTTCGTAGCGTGGTTAGGGCGGTCCAGGAAAGATTGGGAGATGAATATCTCTATAGGCTTGACAAAGCTGTCGTCCTAAGTGGCGCTGCCGAGGCTTTCCTGGCAGTACAAGCGCTCATCAATACTTACGGTCTCATGGCGCTTGGCGTCGTCGGACTACTGGTTCACACTTTGGTGATGACCAATGTCCAAGAGCAGCGTCGCGACATGGCCATCTTACGGATTCTTGGCAGCAAACGTAATTACCTCTTTGCCATCGTCATATCAGAGGTGCTGGTCATCGGCCTTATAGGCGTCAGCCTTGGTATCGTTACCGGGCAATTAATCACCCGCTTCATAGCCGTGCCGGTCATCCAACAACAGATGGCAAATGAAGGCATCCCCACGGGGCTGACGCCAAGCGTTTCCATTACAACTTTAATTCCGGTCACCGTCGCCGCCTTTGTTGTGCTAATGCTCAGCAGCCTGAAACCGGCTCGCGATGCGGCCAATACCAAAGTCATGCATGCCATTAACCCCGGTGTTGCCGATAATATCCAGCTTGAGGACGTGACCAAGCTGCGAGAACGCCGCCCCGATATTAGGCTTTTTTTAGGCGGACTAGCCCTAATGTCCATCTTTGCTCTCATCGCCAGTTTTCAAGTCGTCGAGACCTTCGGTGGTCCCGCCCTGGAAGTGACCTTCATCTTGCTGGCTCTGGGTTTATTGGTCTTGGGCTTGGGCATGGTCTTTTATATTGCCACCGTTCCCTTTGAAAAACTGGTCCTATTTTTGATGGGTTTGGTCGTGCCCCGCCTGACATATTTCGCCAAGCGAAATGTCGGTCGCGGGCAGAGCCGCAATACCCTCATTTCGCTGTTGGTCTTGTTCAGTGCCGTGTTACCTAGCTTCCTGGCTACCACCGTGGCCCTAGAAAAGGCCAATTTAGAGGCCAATGCCCGCCAGCGTATGGGCGCGCCGGCTACTATCCAGGTGGTCAATTGGTTACCGCCTGAAGAGCTGGATCGGGTCAGGCTAAAACCGGAATTTAGAACCAGAGAGTTGACGACAGTGGCCGGCGTCGATCGCACGGCCGGATTGACATATGGTTATCAAACGAAAGCTTCGGACACCGTGGACTTTAAATCGGCGGCCATCATAGTGCAGGGTGTTGACGGCAATCTGAACGACGTGTTGTTCGCCGACCTGGTAGATTTCACAGCCGGCGGGCCTGAAGCGTTGGCGGCCCTATTATCCGACCCCGAAGCTATTATCATTAGCGAAGGCTTAGCCGATCACCTAGCCGTCTCTTTGGGTGATACCATCAACGTTACGGGCGAAGGCACCGACCACGTCTTCAAGGCTCACATCATCGCCATCGCCCGAAAAATACCGGGCATCGAGGGAATCGGCCGCAGTCGTATCGCGGCCCAGTCAAATAGTAATGTGCTCATATCTCTCGACAGCTTTCGAGAACTTATAACGGCGTTGAACCAACCGCTACCCCCACGGGACCAGCCGATTTTGGACAGGATCATGATGACCTTAACGCCCGGCGTGGACGCCCAAGATGTGGCCGATGAGATGGGCAAACGATTCAGCCAGGATTACAGTATCTATACTAGATTCTTAGAAGTTATACTCGAGAGTAACCGGCGAGAACAAACTACCCAGCGGATTTTTCTACTTGTGCTGACGACCATCGCCTTCACGACAGCCGTTTTTGGCGTCTTTGCTGTCATATACGTTTCTATATACGCGCGCCGGATAGAGATCGGCATGATGAAGGCGGTAGGTATGAAACAGCGCGAATTGACCGGTATGCTTAACCTGGAAGCAATTGCCATGACCCTGGGCGCAGCCTTAGCTGGCATAACGGCCGGGGCTGCTATGAGCTATATCATCTTTTTTGGCGAACGAGCTTTGTCGCAACAACCTGCCAAGTTCGCTGTGGATACCACGGTGATCCCCTTTATCGTATTCATGATCGTATTGGCCAGCGTGATCAGCGCCACTTTTTCCTCTCGGCGGATCGTTAAAAAGCCGGCTGTTGAGATTTTGCGGATGTGATGATATGAAACTAAAGTTCTTGATTCTTAGCATGGTTTTTCTTCTTGTTTTGACTGCTTGCAGCCGGGAACCGGAAGACCTTGAACCGGAAAATCCCCAGGCACAATCAACCGACGATTTACAAGAGGGTGAAGCAGAAGCGACTGTGAGTCCGATTCGGCCGGTCGTCATTGGCACCGAGATCTTGGCTGATGGGCAATTGGTTGCGGTCAATCCTACCTTGCCACTGAGTTTCAAAAGTGGCGGCCAATTGGTGGAAATCCATGTTGCAGAAGGCGACCAAGTATCGGCCGGCGACATCGTTGCCACTTTGGATGATGAAGCTCTCCGTGCAGCCCTATCCAATGCTGAATTGGCCGTGACCCAGGCTGAAAATTCGCTGGCCCAAGCCCAGCTATCTTTGGACGATTTGCTGAATTGGCAACCCGAGGAAATGGTCGTAGCGGTGGCTGAAGCCAATCTGGCATCGGCCGAAGCAAATTACAATCTGGCGCTCTCACAAGATGCTGTCTCTGGGAACAGCCTGACCTCGGCCCGCGTGAGTTTAGACCAGGCAGAGCGCAGTCTGGTCGACGCTCAAGATGCTTACGATCAGGCCTGGCAAGAGGCACGTGATTGGGAATTGAACTATAACGAGCCGATATGTCTGCCCGGACAAGGTGGGCCGGTCCCCTGCACCGGACCAACCTGGAAAGATCGCCTGGAACAGGAAAGAGAAGGCACGACTCGAGGCCTGCAACAAGCCAATGATAGCTTATCTATAGCCCGTTCAAATTATGCACTGGCCCAGGCTGGATTGAGTGATAGCCTTGCGCTGGATGCAGCAGCAGCCGTAACAAATGCCGAACGAGCCTTGCAAGAGGCTCAAACCGGCCCAAGGGAAAATGAAATCGCGGCCGTACGTCTCCAAGTAGAACAAGCGATGCTGTCATTGCAGCAGGCGGAGTTCAACCTGGAGCAGGCGACGAAAGCCCTGGAAAATGCCCAAATCCATGCTCCTTGGGAAGGAATCGTCATCTCCGTTGATGTGGCCCCGGGTGCCTTTGTCACTGCCGGTACGCCCATCATTACGCTAGTTGATACTGGCGCGGTGCAGTTTCAAACCATCAACCTCAGCGAACGGGATCTGGCCTACATAGGGCTGGGCCAGCCGGCCGAAATTACATTTAAGACTTATCCCAGCCAGCCGATCAGCGGAACGGTTGCATATATCGTGTCCCAGGCCAGTGGCCAGGTTGGCGACGCCGCAACTTTTACAGTAGTCATCGACATTGAACCAACTGACCTGCGCCTTTGGTCGGGAATGACCGGACGCGCTGAAATCCAGCGCACAGAAGAATAGCATTAGGGGCCGGAGCATTTTTAGTCATTTTGGCTTGGCAATGCTAGCCATCTTCTAATCGTGGATTCACAAGAGTAGGAAGAGTTGCCCATTTAAATCCGCCCATAAATCGTTATCATATTCATTGTGGCCGTTCGCCGGCGCTGGCAACCCTCAGGCGTCGGCGAATAAGTTGGTCATAGACACTGAAGGATACGAAATGCCTACTGTTCTGATAATCGAGGATAATCCGCAAAACGCCCATCTCATCAAAACAATGCTTGAATTTGAAGGCTATGCGGTGAAAGCTGTCGCCACCGTGACGAAAGCTTGGGATCTGCTGGCGAACGAACTTCCCGATGTCATTTGCTGCGATTTAATGATGCCCGGTGTCAACGGCTATGATTTTCTCGCTCGCCGGGATGAAATACGTGGATTAAATGAGGTGCCAGTTGTCGCCGTGACCGGTAAAAGCTTACCCAAACGAGAAATAGAAAAACTGAATGCATCTGTGTTCCTGCTTAAACCCTTTGGCATTAACCAGTTGCTTTCGGCCATTAATTCGGCTCTATCGACTTCAAAACTTTAACCAGCCCAGTTCCCCACTAGACTTCTTATCAAATCACAGAAGTCCTTCCACTAGCTCTTGCCCTACTGTGCCCGCAAATGGACAATCAAAGCTACTGATGGACTGGTCTTAATTTTGTACGAACGTGCCGTTCCGCAAATCGGCCAAGGCGCGCTGGATCTCCTCCCGGGTATTCATGACGAACGGGCCGTAAGGGACGATCGGTTCCTTAAAAGGCGCGCCGGCCATTAACATGAACCGGACACGGCTCTCTTCGGCCGCACGTACGCGCACATGATCGCCATCGTCAAATATGGCCAAATGCACGGCCTCAATTGAGACGCCCTGCTCGCCATTGCTCAAACCGAATAAGCCTGTCCCTTCAAATAAGTAAGCTACGGTCGAATGGCTTTCAGGTATAGTTAATTCAAACTCCCTTCCTGGTTGCAAAGCAACATCCATATACAAGGGTTGAGCGGCGATCTCCGTCACCGGCCCTTTTGTGCCTGCATATTCGCCAGCGACCACGCGCACGGTAACATCTTCATTTTTGACGGTGGGGATGGTATCAGCAGTAATTTCTTGATATCGTGGTTGACTCATCTTCTGGGCGGCCGGCAAGTTTACCCATAACTGGAAACCGTCGATCAGGCCGCTTGACCCGCGCTTTGGCATTTCTTCATGCATGATGCCGCGGCCGCTGGTCATCCACTGAACGTCGCCCGGTCCGATGATACCCATATTGCCCAGGCTATCGCGGTGGCGGACGTTGCCCTCCAGCATATAAGTGACGGTCTCGATGCCGCGATGGGGATGGGTAGGAAAGCCAACGATAGGACATTCGATGGGATTGTTGAAGGCGAAATGATCGAAAAGTAGGAAAGGGTCGAATAAATTCTCGATGTTAGGTCCAAAAGATCGGCGCAACAAAACGTCGGCGCCTTCGATCACGTGCTGAGGTTCAATAATCTGTTTCACTTTCCGGGGTATGCTGGTCATGAATATGTAGTCCTTATTAGTCGAAAGCTTCTGTTCCGCAGATATTATATCAATAAATTTATAAAAATTTGTTAATTCTTGGATGATCGCCCGGATTTTTTTGATCAACAATAGATTATGGTCACGTAAACGTTTTGTTAATCCGCTTGAATTAGAATGCGCACTTTGCTAGGATTTGACTTTTTGTCTCATAAATGATTGGGAGCATTATCGGAATAACCGCTGGAAGATGTCTTGATTCCCATCATTCTTACAGGAGGTAAGACAATGAGTCATATAGCAGTACCAATTGAAAAAAGAATCGCCCTGGTGGCCCACGATAACAAGAAAAAAGATCTCTTGGACTGGGCTGAATACAATCGCGAAATGTTAAAGGAACATAAGTTATATGCGACTGGGACTACCGGCCGGCTATTGGAAGAGCGCCTTGAACGAGAGGTGTTTAAATTGCAGAGTGGTCCCCTAGGTGGTGACCAACAGCTCGGGGCGAAAATCGTCGACGGCGAAATCGATTCAGTGATTTTCTTCTGGGACCCATTACAGGCCCAGCCTCATGATCCTGACATCAGAGCTTTGCTTCGTGTGGCGGTGGTTTGGAATATCCCCATCGCTTGTAACCGCTCCTCGGCCGACATGATCATCTCTTCGCCATTGATGGCCGAAATATATGAACGGGAAGTACCAGACTACGAAAGCTACCGCCAACGGCCAATTGAGGTCGAGTCGGAAAAATCAATGATCTATTCAAACTAAGTGGATTGGCGCCAAAAGTGAATAGTTGAAACTTATCGATTGCGGAATCAATCCATTAATCTGCTGTTTTGAAAACAAGGGGTCCTTCTTATCGCTCGTTCGATGGAGGACCTCATTTAGATCTCGCTCTGTAGAAGGTAACCTGGCTTGAACGGTACAAAAAAACGGCCACTCCCTGATTAGGAGAGTGACCGTCTGTTAATCAAACTGATTGTTCGCGGTTATTAATTACCAGCGGTTATTGTTATAACCTTTGTTGCGGTTGTTGCTTCCGCCACCGCGTCTGTTGTCTTCACGGGGTTTTGCTTCGTTGACTCTCAGTTCGCGTCCATCGACCAACTGATTATTTAGCGACTTGATTGCCGCATTGGCGGATGACTCTTCCATTTCCACGAAAGCGAATCCGCGAAACCTGCCTGTATCCCGGTCCGTAATCCAGGCAACTGACTCAACGGTTCCATATTCTTCAAACATTTCTTTGACTTTGGTTTCCGTTGCGTCGTAGGATAAGTTTCCTACATAAATCTTCTTGCTCAACTCTTTCACTGTCTCCTAAATCTAGCTTCCAGATTTTCCACAAACTTATTCGTGAACTCTTAAAAGCACCAATATAACAATCTTATTATGCAGGATTTTCTGAATTTGTCCATTAAGCCCATTTTTGACGCATTTTTGAGA